>CAZWLS010000069.1:0-15371 GCA_964634415.1 uncultured Roseivirgaceae bacterium | reverse complement strand
GCGCGGTGGCCTGCTGAATGTGACGATGCTGACGAAAGAAGGCTTCAAATTCAACTTCAAACACAAGGTCACCGAAGTTTCTGCGAAAGGAAAAACAGTTACCGTTAAAGCCGAAAATGCAAAAGGTGAAGTCGTCGAATTCAAAGGAGATTACTGTCTCGTTTCTATTGGCCGAACGGCATATACTGAAGGCTTAGGTTTAGAGAATATCGGATTATCTACTAATGACCGAGGTCAGATCGATGTAGATGGTCACCTACAAACAAGTGTTCCAGGGATTTATGCGATTGGCGATGTGATCAAAGGAGCCATGTTAGCGCATAAAGCTGAAGAAGAAGGTGTTTTGGTTGCTGAGCAATTGGCCGGACAAAAACCACATATTAATTATAATCTCATTCCAGGTGTTGTTTATACTTGGCCAGAAGTTGCTTCTGTAGGATACACAGAAGAGCAATTGAAAGAACAAGGTCGACAGTATAAAACAGGAAAATTCCCTTATAAAGCACTAGGAAGAGCAAGAGCGAGTATGGATACTGAAGGATTGGTAAAGATTCTTGCTGATAAGGCCACAGACGAAGTTTTAGGTGTTCACATTATTGGTGCTCGAGCGGCAGACATGATTGCTGCAGGAGTAACTGCAATGGAATATCGAGCTTCTGCTGAAGATATTTCAAGAATGTCCCATGCACACCCGACGTATATGGAAGCATTCAAAGAGGCTGCGTTAGCTGCTACTGAGAACAGACCAATTCACATGTAAGAATTATGCGGGAAGGGAGATCTTAAAGGTTGTACCTTCCCCCAATTTACTTTTAACCGAAACATCGCCTTCGAGTCTTTCTACAGCCCTTTTTAAGATATGTAGACCAAGGCCTGTCCCCTCAATTTTCCTATTCGCTCTGAAGAACATGACAAATATTTTGTCAACTGTTTCCTCATCCATACCTACGCCGTTATCTGAAGCGGTTATTTCAATCGTATTTTCAACTCTTTGAACAGACACTGATATAAATGGCTTATTCCCTTCTTCAATTCTGGCATACTTGATTCCATTCTCGATAAGGTTTTGGATTATCGTATTAACTAGCGCCCATTCAGCTTCATATTTGATTTTCTGATCTACATCTATTTTAAATTCTACTAATTCATAATTAGTTAGGAATTTGTAGGAAGCTATGCAGTCATAAACGATCTTTTCAAAATCAATTTCTTGTTTGAAGTCTTCGTTAAAAGACATTTTAGTTAGTCGTAAGAGTCCATCCAAAATGTTATTGAGTCTATTGGCTTGAGTTTCGTATTCACCAATAAATTTTGATGCATTCTCATCTTTTACCTCCAGCTTTGCTACATAATTTAGGCTCATCAAAGATGTAATTGGCCCTTTCAAGTCATGAGATATGCGATAGAAGAATGAATCTAATTCCAGCTTTTTCTTTTCAATTATATCCGCTTTTTCCCTCTGAGAATTGGCTTCCAGTTCCAACGCTTGCATTTTTGAGATCACATCATAGCTTTCAATAACCTTGGCGGTTCTTTCGTTGATGACGCTTTCTTTTTCATCGACATATTGTGCGAGGTACTTGAGTGCAAGTTCAAAATCTCCTTCTTTCTTTGCTATTTCATGAAGTAGAAGGTTGGCTTTAAACTTGATAAGTATAATCTTATTCTTATTACTATATTCAAGGGCTTTGATCAATGTCTCTCTGGCATCATCCAATCTGCCCATTCGGATATACAGTGCCCCAAGTTTGTGATGACTCATTGCCCATCCAAGCTTTTCACCCATTTCCTCATGGATCTTGATTGATTCTAGAAAATCCTTTTCTGCTTCATCAAATTTGTCGGTTAGGGTATATACTTTACCACGTCCATAAAGAGCAAAAGCTAATCCTCGTACATCTCCTGTTTGTTCCTTGATGGTTCTAGACTGCTCAATTATCTCTAATGCTTTGGTCGTATTTCCTTGGTTGAGATATAAGCCAGATAGGGGATTATATGCATTGGATTGTAAATTCAAATCACCAGCTTTTTTACCAGATTCAATTGCCTCCTCGTACGTCTGCGTGGCACTCTTTATATCACCCATATATTCATAAATGGTACCCATAGACTTTTGCACGCGCGCAAGGTTGTGATAATCGCCAAGCTTTTTGTAAGTAGATAAACAGTCAATTAAATTATTTAGTCCCCTGCTGTAATCATCGGTTTTATAAAGGGCTCCTGCTATTGTATACTTGGCATCAGCTATTCCTTTTTCGTCCTTTAGTTCTTCGAAATTCTCTATAGCCTCGTTGGCCATATTTATTGAGAGGTCAAAATCTCCAATAATCATATGAAACAATGAGAGGTGCGATAAAGACTTACCTATGCAGGATTTGTCAGACGTTTCTTTGCTTAGTGTTAATGCCTCTTCTGCGAGTTCGATGCTTCTTTTGAGATCATTTATTCGACTTTCATACGCCTCGTCAAGAAGTGAAATTATTTTGGTTCGTGTTGTTGTTTCTGAAATCTCCAAGAAAATGAACGTGGATTGATCTAGTAAGATAAAGTAGGGTGAAATAAATTTTGATGAGATTAACGTTCACTTCTATTTTTAAGGTAGAAATTAGGGGATTTTACTTAGATACTGGTTAAGTAATTTGCTTAAAATGTAAATGCCTTTGTTTGATTACATCTGATCAATTATCAAGGCTTCTTGAATAATTTCATCTATAGATCTTTCAGGAATTTCTTGTATTTCAAAGAGATCTATGCCGGCTACATATTTTCTATTTTTCATTTGCAAAAGGTTTTGATCATTAGAAAGAAGATATCCCCTTGTAAAGGCTAGCTCAATACCATTTTTCTTAATAGGATTGAGGTAGCAAACCCAGCTTTTTCGATAGTATACAGGAATGTTGTAGCTGATTTTCCCTCTTAAGTCATGATAATTAGATAATCGTTGATGAAAAAAGGAAACGATGGCTTTTTGCTGGCCATCGAGTCCTAAGATGAAGTTTTCAATTGTTTTCATGACAATTCAAAATGTGGGTTATATATCAACCCAATAAGGTTGTTCCATGGGTCGAGAATTGTTGCCACTTCAATTCCACCACCCACATCCTTAATTGGTGTATGCTCTTGTGCCCCTAATTCCAGGAAGCGTTTGTATTCTGCATTAATATCATTCACTCCCCAATACGCCTCTACATTATCACCTCTTTTCTGATTTTCATATGCTGGAAATAGACCTAACTCGTATCCACCAATTTCAAAACCTATATAAAATGGCTCGTCAAAATATGGCTGTTTTCCAAAAGCCTCTATGTACCATTTCTTGGCCTCTGCAAGATTCGGTACTAAATAGATTACAGTTCGTAAGCCTAAAATGTTCTTATTCATGACTCTTTTTTTTAACCGCGTATCTGAGAATCGTTTTCAACTTTTCTTCAGGTGTTTTCCTGGGATCACTAAGATAAATCTCATGGTGATATCCATTTACCTGTAGTCCATTTTCTTGAATGAAAGTCATTATGCCTTCAATGGTAGGTTCTTCCTCGTAAAATGATCCAATATGTAGCCCTTGAACGCATAACCCTTCGTTTATAAGTTCAAATTTGACATCATCGTTTTCGAGTAACTCTGGATTTTTAGCTTTTACTTTTTGAACACCTCTGTAATAATGATCACCCTCAACAAAATCTGGCATTCGAATGACTATTTTCCAATTCCATTGGTCTGGAGGAGTCTGTGCAAACTTATGTTGGGCTTCCAGACCACCATCAATCCACCAAAATCCTTCCATCTTGGGAACCACAAAATCCATATCTTCTGCTTTACAAATAAACTTTATACCATAGGCAACTGCATATAGCTTATCAATTGCTTCAAGGAATTCGTCTGCTTGCGGGTCACATCTTCCAGATAAAGACAAGTAGTAATAGCTATCCAGGTCTTTCAATTCTGGCTTTCTTTTGGCAGAGTAGTAATTCTTGTCTGCTTTTTTAAGATCAAATTTTTCAATTGTTGCTTCCATAATTGCGTGTTTTAGATTGTGGAAGCAAAGGAATACGCACGAGTGACAGCCCTATGTCACTACCAAATTTGGAATCAAAATTTTACTGAAAATGTATGAAATCTCTCTTATTTAGGCTTTCCGGTGTGACCTTTATCCCGTTTATTTCATCGGTGTCCCAGTCTTTTGCGATTTTCCACACGCCATTAACCTTTCTTAGAGCTACATGAAATCTACCGACAAATTGTTGCTTATCATCTTTTCGAGTTATCCTATAGTATCCAACTTCATACGCGCTATCACCATTTATACTTCGTGATTCGAAAGAAAATTCTATAATCGAATTCTTTTCTTGACCCTTCATTCGATCAGTATTTCGATTTTTATATTGATCGCCTATCAATAATCTTCCAGGATTGATACGCCAAACATCATCTGTGTGAATGGAATTGAACGTATTAGCATCATTGGCCTCCCAAGCCGCTGTGAATTTTACCCATACCTGTTGATCAATTTCTGCCTGTCTATCCTGTGCGGAAACAGTGATGGAGATTGAAATCAAGAGTGTGATAATTAGCAATTTCATTGCGTTAATGTTTTGTTAAAAATGGTGCACTGTGATGCTCTAGGAGTTCTTTTGCGAAGGTAGCTGCTCTGCCCTGTAGCTCTGATGGAGAAGTGATTTCAACTTCATTTCCATACATCATTAACCATCTTGCGAAATAATCATAATAGGGAGGTACAAACTTCATTTCATACCGGCCATCTACTAATTTTTTCTCTTCAACAAAACCGTGATAGTACTTTTGCTCGCCCATGAAGCGAAAGGCCATTGCAGAACACACTATTGTAGCTTCGTTGGCATCCGTTCCTAATAGCGCTTCATTGAGGAAATCTAAGTAGTGTGGATGCTTTGCTGGATCTATGTTTTCGGCTAGTTGCTTTACTTTTTGAATACGATCTGCTCTAAAGTCTCGTAGATCTTTGCGTAATCTACAATATGCGATAAGGTGCCATCGACCTGAATAAAAAACCATACCTAAAGGCTCTACTTCTCTTTGTGTGGTGGTGTCATTGTATTGAGAGTAGTATGTGATATGTATCAGTCTGTTGGTAGCTATTGCCAATTGAATTTCTGCAATGTGAGAATCAGGAGTTGGATTTGGTGAGGCACTTGGGCGTATAGCTATTCTGTCATCCAGGTTGTCAAGAAATTCTTTGTCAGAATATTTCAGTACAGCCTTAATTTTAAACATGGCTTTTTCGAAAGTCTGTATAGTATGGGGATCTGCGCTGCGTTCAATAAACTTTGCGCCCATTAAAATTGCACTTGCTTCTTCTTTGTTAAAGACTACGGGGGGTAAATGATATCCGTCTACAATAAAATAGCCCTGACCCGCATCGCCGCCAATCGGAACACCCGAATCGATTAATGAGCGTATATCTCGGAAAATAGTTCTTCTACCAACTTCAAAGCGTTCTTCAAGTTCTGAAATTGGAACCTTCGGTTTGCCTTGTAAGTGGATTAAAAGTGCGTTGAGCCTATCGATCCGATTCATGAAAGAAAATTAGGAATTTTGAACTCAATGTCCATTAAGAACACCAAAGTTAATTTCTAATTCATACTCGCATGAAAATTAAGAGTGCGAAAAATGTAAATGACTTAGTTTTTTGAAAGCCACTGAGGTTCTGAATTCAGGTATCTTTTGAGGTAGTCATACCCTTCCCAAAAACTATCCGAAAACTCGTCGTCTGCTTTTTCAAAAAGAGATACATTTTCTTTAATAAACGTAGAGTCTTGTGGAAGTCTACTTAAAACCTCTAGCTGATCCATAACTAAGATGGCATCGTACTGGAAGTTGTTTTCGATACTCACACCATGAAATCTTACATTGCAAAGTTCATAGGCTCCTTTTTTGAACTGAAACTCCTCCGTCCAAGAAACGGTACTCCAAAATTTAGAATGGTGTACTATTGGACGGTAGTCGATTTTAAGAATAGCAAAGCTCGATTTATCGACGTATATCTTCCCTGTAGCAAGACCATTGGATTTAGAAGGCTCGAATGTTACAATGGAAACTTCCAGTTCATTTAGTATCGAATCTCCAGAATAACTAAAAACATAATCGTCTCTATTTTTTTCGCTAAGAAATGAATTTGGTCTCCAGATTGAGGAACGAGCCATATCGCTCGCATTGCCAAAAAGAAGGTTTTCTTCTTTTATTTCTTTAAAAGCTTTTTTTCTTGTTTTAATAGGACTTATCGAAGCATTTTCAACCTGATTCAGGTTTGATGGAATGTAAATATCCACTATGCCATCTGCTAAGTAATAAATGGATTGGGTGTCTGACATAGACTCTTTATAGTACCCAATTTTGTGCGTTCGACTCATTTCATAATTTATATGAAATCGATCAAATACATTTTCCATAATTGATTGTCCTGCTTGAATTTTTGCATCAGCAGATTCATTTCCCTGACTGGCATTATTTGGTTGAAGAATAACCAGTGAAAGGACGGTGTTTAATATAAGTGCGTTCAGTAACATAACCATGGTGGGTTTGGTACGATACAAACATAGCTGTGCATTTGCGAGGTTTTACCCTATAAATTCACGGATTTCCATATAAGTATTCTGCTTAATAGCTACTAGATGCTTACACTTAAAGTGATACTTTAAGTCATTTGAGGTGAAAATGGACCTTTTAACCATTCGTCACAATTAGATTTTGACTCATCGAAGCTATTGCTATCTTGATCCGAAATATTGATATGAAAAAGTTTACTTCAATCGTCTGCATCTTGTTTGTTATGTCTGGGTATTCTCAGAATGCAACCGTAGGATACGCGTATTCTCCTTTTGTTATTAAAAACGTAAAAGTTATTAATGTAAGAGATGGAAGCATTTCTGAGGATATGCAAATTTTTATTCAAGATGGGAGTATTGTAGCTATTGAAAAACAGTTGAGAGAGGTTGAAAATGTAAGGATTATTGATGGGAAAGGTAAATACGTATTGCCTGGACTTGCTGAAATGCATGCTCACATTCCTTCCCCTCAGTGGGGAAGAGATCGCACGGATGAAACGCTATTTTTATATCTCTCGAACGGCGTTACGACAATTCGAGGAATGCTTGGCCATCCTGAGCATTTAAAATTAAGAGCACAGGCTGAAAGTAATGAAATTCTTAGTCCTCGTATTTTTACATCAAGCCCATCTGTCAATGGCAATTCGGTACAAACTATAGCGGAAGCTCAAAGAAAGATCACTCAATTTAAAAATGATGGATATGATTTTTTAAAAATCCATCCGGGCCTGACTTTAGAGGTTTTTAATGAGATAGTCAATACAGCAAATAAAGTTGGTATCAAATATAGCGGACATGTTCCAGTGGATGTTGGAGTACGCAGAGCCATAGAAAGCGGTTATGCTTCCATTGATCATATAGACGGTTACCTTGAAGGTTTGGTACCAGCGAGTGCCAATGTTTCACCAGATCAAAACGGTTTTTTTGGATACAACTTCACGCACCTTGCAGACACCGCTTTAGCTGATAATCTTGTTGCTCTTACGAAGAAGAACAAGGTTTGGATTGTACCTACTCAAAGTCTTTTTGGAAGATGGTTTTCCCCAGTACCCCCGGAGAAGATTGCTGAGAATGCTGAAGAATTCATCTATATGCCGAAATCTACTGTACAGCAGTGGATTAATAGTAAAAAGAATCTAATAAATAGTCCTGAGTACACCGTAGAGAAGTATGTGTTGTTTACGGATATACGATATCAGCTGATACGGAAACTACATAAAAATGGCTATGGATTGCTGTTAGGTTCCGATGCTCCTCAAGTTTTTAATGTCCCAGGATTTTCTATTCATCATGAGTTGCGAGGCATCGTTGATGCAGGGTTGACACCTTTGGAAGCTATTCAAACAGGCACGATTAATCCAGCCATATTTTTTGATATGGAGGGGAAGTTTGGAGAAATAAAAGTTGGAGCTTCTGCAGATTTGATTTTGCTTGAAGAAAATCCTTTACTTGACATTAACAATCTGAAAAATCCAGTTGGTGTAATGGTACGCGGTAGATGGTTAGACCGCGAGATGATCAACAAGAAACTTGAAGATATAGCTGAGCGATCAAAGGATATTTAATCGCTCTTATTCCTGCTTATCCTAGATGAGCTTTTAACTCTTCAATTACTTTCTTAGAGTTACCGACGAATATTTGATCGTCCACTAAAAAAACAGGTCTTTTTAGAAATGTGTATTCTTCCTGGATGAGGTTGCGATAATCATCTTCCTTTAATTCCTTTTCTCCAAGACCCATTGAGCGATACTTCATCGCTTTTCTAGAAAACAAAGACTCATAAGAGCCACTTCTTTTCTGCATTTCATCGATCTGATCAAATGTCATCTGATTCGTTTTAATGTCCTGCTTCTCGAAATCTGCAATTGAACTTCCTAATTCATCCATTATTCGTTTGCAGGTGGTGCATGTAGATAAGTAATAGACTTTTTTCATACTGATGTGTTTATTTCCAATAGCAAGAAATGCATGATGGAAAAAGTATAGATAGCTTATTTGTAAAGTATTTGTATAGGCAAGTTTAAGGCATTGATGTGGAGAAGTCTTTCAGGTTCTTATTAATTTGTTGCTTAATCAGATAAAATGTGACCTCCCCAGAACTTTTTGATTTTAATACAACGGTAATTTTCTCATCCGTATTTGCAATACTCGGGATGAGTAGCTTGTTACTTTATTTTGTGCTGAATCATAAGGTTTTCATTCATTTCTGCATATTGGTTTTTGGCCTGGCGGCTCACATTTCATTACCCCTCTTGGGTGATGAGAACAATGAATTGCTAAGTAATATATCTGTGGTGACAGCTCTTGTTACAACTATCGGGGCACTCCTTTTCGCGCGTTCTTTCATTGGTTTTGATAAAGAAAAATACCCAGGATGGTTTAAGATCTTTCATTTATCAAGCTTCGTAGCTTACTTCTTTTGCACGATTCAAGTGCTAAACTTAATGTTTTGGAATAGTGAAGAATTTAGTCAGCTAGTTGCCTATGTTGCAGCATTTCTGGCCTTTTTCGCTATCGTATTAAGTTTAGTAGTCAGCTTTTCGCTATGGAAAAAAGAAAAGCTTGCACCATTATTTATGTACATCAACTTGCCAATGCTATTGGCATCTATTGCATACATCATTTTATGGTTTACGCAACTGGATGGTGAATTTGAAATTAGGCCCTACTTGAAACTTCTCATCTATGGAGGTATGACTACTCAGATGGTACTATTCTCTGTTTTTGTAGGCTACAAAATTAAAAATGCGGAAAAAGAAAAGCTTTTATTGGAAAGAAGTGTTAATCGCAGACTTCAAGAGGAGGTTGATAGGCAAACTCATTCGCTGAAGGAAACAATGGCCGAAGTAGAGAATCAAAAAAATGAACTACAATCACTCAACGATCTGAAGAATAAGCTTTTTACGTTGGTGGCTCATGATTTGAGAAATCCACTTCAAAATCTCTCAAGTTTGATAGAGTTATTAGAAAAAAATGTGCTAGACCCTGAAAGGATGACTGAGTTTACTCACCGAACTAAAGTGGGTTTATCAGAGAGTTTGATGATAATGGAACGTCTGTTACACTGGAGTTATAAGCAACTTGATGGCATCCATGTCCAAAAAGAAAATATTGATTTAAAAGTCGTAGTAAGTGAAGTCAAGGATGAGCTTAAATCGCTAGCTCAAAACAAGAAAATTCAGATTAAAACTGATCTTAATGATAAGATTATCTTTTTTGATAGAGATATGCTCAGGGTCATTTTACGAAATTTGATATCGAATGGAATAAAGTTTAGTTATGAGCAAGGCTTGATAGAAATATCAACTACTTCGACAGACGAAGAAATCTCCGTCCACGTTCGTGATTATGGTGTAGGTATGAATCCTGTATGGTACGAAAACCTTGTTAAGACTGGAAATCCCGAAGTTAAATCTGGGACAAAAGGAGAAAAAGGAAATGGCTTTGGTCTATTGATTACAAAAGATTTTGTTGAGATGAATGGAGGTACACTGATCTGCGAAAGTGAGCTGGAAAAAGGAACCACCTTTACCTTAAATCTTCCAAAGTCTTAAACTAAAAAGACCAAAAGGTCACATAAAATAAAAATGCTCGATAAGCAAAGAGTACAAATGCAAAGCTGACAAAACATAGCAGGCTATTTAAAATTGCTTTCCACCCGCTAACTCCATAGAAGTTTGTCTGCATTTTAAAGAAGAAATATAATAGCATTAAAGAAACAGTAGAACTTATGATCACTTCATTTAAAACACTGCTAGTAATTAGTAATCCTAACGAATGAAGTAATAGCAGTATGCCTCCTTGCAATTGAACTGCAAAGAGAATTACAAACGTCATTAGTTCAAGCGAGACCACAAAATGGTCCGCAATTGAAAGGTCGGATTTTATATGGATAAGGGAGAAGAAAAGACCTATAAACACCGCCATGGTGATTAGAAGCAGTTTAGAAAGTTCTGACGTTTTTATGTTGTAAGTGATGGCATATTCTTCTAGGCTTATTTCACGCTCTTTGATTTTATCCATCACCATTTGGTTTGCTAACCTCGAGTGAACGAAATTCTCATCTGTAATTTGTGATTGAAGGCTGTTGTTAAATGTGCTAAATAGTGGAAAAAGAAAATAGACAAGGTTAGCCAAGAAGAACAAGGCTATTGGCTTCATATAGCTGTTTCGTTTTCCAGCTATATAATCACTGGAAAATTTACCTGGCTTAGTTAGAATGATCTTAAGCGTCCTCCAAAATTTACTATCTGCGAAGGTTATCGCATTGATGAACTCCGCAAAAAGATGCTTTAGTTTTCGATCCTCTAGTGTGATAATTTTCTCACCACATTCATTGCAGTATTTGCCTGAGAACTCATTTCCGCATGATATACAAGTCTGATCTTTCAATGGTATGCTAGATTCAATTCATTAAATTACTAAACACTAACCCACCTACCTAAAATCATGAGTATCAATAGACGTCAATGGCTTCAGCAAAGCTTATTTGCTTCCGCATCCATATTATTAGCCGGGTCACCAGTTGCTGTTGGGTGTGCCAGTGAAAAACCAAAGTCAATAAGAGAAAAGGATAACCTGATCCTATTAAACTGGAATGAAAATCCATATGGTCCTTCTGAATCCGCGCGCAAAGCAATCAACGATGCCATGAAATTCATGAATCGATATCCTGATGAAGCAATCCAGGAGTTAAAAGAAAAGTTGGCTGCTAAAAATAATCTCAGTCCTGAAAATTTCATGCTGACTGCCGGCTCAACAGAAGTTCTAAGTTTACTGGGTCAGCATGTCGGATTGCAGAAGGGGGAAATCTTGACGCCTTTCCCCACCTTCCCAACGGCATTAAGTTTCGGAGAAAGAGCTGGCGCAAGCATTCGAAAGGTAAGCTTGGATGCAAATGATAGGGTAGACCTTGATGCACTAAATGATGCGATCACTTCGAAGACTACACTTGTATTTATATGCAATCCTAACAATCCAACAGGTACCGAGTTGCCAACGGAAGAGTTGAAGAGATTTTGTCGCGACGTTCCATCAAACGTGTTGATATGTGTAGACGAGGCTTACATGGAGTATTCGGTTGCAGGAGTGGTAGGGAGTATGTTGTCTCTTATAAATGAGCTTCCAAATCTGGTAGTATGTCGTACCTTTTCGAAGGCCTACGGACTAGCTGGTTTACGTATGGGTTATGCTGTATCTCAGCAAAAAAACATTGAAGCACTAAGAAATCGTCATCTCGGATTTGAACTGTCAACGGGTTGGCCTCCAGTCGTTGCCGCTAGCGCCTCCTTGGATGATCCCGATTTTTTAAATATGGGCATTGCTAAAAATGAGGAGGGGAAATCTCTATTGTACGAAGCATACGACAAGTGGGGTGTGAGATACAATCGATCCTCTACCAACTTTGTGTATTCACGAGACGATAGATTTGAGAGTAATCTGCTTGATAAATTAAGGAGTAGAGGAATATTGATTACCAAATGGCCAACGATGACAGATCATATCCGTGTGAGTATTGGTAAACCAGACCAGATAGAAAAATATATCGAAGTAGCAGAGGAATACTTAGTGTAAAAACGTCGTCCGGAGTACCTTTTTATTCTAAATGATAAGACGCAAAAACTTTTAAGACTGAATTCGTGTATTTGGTTTAAATACATATTCAATGGACCTTAAATCAATCATAGCTAATTCACTTAATCAATCATATTCTGCAGAAGAATATCAAAATATTTTAAACACATTCGCCGAGGAAGGTAAGACTTCTGGTCAGCAGAATGAAGACTTGATTTATTATACCAAGCTCAATGCCCAGCGCTCTAAGCGAATTGGGAAGACAGCTGTGATTGACAATAAATTAGAAGAAAAGGTTAGGGCATTGCCGAAACAAGTTTGGTTGTTGATTACTGAAACCTGGTGTGGTGATGCAGCAAACTCTGTCCCTCTTATTTCAAAGCTAGCCGATTTAAATCCACAAATTGAATTAAGAATCGTTCTTCGAGATGAGAATTTAGACCTGATGGATCAGTTTCTTACAAAAGGAGGCAGGTCTATTCCTAAGCTTATTGCATTAGATGAAGACTTAAACGTTCAGTTTGATTGGGGACCACGACCAAAAGAAGCCCAAGAAATGTATTGGAACTGGCGCGAACGTGAAGATCGCGAGCCGTACAAAGAATTTCAGGTCACTCTTCAAAAGTGGTACAATCAGAATAAATCACAGGCTGTGCAAGATGAGATTTTGTCTGCTATTTAGAATGCTACAATCTCCTGCATCTTCTCACTGATCCGCTCCACATTCGGCACTACAGATTCCATCAACGGAACGTTGTGAGGAAGTGGAATATCAGGCATCGCAATTCGCTCGACTGGAGCATCCAGATGGTTAAATCCTTCGGAAGCCAATACAGCGGCAATCTCTGCACCGAATCCTGCCGTTAGTGCATCTTCATGCACAATAAGGCATCGATTGGTTTTCTTAATAGAGCTTAGCACCGCTTCTTTATCCCATGGCATGATTGTTCTAAGGTCGATGACATCTGCTGAAATACCGGTCTCGTCCACAGCACCCTCACAGGCCTCACACATGGCACCCCATGTCACAATGGTAATGTCAGTTCCTTCTCGAAGAAGGCTGACTTTTCCAAATGGAACAATGAATTCATCACCTGGGTAAGGTCTTCTGGCGTAGCGATTGTCGTTTAGGTTTCTATGCTCGAAAAACATGGTTGGGTTATCCGAACGCATGGCTGATCGAATGAGGCCTACAGCATCTTGTGCATTGCTTGGGAAGGCTACTTGCCAACCTATGGCATGCGCAAACATCACTTCATTTGTAACAGAGTGCCAAGGGTCTCCAACTTTCGCAAATCCGCCAGGCATACGAACAACAATTGGAGCAGCAAATCTGTTGGCTGTTCTCCATCGCGTAGTGCCACAGTTGTTAAGTTGCTCCATCGCAGGGTCTGCATACTTTCTAAACTGTATCTCTGCTACAGGCATTAATCCACCGTAGGCCATACCTACAGCTCTACCAATTATTCCTTCTTCAGAAAGTGAAGTGTCAAATACCCGATCTTCACCGTACTTTGATTGCAGTCCCATGGTCACTGCATGCACACCACCTTTCATTCCTACATCTTCTCCAAAAACCAGGACTTTTGGATTGGTTTTTAATTCATAATCCAACGCCAAGTTGATCGCCTCTCCAATGTTTATTCTTCTCTTATCCGGATTAGGTTCTTCACTGCTTGAAGGGAAATCTGGATTTGATGGACGCAGTCCTCCTATACCTTGTACTTCATCAGGCTCTGAAAAGACGAATTTTTTAATCTTGCTGGTGTCTGGTGCCGGTCTACCCAACGCGGCAGTCACAGACTCATCAACAATGTTTTGAGCTTCTTCTTGAAGCGCCTTCCACTCTTTGCTGCTAAACATCTTCTCCATGGATTTCAATGGATCGCTAGTTCTCTCTTTCTTTAGCAGTTTCTCATCCTTATAAGCTTGATTATCTTGATAAGAGTGCCCGTTGAGTCTAGGTACTTTAAGCCTTACCAATGCAGGCCCTTTTCTTGATCGCACATGGTCTGCACCCGCTTTTAATAGTTTATATGCTTCTTCGGGATCAGTACCACTTCCATCCCAGATATCTAGATTTTTGAATGATGCGAGATTTTCAGCGATGTTCTTGCCCGGAGTCTGAAATTCACTCGTGACCGAGATGCCGTATCCATTATCTTCAATGTAGAAGAGAACCGGTAGTTTTTGAGTAGTCGCAATTGTTAGCGCGGACCAAAATCCATTTGTAGCAACAGATCCATCTCCACCCAAAATCACGGACATGGAATCTTTGTAAGTTTTATCTTTTAATGTCTTTGCATGGTACTCTATGCTTTGAGCCCATCCTATTGCAGGGGTATACTGTGCTCCGACATCTCCTGCCATAGGCAGAACCACACATCCTCTATCTGATTTCGGCATGTTACATACTACACCTATGTCTCTTCCATCGCTGTATCCACCAGATCTTGTGAGCGGAGCAGCTAGTGCGTCTTCAACAGAAAGACCAAGGCCAATCATAAGTGGTCTCGAACGATAGTAAGCACTCGCTGAATCCTTGGGTTTGTCCAATAGGCTTGCCAATATTAATTGGCCCAATTCATGTCCTCTAGCAGAAAATTGATACAATACCTTTTTTTCTGGCACTAGCTTGTTTTCCTCTAGATCGTCCATCGCTCTGGAGATGAGCATATTAAGGGCTATCTTTTTCCAATCAATGGTGGAAGCTTTCTTCTTGGGGGCAGTTGCTGTTTTTGACATATTATTTTATTGGGGTCGCTAAGTTACAAATGCTATGGTTTGTGGCGAAACCGTTCACATCATTCTACTAAAAAATCAATGCCTCTTTTTTAATATTTTCAGAACATTATTGATCCTCTTGCGAATAATGGAACATGAAAAAAATTGTTTGCGTGATTGCATTGTTAGCTGTGCTAACTGCAAAATCTCAGGTTAATGAAAAAGTATTAGCTGATACTGTGAAGTTTTTAACAGATGAAATCAGTGCGTTGGAATCTCTCAATTATGAGCAAAAAATGTATCGCCTCAATTTTGAAGATTGCAATCTTGAGTATGAAAGAAAGTTTTTAGGCGAGGAGGGGAAGTGGCTCATCTATGACTTCTGGTTGGCTGATATAGATGAAGAGAAAATGAGCTTGGACTTTGCTGAAGGAGGCTGGAGGATCACCCTCGTTTCACCAGGAAAGAAAATAGAGTTTGATTCCAATGATG
>CAZWLS010000068.1:0-15446 GCA_964634415.1 uncultured Roseivirgaceae bacterium | reverse complement strand
TTCCATACTACAAGAAATATCACGCATTTTGGAGAATGTATGGGCTAGGGCTATCCGACGAGGTCCTGAAAAAACTTTACTATAAAAATGCTTGTAGAATTATTCCAGGATTGAATGAGAGCCACTTTGAGTCTCTCTAGGATCGACCTAGTTTCCGGCGGTACTTTTTCTGTAATATTCCATTGCCTTAGGCATGTTCGCATTAAGGTCAGAAATACGAGTATCATGTGAAGGGTGAGTAGATACAAATTCCGGTGGTGCTTCACCTCCACTATTTGATGCCATTCTTTCCCAAAATTTTGGAGCTTCTTTGGGGTTGTAGCCTGCCATCGCCATAAAGTAGAGGCCAAGCTTATCTGCTTCGGATTCATGCTTACGAGAAAAAGCAAGTATACCAAGTGACGTAGCTGCTCCTGCTCCTTGCATAATTAGTTCTGCAGGTACAGATGGACCCGACCCTCCGCCAGTAAGCAAGATACTTACTGCAGATAAACCAAATTGAGCGGCATATCCTTGACTGATTCGCTCTCTACCATGATTAGCTATTGCATGAGCAATTTCATGGCCCATTACCACAGCAACTCCTAATTCATCCTTACAAATAGGCATTATCCCTGTATAGAATGCCACTTTTCCTCCAGGCATACACCACGCATTTACTGTGCTGTCATTTTTTATCAAATTGAATTCCCATTGATAGTCGGAGAGGTAGTTAGCTTCTCCTCGATCTGCAAAATATTGTTCGACTGCGCGCTGAATTCTTGTGCCAGTTCGCTTTACCATTCTGGCTTGATCAGTTCCTGTAATAATCTTACTTTCCTGCTTTACCTGCTCATATTGCTGAAAGCTCATCGGAAAGATTTTGTCGTTATCGATTAATGCTAATTGCGACCTGCCGCTCAATGGCACACTGGAGCATTGCACCAGAAAAAGAGCTAACAGAATGAAAGAAACAGAAACTAGCTTTCGCATAAGCTTGAAATTTTAATGATAAAGTCAAATACGATTTCAAAGATAGAACGTCAGATATTTTAATTGCCATATATCGAGAAACAAATGAAATTACATTACTACAAAACATTCTATTTTTAGAAGATGAAGAAGATTAATTGGCTAGATCACATTGCCAACCTACTTGTCGTCATTCTTGGTATTAGCATTGCCTTTTATCTAGAGAGTTATAAGGAAACTGATAATAATCGGAAGCAAGAGCGAAAATATTTGGAGAGTCTGGTTTCAGACCTAGAAGCAGATATTCAATATTTAGATACGTTAGGATTTAGAAATGAGCAGATATCTAGCGCATTAGTAAAACTTTGTGATGCAAGTGTTGGAAGACCATATGAGTCTGACACAGCGTTGATGAATTATATGTTTGCAATTCAATACAATCCTCCATTTACGCCTCAGCGAACAACTTATGAAACCTTGAAAGCTTCAGGTAAAATGGACTTAATCGGATCTTTTGAAATTAGAAATGAAATAGTGGATTTGTATGAGCAATATTATCGGGCCACTGGTGAATATGATGCCTCGATCAATCAACACTTACGAGATTTCATTAAACCGTATTACATGAAGAATATCAAATTCAATTCCGGTCAGTCAATTAACCCTGACTTCCTTTTCAAGAATGAATTTAGAAACATGATCTTCGGCTACAGGTATGTATTTATCGCGAAGGATAATTTTTACGATGAGGTCAATTTAAGGGCTGAAAGTGTGAAAAAACAGCTAGAAGACTATATTGAAACAATGTAGTTCAAACATGTCGATATGAAACATGTTCGATTGGTATGTTACGCTCTTTAGCAAATAGCTCTACCTCTTCAATGATTTCCTGTTTATTCAAAGCTTCATAATTGATGGAATACGAGAAGTCGAACTCCTTGGTCATCACTGTAAGATTTTCAGGCTTAAATTGAATGAGTTTGATGTCTTCGATTTTGAAATTCATGGCACCCTGAAAAAACCCTTTCTTAAGCGTAATAGCATCTTCGCTCAAAGAGATTCTTGGAGCAAAAGAGGAGTTTGGCTTAACAAATGATTGGGCTAAAAAAATGTAAAATACTCCTAATAGGATTTGGATGATTCCCAGTACTAAATCAAAAGTGTTATTGATGTCGGATAGATTCAATATACCTTGACTTACAAACAAGACAGCAAGTAGGATATTGATTGCTTTCAGGTTTTGTGGCTGTTTAAGATGTAGTGTTTTCATCGATGACTTATTATGCTAATTCTTCCCACTTCTCCATGAGTTTTTCCAATTGCTTTTGCTCTTCTTTATACCGTGTATTTACTTTTTCGTATTCTTCTGCATTCTCATAGATTTTGGGATCAGCAAGTTGCTCCTCGAGGGATTTTATACTGTTTTCAATCTCTTCAATCTTAATCTCTACATTTTTTAGTTCTTTAGCTGCTTTTTGCTCATCTGTGTTATTACGGACTTTGGTGTTTTCCTTTTTCTTGGATGGATTGACCTCCTTAGCAGATGATTCTTCTCCTTTATTGTTTTTCTCCCACCACCAAGAAAATTCTTGATAGGTGCCTGGATATTCCTTTATTTCCTGACCTTCAATCCACCAGATTTTATTGGCTACTTGCGTTATGAAATGTCGGTCGTGAGAAACCAATAGTAATGTGCCTTCATACTGCTGAAGAGCCTGGACAAGTATACTTACGGACATCATATCCAAGTGGTTAGTCGGCTCATCCAAGAGTAAGAAATTAGCCTCGGAGATAAGTGTTTTTGCTAAGGCTACTCTGGATTTCTCACCTCCAGAAAGCACCTTGATTTTTTTGAAGACCTCATCATCAGAAAAGAGGAAGCAACCTAGTACACTTCGAAGTTCTTGTTCCGTCTTACCAGTGCCTGCTTGCTTCAGTTCTTCTAATAGGTCATTCTGTATGGAAAGTGATTCTAGCTGATGCTGGGCATAAAAGGAGTTTATCACATTATGACCTGTTTGCACTTTACCTTCGTGTGGTTCTGTTCCAGCTACTATTCGAAGCAAAGTGGATTTCCCTTTTCCATTGGCCCCAATCAATGCGATCTTATCTCCTCGTTCAATACCAATTGAGGAATTATCTAGAATGTTCAAGTCTCCATAAGATTTGGATATGTCCTCCAATCTTTTAACGTGCCTGCCGGATTTTGTCTTGAAGTTAAATCTAAAGTTGACTTTCATGTTTTCATCAACTACCTCTTCAACACGCTCCATTTTTTCAAGCATCTTCATTTTAGATTGCGCTTGACTAGCCTTTGTCGCTTTAGCTTTAAATCTTTCTATGAACCTTTCTGCCTCTCGTATTTTCTTTTGCTGATTTTCGTACGCATTTTGCTGAAGCTCATTCCTCAAAGACTTTTCTTCTTCATAAAAGTCGTAGTTTCCTGAATATACATGTAGGTCCGCTTGTGTTACTTCCACTATTTTATTGACGGAACGATTGAGAAATTCTCTATCGTGTGAAACTATGATGTAGGCCCCTTCATACGATTGTAGGTAATTTTCAATCCATTGAATAGATGGTAGGTCTAAGTGGTTAGTAGGCTCATCCAACATCAACAAGCTTGGCTTTTCGAGAAGCAATTTTGCCAACATCACTCTCATCCGCCATCCACCAGAAAATTCACTTAGTGGTCGTGATAGGTCAGCGGTTTTAAATCCGATACCTTCTAAAATTTCTTCTGCTTTGGATTGAAGAGTGTAACCTTCTTGTGCCTCAAATCTTTCCTGGAGTTTGGCTAATTTATCAACCAGCTCATCGCGGTAGTTTTCCTCCATTTCTTTAATCACTTTGTCTATCTCTCTTTGGATAGCCATAGTGGAGGCGAATGCAGTCATAGCCACAGCCAAAATAGAGTCTTGTGTTTGAAATGATAGTAAGTCCTGATTCAAGAATCCGATGGTAGTGTCCTTACTCATGGAGATTTTTCCACTCGATGGCTGTACATCGCCAACCATCATTTTTAGAAGTGTAGACTTCCCAGTTCCGTTGAGGCCAATTAGACCTATTTTATCTTTTGGCCCAATGAATAAAGACGCCTCGTCATAAAGTGGTCGATCTCCTAAGAAGTAAGATAGATTTGTGATGTCAATCATGGCGCAAAAGTAGCGGCATTACGCTTTTATAAATCTGTGAATGCAAAAACTATTTTTTAGCTAATGGAATAGAAACTGTGAAAGTAGCCCCTTCACCTTTTTCACTTTGAAGGTCTATAATACCGCCTAATTTGTCTACCAATGTTTTTACGATCGAGAGTCCAAGTCCTGCTGAACTTTCCCCATCAGTAGGTCTAGTTGATAATCGCTGAAATTTTTGGAAGACCTTTGTTTTATCCTTTTCATTGAATCCTTGTCCATTGTCGGTAACAGTAAGAACTAAAATTTCATTTTTATTGGAAAGTTTGAAATCTACAGCACCACCTTTCGGTGTGAATTTGATTGCATTGGAAAGTAGATTGTCTGCTATTCTGCCTAGTACATTTGGGTCAGTCAATATTTCTTTCTTTTCCATATCAAGCAATGGAGCAAAGGATATGTTTTTCTTTTCAGCTAATTCTTGATAGCAGATCTTCTTTTGGTCGTAAAAATCTGATAGGCTAATAGAGGATTTATTTAATTCAAAATCTTCGCGCTCATACACCTTCAGGTCAGTAAGGTTTTCAATCATCTCTCGTCCATCTACTGTCACCTTATGAATCATTTCATTGAATTCCGCAGTTTGCCCTTTAAGGTCCGATTTCATAAGATTACTAATGCCTTGAATGCTTGACAATGGCGCTTTAAGGTCATGCGCAACTACGGCCATTAAGTGATCTTTTTCCTCCAATGCTTTTTTAAGTTCAGCATTTTTTAATTCAATGATTTCATTCTTATCCTTTAGGGCCTTGGTTCTTCTGTCAACGATTTCTTCGAGTTCCTTATTCACCTTTTCAAGATGGGCAGACAATTGTTCTTTTCCTTCTAATGCAAATAAGTATCGGCCAATCACCATAAACATTAATTGAAGAATGTAAAAAGCTACTCCTACGTGCATGAGATTGAATGAATATCCCGGAATCACATAATTACTAGCCAAAATATCATGCAATACAGCGAGGAATGCTGCCAGATAGCCTACCAATAGAAATCGAGCTCCGAATTTATTAGCAACAGCTGCTCTTACAAGACTCACAAACAGATAAATACCAATGAGCACATTGCAGCCATGATAATATGGAATTATCGAATACGAAATTTTTGGTGATACCACCATAATGAATAGGGAAAGTACTATTCCCAAGATTCCAATGGAATTGATGATTTGTTTGTGAAAGAATCTGGGGAAATTCATTCTTAAAAACAAAGCATTGGCCGGGCCAATCATTACAATGGATAAATACAGTGTCTTCTTGAGCACAGACCAACTAGCCGATGGAAATAGATCCATAAATGGCAGATCTCCTCTTGTAAGAAGAAGCATTGCTAAGGATAAACAAACTAAGAAGAAGTAGATTGATGATCGTTCGCTCGATCTCCTTATGAAAGTAGATAATTGAAATAAGGCACCTATCAGAATGCATCCGATAACAATAAGTTTGAATGCACCATTAAGCTCAACTTTTTCAAATAGCTCTTTCTCGTAATTCAGTTTGGGGGCATACCATAACCCTCCGCTTTTGTTACTAAAGTTGCTAATGTGAAATCTTATGGTGACGGTATCTCCCGGATTTGCTTCAAAAGCAAATACTTTGTAGTCAATTTTAGGTTGAGTTTCAGTTTCATTTTTTGCAGGTACACCTACCTGTCCGATTAGGGTTTCATTCGCATATACTTTGTATGCTATGCTTACTTCCGGTACTTCAATTGCAAAGTTTGAAGATGTTGTATTTTTAGAAATTACTACTGATTTGAAATAGGTGCCGAAGCCAAAAGCACCTATCTTTTTTCCATGCCATGAGATCTCATTCCATGTTCCTGGCACACCAATGGCAACATAATCTTGAGTTTGAATGGATTCTGGATAGGAAAGGAATTGGTTCATCGTTAAATTCCAATCACCATTTATTGCAATTTCCTTCCCTTCAAAAACAGTTAAATTTTCTTGAGCGTCAGATTTAAAACTTCCAATTAGAAATGGAAGGGTGATAAGTAATCTTAAAATCAAAAAGCAGTATTACTAGGTTAAAAACCTTTCAATTTACTATGGTCGTCTTAATGACTCATGGATTATTCTATTTAACCTTTAAATCCTTCGATCGATTTCTCGTATGTAATTGTCCGGCTTATCATTTAACTTGAAACCAAAAAATATTATGATCCGATTTGCATCCTTTTTTCTAGTGATTCTATTGGTTAATTGCTCTTCAAGCACTCCAGAAAATTCTGAGATTGAGGAGGTCGAGGAGGAGTTTGAGCTTCTTTCGTATGAAGGATTAAATCTCGATAAAATCAAATTGCCAGATGGTTTTAAGATAGATGTATTCGCGAGGGTGAATAATGCTCGATCAATGGTGCTTAGCGAAAATGGAACTCTGTTTGTTAGCAACAGAGGAGGGGATAAGGTGTATGCAGTTAGAGATACTGATGGAGACTGGAAAGCCGATGAGAGATATGTCATTGCAGAAGGTATGCGAATGCCTAATGGTATTGCATTGAAAGATGGGTCTCTTTTTGTTGCTGAAGTCTCAAGTTTGTGGAGATTTGATGATATAGAAGACAACCTTTCGAATCCACCAGAAGCTGTTAAGATTTATGATGACTATCCTACCGATGGTCATCATGGATGGAAGTATATCGCTTTTGGTCCTGATGGCAAACTCTATGTGCCTGTCGGTGCACCTTGCAATATTTGTGAAAGTAAAAATGAGCTTTATGCGAGTATTACACGAATGAATCCTGATGGATCGGATAGAGAAGTCTATGTACATGGGGTTAGAAATACCGTTGGATTTACTTGGCATCCTGAAACAGGCGAGCTATGGTTTACAGACAATGGAAGAGATTGGTTGGGTAATGAAAGCCCTTCATGTGAGTTAAATCGTGCTTCAGAACAAGGTCAACATTTTGGTTATCCATATTGCCATGCTGGGGATATCAAGGATCCTGAATTTGGTTACAAGTTTCCGTGCTCAGACTTTGTGAAGCCTGCACAAAATCTCGGTCCGCATGTAGCTCCACTTGGATTGAAGTTTTGCACGAGCAATGCTTTTCCCGCTGAGTATAAGAATAAGATATTCATTGCTGAGCATGGGTCTTGGAATAGAGATGCGGATGTTGGCCACACTGGGCATAAGATTACTATGGTGACAGAGCAAGATGGTGTTGGTGTTGCCTATGAAGATTTTGCTGAAGGGTTTTTAAATAAAGAAACCAATACTGCCTGGGCAAGACCTGTAGACATAGTATTTGCCAATGATGGCTCAATGTTGGTTTCAGACGATTTGGCAGGAACGATATTCAGAATTACTTATTCTGAATAGTTGTCACTTAATCATCTTTATTTTTCTTACGATTCTTACGACTTTCATTGTAGTGAAGATAAAGCGTGTTTATGAAGGTTAGGATGATACCTACACCTGCTATGATGTATATGATAGTGAAGATCTTACCTGCATCAGTTTGCGGTGCAAAATCTCCAAACCCAATAGTAGTAAGTGTGATAAAAGAAAAGTAGAATGCATCCAAGTAGCTCCAACCTTCAAGTTCATGATAGGTGAATGTTCCGATTATTAGAATAAATACGCTCGTCAAAAGCAGGTCGCGATATTCTTTATCTTCAAGAAATGCTTTTATGGTTCGAAAGAAAATCATGCAATGAAATTACTGATTCTAATTCAGAGTTTTCTTACTTCTCTTTTGGTAAGAAATCCTTTATTTCCATTTGCATCAATAATACGAACATAGTTGTGATTTACGGCTGCAATTTTCAATGTGCTGCCAATTGAAAGGGTGTCGGATATACCTGCTGATCTTTTCATTTCATTCTTCAATAAGAGTTCATGCGCTAAGCGAAACTCCTTACCAAGCAGAGCAGTATCAGGCTGCAATATTCCTGGACGTTGATATTCTTCTACTATAAAAGAGTATGGATCAATTGGTCCGTTATTGTAGATTCCGAAATGTAAATGAGGAGGAGTGTATCTGGCGTTGCCCGTATTGCCAACCGTTCCGATTGTATCGCCTGGACTTACTTTTTGATATCTTTCTACTTTTTGCTCCTGAAGATGAGCGAAGTATAAGTGGTTTCCAGTCTTTCTGTCATGGAGCCAGACTACTTTGCCACCAATCCCTCTCGTACCTACAAATCTCACATCTGCGGCTACTGGAGCGATAATTGGTGTATGTCGCTTTGCGAAAATATCTACAACATGATGGTCTCGACGACCACCATCCCGAGGATCACCAAAAAAGCTTTGTATGGCACGCTTATTCTTTCCGGCAACGGGAAAAGCTAAAGTTGGCACATTCTCAATAGTAATGGAATATTGACCTCCTCGTAAAAGTTCAGGTTGTAATCTCAATAAGTAAGAAGCGTCTTTTCTTGGGGAAAATGCCAGATCCAGGAGGCTGTCTGCCGATGCGACA
The DNA here is from genome assembly GCA_964634415.1 of uncultured Roseivirgaceae bacterium. GTDB lineage: Bacteria > Bacteroidota > Bacteroidia > Cytophagales > Cyclobacteriaceae > Ekhidna. The sequence continues at coordinate 6,873 of CAZWLS010000068.1, read as the reverse complement.
TGCCTAAACTTATTTAGCGAATCATTTTCTACCCTAAATAAATCTACAAAAACGCGCGTTGAGTCTTCGGTGATTAAGTCGATGTTTACCAAAATCTTCTGTCCTCTCTTTACGTCAAATCGATATCCTAGTGCATCCGGCTTTAAATCTGATATTTCGAAAGCTTCTTGATATGGAAGGTTAACCTTGATCTGTTCATTGAAAGGACGTTCTGAGGCATCCATCCAATCTTTGCCTAGAGCCGAATTTAGAAGATTTGCTTGCTTAAGTGAATACCAATAGGCTTCATGATCGTTTCGAGGATAAAACCTATCAGGAATAATTTCTTCTTGAGAACATCCTAAAAGCAAAATTGCACCAAGAATGGAGGCGAATAATTTTGATGACATACCTCATTTACGGAAAATAAACCGAGGTGTTAGTTATTTTCTAATTGCTCTCCGTATTTGTATGTAATCTCTTCAGTCGGATTTCCCTTTTTATCAAAGTACTTCCAAACGCCATGGCGTTTATTTCTGACATACATACCTGTATATTCAATCTGACCATTTTTATGATACGCTGTGTATGCTCCCTGTAGTTTATTGAGTTCGTAATTTGCATCAACCTTTACATCGCCAGATGGATAGTATTCTTTGAATGGACCATATTTATTTCCAAATCGGTATTCTGTTTCAGTGCTAATCTTCCCTTTGAGGTATGTCGCCTGGATGCCGTGCAATTTTCCTTTTTCGAACCTCTTAATGTCAATGGGATTTCCTTTTTCATCCCACGATTTCCATGTGCCATGAGGTTGTTCATTCTCTAGTTCTTTCTCCGAAATACGTTGGCCTTTATCAGTATATTCTTTTATTGAAGCATTTTGACCCCCATTGGTAAACAGTGACACAAGTCTCGGTTCACCGTTTTTGTGATAATCTACACTTTTCCCTACACGGTATCCATCTTTGTATTTGTATTCACTTTTAGTATCGCCGTTATCGAAATAGGCAAGAAAATCACCTTGAAGTGCTCCGTCAGCATAATTGCCAATAGATCGGAGTTGCCCATTATCATAATACGTTTTTACGGATCCGGATCTGTCACCTTGTTGGTTTTCGACCTCCATTTCAAGATTACCTGATGGATAATAGGTTTTATACATACCATTTAATAAACCAGATTGATAATTGGCTTCCAACTTTGTTTTTCCATTCTCATAAAACTGCCTGGTTAATCCATTTGGCTTTCCATCTTGATAGTTCACTTCTTCTTTCACTTCTCCATTGGAGTAATAGGAGAGAACTGGGCCGTTCGGTTTTCCTTTTTCAAAAGATGTTGACCCCTTTAGATTTCCATTTTCATCATACAATCGGACATTACCTACCAAGGTGTCATTGTGAAAGGTTGATTCTTGAATCACTTTACCAGAAGCAGCAAAAACTTGAGTAAGTCCTTCCTTTAGATTATTTCTGTATACTGTTTGTCGCTGAACACTTCCATCAGGATAATAATTAAAGAAGATGCCTTCTTTTAGCCCTGATTCGAAATCACCTTTGACGATCACGTTTCCGACAAGATCATACATCTTGTATTCTCCGTCAACCATGGCGCTGTCGTTGTTAAGTATTTGATACTCTTCTTTAAGCTGACCTTGATCGTAGTAGGTTTTTATTTGTTGTTGGGAATAGCTTTCTAAAAGCTGAAACAGTAGGATGGTTAGTAAAGTGATTCTCATAATCAAAGTAACGATTCTAAGATTTATTTAGTACAAAGTAAATACACGGCGGTAATTTCGTCTTAGGATACATGAAAAATTAGAAAATGAATATACTAATCGTTGGTGTTGGATTGATTGGGGGGTCTTTCACTTTGTCATTAAAGAAAGAGAAGAACCTTCGCTTTGGAGGGTTTGATCAAAGTAAGACGGCTCTGATAAAAGCAGAGGAGCTTGGGATTATCGATGAGGTTTTTGAGTCGCTTGATGATGCAATTAATTGGTCGGATGTAATCATTCTCGCCATCCCCGTTAATGGAATCAAAATGATTCTTCCCGCGATCTTAGATCAATTAAACCCCAATCAACTGGTTGTAGATTTTGGCTCAACCAAAAAGTCGATTTGTGATGCAGTTACTGAACATAGAAATAGGAGTCAATTTATAGCTGCTCACCCAATTGCTGGTACGGAAAACTCTGGGCCAGAGGCAGCATTTAGTGGGTTGTTTGAAGGTAAGAACTTAATCCTTTGTGATACTGAGAAATCAGATACTGAATTGCTTCGTTCTTTTGAAGATTTAGCTATTAAGGCTGGGTTTTATCTTACTAAGATGAGTGCTTCAGAACATGATAGACACTTGGCATATATCTCACATTTAAGTCATGTGACTTCATATGTTTTGAGTCAAACCGTACTTGATAAGGAAAAAAATGGAGAGGTAATATTAGACCTTGCAGGATCTGGTTTTGAATCTACTGTCCGGCTAGCTAAAAGTTCGCCATCTATGTGGAGTACGATTTTTATTGAAAACAAAGAGATGGTTCTCAAAGGTATTGAAGCTTATAAAGAAGAACTTGGTAGGCTGGAGAATATGATAAAGTCAGAGTCAGAGTCAGATATTTTTGATTACCTGGAAGAGGGGAGAAGAATACGAAAGATTCTAAAATAAAAAAGCCTGACATTGCCAGGCTTAATTGAGATTCTAAGGAATTCGTTTATACCTTTTCGATAACAATCGCAGAGGCACCTCCACCGCCGTTGCAGATTCCTGCTGCACCAATTTTGCCACCTTTTTTATTCATTACGTTACATAGTGTTGTGATGATTCTTGCACCAGACGCACCTAGCGGGTGTCCCATTGCTACAGCACCACCAAATACATTTAATTTGTCTGCGTCAAGTCCTAGCTCTTCCTGATTTGCAAGCGCCACAGCAGAAAATGCTTCATTCACTTCCCAGAAATCAACGTCTGATTTCTCTACTCCTGCATGTGCCAGCGCTTTAGGTACAGCTAAAGATGGAGCTGTCGTAAACCACATCGGGTCTTGGGCTGCATCCGCAAAACCTTTGATTTTTGCCAACACAGTAAGACCTAACTCTTCTGCTTTCTCTTTACTAACCAATACAATCGCAGATGCACCATCATTGATGGTTGATGCATTTGCCGCAGTGACCGTACCATCCTTATTGAATACTGGTCTTAGTGCCGGAATCTTGTCATAGTTTACATTTCTAAACTCTTCATCCTCATCCATCACGATTGGATCCCCTTTTCTTTGAGGGATTTCAACCGGAACAATTTCATCTTTAAAATCACCAGCTTCTGTTGATGCAGCTACCTTTTTGTAAGAGTTAATAGCAAATTCATCTTGAGATTCTCGTGAGATATTCATTTCTTTCGCAGTGTTGTCTGCACAGCTTCCCATTGGGAATTCATTGTATGCCTCCCAAAGGCCATCGTGCATAAGGCCATCAATTAGTTGTCCATGTCCATACTTATATCCAAATCGAGCTTTAGGAACATAAAATGGAACATTTGACATACTTTCCATTCCACCTGCTACTACAATGTCATTTATTCCTAGCATGATTGACTGTGCTCCCAACATCACAGATTTCATTCCTGATGAGCAAACTTTATTTACTGTTGTGCACGGCACGTTGTGACCTATGCCTGCACCAATTGCAGCTTGTCTTGCAGGTGCCTGACCAAGATTGGCCGAAAGTACATTTCCCATGTAGACTTCATTTACCTGATCTGCTGATACACCAGATTTTTCTAAAGCTCCTTTGATTGCGATTGTTCCTAGTTGGGTGGCTGAAAATCCTGCTAGCTTTCCACCGAAACTTCCAATTGGGGTGCGAACTGCTGATGCTATGTAAACTTCTTGCATGTTATTAAAATGGGTTTAATGGGTTTTGAGATATAATCAAAAAAAAGTCCCGAAGGTTCATTTCGGGACGCAAAGATCGTAAAATCATGTGTGAAAAGATAATGTTCGAAAGAATTCAATTGTACCAGTCTGGCTTACCACTTGGTGGCCTTTTGGTCGGCTTTCTTCTTTGATGTTGCAAGTACTTAATTTCACTCTGTCTCATTGCCTCTAAAAGCTGCCTGGCCTTTTCTTCACTGATGCCCATCTCTTCGAGCTTTTCTTGGGTCATTTGTTCTTGAGACTTTTCCTGCTCTTGTTCTTGCTCTTCACCTTCTTTTTGTTCTTGCTCTTTTTGCTCTTGATTTTTCTCTTCTTCGGATTGCTCTTGATTCTCGCCGTCCTTATTTTCCTGATTTTCTTGGTCGCCGTCTTGTTTCTGATCTTGATTTTGTTGCTCTTGATCCTCCCCGCCGTCTTGATTCTCCTGATTTTGCTGCTGCTGCTGTTGTTCTTGTTGCTCTTCCAGGAGTTTTTTTACTACTTCATAATTGTAGATTGCTTCCTTGTTAGTTGGGTCCGATTTAATGGAAGTTTTGAGTTGCTGTAATGCTTCTTCTAATTTTCCGGCATCCTTACTCATGACCCCTAATTGCTGCAAGGCAATAGATTTCATTTGCTTATCTTCTGAAGAGCTTAGCTTACTGTAATTGATTTTAGCTCCCGCAGTATCACCTAAATGATAATGAGCATGGGCAAGGTTTAATTTCACAGCTGGATCTTCGATACCTAAAGAATCACTTAAAAGCGTGTACTTGTAAATTGCTAATTCATAATCTTTGGCTAAAAAAGCAGTTTCGGCTTCTTTTTTTATAGCATTGATTTTTGCAATCTCTTTAGGATCGTTTATTAGTAGTGCTAATATGACAACCAGGAATGTTCTCATAGTTTAATCAGTTTAACGCTGAACAATACATCTATAACCATCAAAAATAATGCGAGACCTAGAAAGTAGTAATACCTGTTTTGTGTGGCGTCTACTTGCTTTGAATCTCTCATTTCTCCCTCAACTCGATTGATGGCACTAATCAAACGTGATACGTCGTTTCTAGATTCATTGATCTCGAAATATTCGCCACCGGTATTTTCTGCCAGATCCTCCAGTGAACTTGAATTGAGCTGAGAAATGACGTCATTTCCACTTCTGTCCGTTTTAAATCCGTTTCTTGTTGGGATTTTACTTCCTTGCTTTGTGCCAACGCCCAGCGTAAATAAAGTTATTCCTTCCGATTCAAGCTCTTCTGCAATTTCATCTGTGTTCTCTCCAAAATCTTCGCCATCACTAATGAGTATGGTGATTTTCGATTTTGATTGAGTGATCACCGTATCATCAACAATTAACTTTTCAGTTGCCATCTCAAGAGGTGGTCCAAAATCTGTTCCAAAGTTTGGAACCATATCGGTATTTAGCGTCTGGATGAAAAGGTTGAGAGCATTGTTATCGTATGTGAGTGGGCACTGCATGTATGCCTCGCTGCTAAACATAATTAGCCCAATACGATCCGAATTGAACGCTTCAACAATATTTCTTAATTCAAATTTGACTTTGGCCAATCTTGAGGGTTGAACATCCACCGCATTCATTGATTGACTTAAATCAATGCATATAAAGATGTCTTTTCCGACGGTTTTAACTTCTCTGGACGCATCTCCAAAGCTTGGACCTAATAAAGCTGTCACAATAAGTCCGAAATAGACTGTTCGCAACACGGTCTTAATTACTACTCTCACGGCTGGGAGATCCAGTCTTTTCGTTGTGACAATGACCCGCCAAACATAGGCTATGTAGAGAAGGAGGAAAGCTCCTGCTATTATTATCTCAAAAGTGCCTATTGTGTTGACCCATTTCATGCATGTAGCATTTTTAATTTATCAGTCGGCAAATCTAACAGAAGGAATGGATCAAGGAAGATAGATTTCTATGGATTAACATTTTTTAGGAAGAACGGCACTTCTTTAAGGGGAATGACGCATGACTGCATCTACGTTTAGTAAAGCCGTGTCTTCATTATTATGGTATTGCCCTGCTTGCTGTCACACTCACATATGATGTCCTGATACTTCAAGTAACTTGGGGTGTAGAGATTCAAATCCACTATATAGGTGGCGTCTTCTTTTGTAAGAAGCTTTACATCTGGGTGCAAGGGATCGAAGAAATTGTCCTCAATAAGTTTGCCTATATAAAACTTTGATTCTTTGCATTCTTCTGACGTCGACAAGCTGAAAGAGTTGCGAAGCTTTGTAGCAACAATCTTATTTTCAGGCTTTTGAGTGCCATCTTTTAAAAATTCTTTTGAGCCGATACCAGGTTTGCCATATCCGTACATAATCTCGGCCTTAAGTTCTCCGGAAGTGTAGTAGATCTGTCTTGGTCCGTGAAGCACATCATTTTTATAGGTTGTTGCTGCATACAATTTTCCATTTTGGTAATACTTCTTAGATACTCCTTCACGCTTCCCTTGATTGTAAGGCATTGCTAATAAGACCGTCTTGCCATCATTATGGTAGAGGTAGGAGGTACCATGTTTAATGCCATTGTCATAATTGACAACCGTTTTTAGTCGCTTGTCCTTTGTGTATTGTTTGATCTCTCCATGTCGCAACTTTCGCTCTTTCGTTGCGGGTTGATCGTCTTGACTCCAAATCTTATGAACGTCGAGATATGTACTAATTACACCGAAGATGCTAAGTATTACCAGAGCGATTAGGATTTGTGTTTTGTTCATGCCGCTGAATGTTGGTGAGGATGTTAAAAGTATTTGTGGTTACGATTTTAATCTTGAATTTGTTTTAAGCAAAAACCTTGCGAACCCTGTGTTTTGACTTGAAAGATGCTAGGTCTTTGTGTTAAATAAGCACCTTTGAAAATTTGAATTATAATTTCTGATTTAGCTTGTCAGATTTTCAAACTAAATTTTATATTTGCGTTCCTTTTTCAGGAAGCCCGGAGAGGTGGGTGAGTG
>CAZWLS010000067.1:0-15500 GCA_964634415.1 uncultured Roseivirgaceae bacterium | reverse complement strand
ATGAGGAAAAAGTAATGGAAGCTGCGGATCAAATAATAGATATTGGTCCTGATGCTGGTGTATTTGGCGGTGAGCTGGTCTTTCAAGGAAAGACTTCAGAAATGAACGGCGAAACCAATTCCTACACCTCCAAGTACCTTCAAGGAAAAGAAACTATTTCCGTTCCAGAAAGGCGTAGACCCTGGAGAACTTCCATTCAAATAGAAGGCGCTAGGGAAAATAATCTCAAAGATATTGATGTTGAAGTACCATTAGGAGTACTTACAGTTGTTACGGGTGTAAGTGGCTCAGGCAAGTCTACCCTGGTTCGTAAAATCATGCATCCTGCAATAGGAAAGCAGCTTGGTTTGATTGGAGAAGCTTCCGGAAAATTCTCAAATCTAACTGGCAACTATAAGAAAATTACACAAGTTGAATTCGTAGATCAGAATCCAATCGGGAAAAGTTCTAGGTCAAACCCCGTTACTTATGTGAAGGCCTATGACGGTATTCGTCAATTATTTTCGGATCAACCCTTGTCGAAAACTAACGGCTTCAAACCAGCTCACTTCTCATTCAATGTAGATGGCGGTCGATGCGAGGTGTGTGAAGGAGAGGGAACTGTAAAAATTGAAATGCAATTTATGGCAGACCTCCACCTTACTTGCGAAAACTGTGGTGGACAGCGCTTTAAAAAGGAAATTCTTGAAGTCAAGTACAACGACAAGAACATATCAGAAGTGCTAGACCTTTCTGTTCAGGAAGCCATCAAATTCTTCGAAGGAAACAATGCAATTACTAATAAACTGCAACCCCTATTTGACGTTGGGCTTGGATATGTAAAGCTCGGCCAAGGATCTAATTCATTGAGCGGTGGAGAGGCTCAGCGAGTGAAGCTTGCTAGCTTCCTATCAAAAGGCAATAAGAGTAACAACACTGATCATATTTTATTCATCTTTGATGAGCCAACAACAGGTCTTCATTTTCATGATATCAAAAAACTCTTGGATGCGATCAACGCATTAGTTGATGCAGGTAATTCAGTAATAATTATTGAACACAACACTGAGGTTATTAAAAATGCCGACTGGATAATAGACTTGGGTCCGGAAGGTGGAGAAGAAGGTGGCACAGTTTGCTTTACAGGAGTTCCTGAGGATATGGTTAAGCTTGAAAACAACCATACAGCTGAATACCTAAAAGAGAAAATCTAAAAAGCCTACTCCTCTAGCAAGTACTTTCTCATTCGGTGATTGATACTTCCCATATTCGGCGTATCATTAGGGTTCCCTTCTACAATACCAGATAAAAATCCAATCGCTTTAGCTTCAAAACCTAGTGCCTTAGCTACTTTCTCACTAAATGTGATTTCACTCATTAGGACTTTGCCATCAATCTTCATGAGCTTGACCATGTAAACAAGTACATCTACTTTTTCGTCAAAGCTCAACTCTTTAACCAATTTCCCAGTCTTATCTGCATTTTGAAGCATCCCCTTTAGCTCAGACATAGATAGGCCTTGTCTCTCCGCTACTTCACGTATAAACTCTTTTTCAGAACTATCAAAGATCCCATCTGCTTGAGCGATACCAACGAGAGCTCTGAATTTAACAACGTCTTTCATTAAACATTAGGTTTTAATCCCTCAAGATCATGATAAACTCTCTATTGAAGTACAATATGGCTTTAATAATTGATGAGTGGTCGGTTGAGATCGACCAAATGTTCTCTAGTTGTCAAAGTAAGACCCCAATTTTTTCATATTCTCATCATTGACCTCAACATCGTACTTTACTTGGCCGGCTTCTATTAGAATGACTCGATCACATGATTCGGCAATATTTTGCAAATTGTGACTTGATACAATCACGCATCTTCCATGATCTTTTTGAGATCGAATCAACTTTCTCAGTTTAGCCTGTGATGTTGGGTCCAAGTGAGCAAAAGGCTCATCCATAATCATATACTTTGGATCACCAGCAAGCAAGGACAATACGCCTATTCTGACCTTTGTTCCAGTTGATAAATCTCGAATGTATTTCTTATTTTCATCTATGTCCTGATTTGAAAACTCTGAATTATTGGCCAACAACTCCTCTACATTAAATTGAGAGTTTTTCATCTTCAAAATGAAAGTCAAATACTCTTTGGGCTTCAAGAATTCAATTAAGAATGATTCATCGATAAAGGCATTCAAGTGGTTCTGCCAATCTGCCGAAATGTTTACATGAACATCTTCAACAGAAACAAATCCAGAATCTGGCTTTAACAAATCGAGAATGGATTTGAAAAATGTGGTTTTGCCAGCACCATTGTTCCCAACAACGCCGATGCACTCGCCAGGATGAATTTCTAAATCATCAATATTAAGTGCTTGAATTCCATTAAAGGATTTAGAGAGATTTTGAATCTTAATCATGCTTTGAAACTTTGAGATAAGTGATACTTTCTTGAGTGATATTTTTTAGCAATCGCATTGGTAATTGGTTGAAATAATGCAATCCCTATAAGTCCGAGGATTCCTAAAAGATAGATGGCGCTGTCTCCAAAAACTCCTAAACCAATTCCATAAACAAACAGAGGTAACAGTATAACCATGAAACTGCTTACAAAAATTGGGGCGGTCATCATTCCATTATAATTCATGAATGAATTTTCAGTTAAGACAATCTTTGTGCTATTCAATGTAGATCTGTATAAGACAAGCGGTATAGTTACTCCTACATTGTAGACAAAGACCATAAATAAAGTGCTAAAACTAAGCCCATTAATTATGACTGGAATGGATGCTAAAACCAATCCTACAACACAAGTTCCTACATAAAAAATGTACCTCGTTTTGATAAATGTTTTTGGCGAGATATTAGTTATTAAAAAATCAAAATAGGTGCCTTCCCATCCTAGGGAGTAGACTCCAGGTTGGATAATGAAGAAGCCCGTCGTGATAAAGCAGATGAGCGTTACCAACATCCAATCAGTCTCACCATCAAGAAGAAACGGTAAAATGATCACACTTATCAATCCCATCAAAAGATTACTTCTCGTTCGTTTGTTCCTCACAAGCAAGGCCCACTCCAATTGAAAAACTGGATTTTTAAAACTTAAAACGGGAAGCGATTCCATAAAATCCGATGTGCTCTCCTTTTCATTAACTTCTCTTGCTTCAATAGACGACTTAATCATTCGAAATGCAATGATCGCTGATGCAATTAGCCACACCGTAGCCACAGGTAAAATGAAAATGCTATTAGCAATATTTAATGAAGGGATAAGCCACTGAACCAAGAATCCTAGCAGTATGATACCCACCAAAATACCCTTTACATTCTTTGACGCAAATTGACATATAAGGCCAATAAAGTGATTGCCAATCCACCAGATCAAAACCGTAATCATTGCTGACAGACCCAACCACACATTGGCCTTCACACCAACCTTCAATATCGAAATAGTTAGAATAAATGGGATGATCCCAAAGAAAGAAGTAAGCAGATATTGACTCGCAATCTTAGTTGACGAATTAGTCCAAAGAACATAGTACTTCAATTTTGGAAGTGGTCTTCTAAAAACCAAACGAATACCCAAATCACCAAAAACATAAGACATCAAAAACAAGTGATAGTTTACATCCGATTGCGAAAAGAAATTGCTTAAATCAATTGCATAGGATTCGAGTTGCCCAAAGCTGATTGAAATAGAACTGCCAAACAGTATTGCGAGTATTACAAACGCAACAACTTCTCCATCAAAGGACTTGCTCCTCAATACGGATTGAAAATGATGTTTTAAGTAGAATAGGTCCATTCAAAAATTGTTTTAGAGCGATAATGCTCCACGGTTAGTATCATTGCACTCGAAAAAATTACAAAGGCATGAGAAAAAATATCGTAGCAGGGAATTGGAAGATGAATTGCTCACTGTCAGAGGGTAAGAAATTAGCTTCTGAAGTCATTAATATGGTTCAAGATGAAATAAAATCCGATACACAAGTCATATTAATACCTCCATTTATTCACCTTACGAGTATCCAAAGTTTAATTGGCTCATCAGCGCAAGTCTCCTTGGGTGCCCAAAACTGTAGTCAGCATGCAAAAGGAGCCTATACAGGTGAAGTTTCAGCAGAAATGTTGATTTCAGCGGGAGCTACAAGTGTAATTCTTGGACATAGCGAACGTCGTGAATACTTTAATGAAAGTGAAGAACTTCTTGCCGATAAAGTAAAATTTGCACTTGAGAATGGCCTAACACCTATTTTTTGCTGCGGTGAAAAATTAGAAGTTCGCGAAGCTGGAAATCATGAGCAACTTGTTGGGGAGCAAATCAGGAAAGCATTATTTGGACTATCCGAAGACGAGATTCAAAAAGTCGTAATAGCATATGAGCCCGTATGGGCAATCGGAACAGGCGTAACAGCCTCTGCAGAGCAAGCCCAAGAAATGCATGCGTTTATAAGGAGTCAAATTGCCTCAAATTACAATCAGGCTATCGCAAACAGCGTTTCTATTTTATATGGAGGTAGTGTAAAACCTGAGAATGCGAAAGAAATATTCTCTCAAGAAGATGTTGATGGTGGCCTCATAGGAGGTGCTAGCTTAAAGTCTCGCGATTTTACCAATATCATTAAGGCTTTCAACTGATGGAATTTATTACCATCAAAGTTTCATGTCCTCCTGAGTTTTCAGATTTATTGATAGCTGAACTGTTCGAAATCGGCTTTGATTCATTCCAAGAGTTTGATGATGGGTTTGAAGGAAGTTGTGATCAATCTCAATTTGATAGTGATGCTGTAGATAGTATCATAAAAAACTATCCAGATATATCATTTGTAGTAAAGGAGCAGGAAAAAATAAACTGGAATGAAGAGTGGGAAAAAAATTATGACCCGATAGTAGTTCGTGATAAGTGCATTGTAAGAGCATCATTTCATGAACCTCAACCGCAGTTTGAATACGAGATTATTGTCACTCCAAAAATGTCTTTTGGCACTGGCCATCATGCTACTACATACCAGGTTCTTGATTACCAAATGAACCTCGATCATAGCAACAAAAAAGTATTAGATGTCGGAACTGGAACCGGAATTTTAGCGATCATGGCTAAAAAAAGAGGTGCATCCTACATTTCTGCAACAGATATTGATGAATGGTGTATAGAAAATAGTGAGGAGAATTTTGCGTTGAATAACGTAAATGATGTGAGTTTAGTAAAAGGACAAATCGAAGAGGTAGACGAATCCGATTTTGATATTGTAATCGCCAACATCAATAAAAATGTTTTGTTGGAGCAAATCCCTGCTTATAGCGATCGACTCAAAAATGGAGGAAAACTAATATTAAGTGGCTTCTACGAAAACGATATTGACGACCTTATTGAAGTTGCCACGAAAAATGGGATGGAAAAACTGCAAACTACAACAAGAGATAATTGGGCAATGCTCGTTCTAAACAAACTCTACGTCTAAAACAAACGTCTAATTGACGATACAGTGAGGACTTATAAATATCTTTATCGCATTATGCGCTCGCTTATTCTTACAATAGTCGCATTGATGCTAACTGTTAGTTCAGTTCTAGCTCAACGATATTCCGAAGATAAAACGGAGTTTCGCGGGCAAGCTATTGCAAAGCTTAGATCTATTGGAACTGAGTCAGCCAGAAAAATCGCTTACGATTTTCAAAATGCATGGGACGGGAAATTCACGAACGCCCAACAAGATAAAGCACACAAGATTGCACTTACAATGCAAAAAAAGGGATATGCATTTTATCCATATTTCTACCACTATTTTACCTACCTCGCCTACTCCGTAACTCAAGAAAATTTACAAAGAGACCAACTCGACAAAGTACTTGAAATCAATGAGCAAGTAGTTCAAACACTTAATAGGACAGAATACAAAGAATTTCTTTTTGGACTTAACATCTATTTTGCAAGACGCTACCTAAGCTTAGACAAAAATCTTGTCGTACAGGCACCAGAAGGCACCTATGAATTCAAGTTACTAGATGAGTATATCCAGATAGAACCTGATGAAGAAATTGTAGAAGAAGAGATTGCGGAGGATTCTGTCACGCTCATTTCTGAAGACGAAATGCCAGAGATAATTGATGAGCCCGCTGCCGATTCCTGGGGGAATGATTCCTGGGGCGACAATAATGATAGCTGGGGAAACAATGATTCTTGGGGGAACTCTGACGATTCCTGGGGCGATAGCAATGACTCATGGGGGGACTCAGATGACTCTTGGGGTGATTCAAGCGATTCTTGGGGAAGCGATGATAGCTGGGGGAACTCTAATGACTCATGGGGAAGTGAACCGGAGCCAGTTCAAGAACAGCCCAAAGCTGTAAGACCAAGCTATACACCTGCTGTTACGGATTATTTGACCCTAAAACAGTATCAATATGTACATCCTGAATTAGAAGGTCCTGTAATAGAAATATTAAACGCGAGAACAATCATTGCCACTCCATTTGATTCGTTAAAACTTAAAAGTGTTAAGGGCAGTTTTCTCTTGAAAGACCGTACTTTGGTTGGATCGCAAGGTTCATTGGATTGGCCAGGTAGAAATGTGAAATTCAGAGGTGCTGTTATCCAACTTAAAGATTTTCATATTAAAAAAGATAGATCCGATTTTTGGACTCCCAATGCATCTCTACAATTTGAAAAGTTTACTGGTGAAGGTCAAATAGATGGTGTATTCGAATTCAATAGCACAAGAAGACCGAAAAGAGCACTAAGTAAATACCCAATATTTACATCTAATAAAGCTGATGTCTCTGTAAAATTTGATGATGACAAATTGAGCTATGTAGGCGGTATACAACTTAGGGGCAATAAGCTATATGGAAAGTCAGTATCAAGAGAACTTGGAACACTTAAGATTTTAGATGGCAGAGGAAATACTGTCGTACTAAAATCACTCGATTTCTTCCTTGGAGATTCAATCGTCTCAATGAACAAAGGATCTGTCACTATACTCCATGGCAGCGATTCAATTGTTCACAAATCAGTAAGGGCAAAATTTGATCTTCTAAGCAGACAGTTGATGATTCTTCGGAATAATACACTCACTCCCTTCAAATCATCATACTTTGATGTCTCGATGAATGTGGACCTGGTTAAATGGAATATGGAAGTTGATTCTATTTCCATGGAATTGATGAATGGAAAAGACCTCTTACCTGCAACCTTCGAATCTGCTAACTTTTTCGATTTGATTAGGTATCGAAAAATGGGAAGATTTCTTGACTTTCATCCCATCAATGCATTTGTATTTTATGCCCGTAAATATGACATAGAAGAATTCTATGTAGGTGAATTGGCTTTGGAATATGGAATTGATGAACGACAAGCTAAAGCTGGCGCGAAGCTGCTTTCGGAATATGAGTTTGCAGATTACGATAGAAACACTGGACTGGTAAAGCTTTTTCAAAAGTCATTCCTATACTATGATGCTTCTGCTGAAGCTATTGACTTTGATAACTTCATGGTTCCTTCTAAGATCAAGGATGGAGCCAATGCTCATATGCAACTCGATAGTGGGAAATTAAATATTAAAGGAGTCAGCCGCTTTTACCTTACCACAGACTTTAAAATTTATGGAGAACCTGCGGATAGTACTGTCACATTACTAAAAGGAAGGAATCTTGAGTTTGATGGAATGGTACACGCCGGAGACTTTCAATACAAAGGTGTTGGGCATCAATTCGATTACGAGGAATTTATTGTGAACATGCCGAAAATTGACTCAATGAGGCTTACTGTACCATTAAGAGATTCAACCAACTTAGAGGCAGGTTTACAAACAACTACTCTTCAAAATGAACTGACTGAAACCTCTGGAACCCTGCATATCAACACTAGCGATAACAAATCAGGTATTGTTGAAAAGAAACGTTACCCATTTTTTAATTCGGACAGTGAAGCGATAGTCTATTTTGATGGTAAAGAAGTACTTAATGGTGCCTATGACAAATCAGTGAGGTTTATTATCCCTCCATTTGAGGTAGATAGTATCGAACGTGAGGATGGTGAGAGTATAAGTTTTGAAGGAACCTTTAATTCAGGTGGTATCTTCCCAACATTTCCTGAAACACTGCATGTCCAGGAAGATCGATCACTTGGTTTTAAGCATCAGATTCCGGCCGAAGGTTATAACCTCTATGGAACAGAGGCAAAAACCTATGAAGAAATTAGACTGAGCAACAAGGGTATGCGTGGGTATGGACAGATTGATTTTCTAACTACCACCATTTACTCAGACGACTTCATTTATTATCCGGACTCTGTAACCACAGATGGTACTGGCGGAGTTATTTCGCCCGGTGACTATAAGGGAGCGAGTTATCCGGAAGCAGTCATAGGCACTTATGATATGTATTGGCTTCCCCGAAAAGATAGTATGTACTTGCGTACCGTTGGAGAGCCTTTCAAATTCTACAATGCCACAGCAGAGCTGACTGGCGAAGCAAATATTACTACAAAAGGAGTTTACGGTGGTGGTACCATGCTTACACGCGGATCTAGATCTAAATCCAAAGAACTAAGTTTTAAAGAGCTTGAATATGGTGCAAGGCATGCTCAATTTGAAGTTCTCACTGACGATCCAACAAAACCTGCAATGGCAGGAGATGACATTAGATTGGATTTCGACTTGACTAACAATACCGCAACCATACGACCAGAACGTATTGGTGTAGCAGCAATTTCCTTCCCATATGCTCAAATGAAAACTTCAATTACTGAAGCTGTATGGGATCTGGAAGACTCGGTTGTAACGATGACCAAACCAGAAAATATACCAATTGAAGATTCTTACTTCTTTACAACTAGAGATGATCTTGATTCGTTGGCATTTAATGCCGAAAAAGCAATTTATGACATCAATTCGCAGGAACTTAATGTTCAAGGAATCCCATTCATTACTGTTGCTGATTCTAAAATCATCCCGGAAGGGAATGAAACAACCATTCTTGCGAATTCTGTTCTTCAAAAGTTTGAAAACGCTGAGATAATTATTGACACACTCAATGGGTATCACTATTTGGATAGGGCATCAATCAGGATTATTTCAAGAAACAAATTTGAGGGTAATGCATTCTATCAACAGATTGTAGGAATAGACACATTTGATATCCGATTTGACAGCTTTGAATTACAAGAGGTCCCTTTTGGAGAACCTGACCGAAAAGGACGGTATCAAACTCGATTGATGACAGTATCTGGAGGCGAAGTATTGGAAAGCCAAAATGTAGTTATATCTCCTGGATTCTACTATAAGGGATCGGTAATTATGTATGCCTCAAAACCGGCACTTGAGCTCGATGGCTTAGTAAAATTAGACTTAGCCGATCCAAACTATGAATATTGGGTACAATTTAGACGGGAGGAAGGCGAGAAAGATGTAGCCCTGCCTTTTGACAATGCAGTGCTTGAAAGTGGTGAGGCTGTTAGAGCAGGTATTCACTTAGACGTAAGGGATGAACCATACACAACTTTTGTAGAGCCTAAAGCAAACGGATCAGATGCAGACTTCTTCATGGCAAGTGGCTTACTGACCTTTACAGATTCAACAAAAACTTATAGAATAGAGAATCCAGCAAAGACTGACGGGACGTCTTATCAGGGACATACGATGATGTATATGGATAGCTCTAAGTCAATAGTTTTTGAGGGGAAAGTCAATTTTATAAATCCGCTTAACAATCAAATTAAAGTAGATGCTTCTGTACTTGGAGTCGGAAATAAAGCAACGAATGAATATTCCGGCGATGCAATGATCGCACTGGACTTTCCAGATGCCCCTTCTGGAACATTTGAAATAATGGCTGAAGAGCTTATTGATATAATCGAACGAATTGGCCCCCCTGCTGCCAATAATATCACATTAGAAATGCTATATAAGCTTGCCAACTTAACTAATGATGCAACAGCAAAAAACTTTGAGCAAGCAAGTTTGAAAGATTACACACCTCTTGTTTCGGCCTCTCGCGCATTAGAGCGTCAATTGCTTATTACAGGAGTAAAGATGAAATGGGATCAAGGACAAAAAGCGTGGCATAACACCACTAAATTGGCGATCTCAAACATTTATCGTAATGACGTCAATGCGAAACTTGACGGATTCCTAGAAATAAAGAAAGACGAATCTGGAGCTGAAGTAGTGAATTTGTTTATCCAAGCAGCACCCGGAGTTTGGTTTTACATTGGATATACCTTTAACCAATTGGTATTATACTCTTCAAGCCCCGATTTTAATGAGCTAATCAAATCCAAATCAAACGTTGAAAGTTCTAAGCCTGGCGAGATGATAATTGCAGTTGGGAATGAGACGGAAACACTCACATATATCAACGACTTCAGGCTCAATTACTTCGGCATTAAAGAGCCATATAACCTGGTTTCACCTGATGACGTGAATGTTGAAGACGAAAACTTTGATACCATTGAAGAAGATGATGAGGATGACGGCTTTGGATTTGAATAAGCAGCTTTAGTAGCTATT
This sequence comes from uncultured Roseivirgaceae bacterium, assembly GCA_964634415.1. GTDB lineage: Bacteria > Bacteroidota > Bacteroidia > Cytophagales > Cyclobacteriaceae > Ekhidna. The sequence goes on along the minus strand of CAZWLS010000067.1, from coordinate 5,014 downwards.
TTATGCAATAGCAACTCTTACTGAATTAAGTTTGCAAAAAACAACTTATCCATGAGTGCCATTTCCTATATTCAAGAAAACAAAGACCAATTCTTAAATGAACTTCTCGATCTACTGAGAATTCCATCTGTAAGTGCTGATTCCAAATTTGCTGGCGATGTAAGAAAAGCCGCTGAGTTTCTTAAAGAAAGATTTGACGAACTGGGAACACATGTAGAAATCTGTGAAACTGCTGGATATCCGATTGTTTATGCAGAACATATTAAAGACCCAAACTTGCCGACCGTTCTCGTTTACGGTCATTATGATGTTCAACCTGCGGACCCGTACGACCTTTGGGATTCTCCTCCTTTCGAACCAGTTGTAAAAAACGAAAAAATTTATGCAAGGGGCTCAGCTGACGACAAAGGGCAAGTATACATGCATGTAAAAGCATATGAAGCATTATTAAAGACTGACAGCTTGCCATGCAATGTTAAATTCATGATCGAAGGAGAAGAAGAGGTTGGCTCCGAAAACCTTGAAGTGTTTGTGAAAGCGAATAAGGAAAAATTAGCTGCGGATGTAATCCTGATATCTGACACAGCCATTCTTAGCAACGACACCCCTTCCATTACAGTCGGTTTAAGGGGATTGAGCTATTTAGAAGTAGAAGTAACTGGGCCAAACCGAGATCTTCATTCCGGAACTTATGGAGGGGCGGTTGGAAACCCAATCAACACGCTTTGTCAAATGATCGCTTCTTTGCAAAACGAAAAAGGAGAAATCACAATTCCTGGGTTTTATGATAAGGTCGAAGTGTTATCAGATGATTATAGAAAGAAAATGAACCTCGCGCCTTTTGATCTTTCAGAATACAAAGAGCATCTTGATATTGAAACTGTAAAAGGCGAAGAAGGATACACCACTATCGAACGAACTGGAATAAGACCCACACTAGATGTAAACGGAATTTGGGGAGGTTATACTGGTGAAGGTGCTAAGACAGTATTGCCTTCAAAAGCTTATGCTAAAATATCCATGCGATTGGTTCCAAATCAAATAAGCAGTGAGATCACAGAAATGTTTACCAATCATTTCATGAGTATTGCGCCGGAGCATGTAAAAGTTAAAGTAACTCCTCATCATGGCGGAGAAGCATCCGTCATTCCGACAGACTCAATAGGTTATAAGGCCGCAGCAAGAGCTATGGAAGAAACTTGGGGGAAAGAGCCTATTCCTACAAGAGAAGGAGGTAGTATTCCAATCGTAGCACTATTTCAAGAAGTGCTTGGGCTAGACTCGATCCTAATGGGATTTGGCCTTAATGAAGATGCCATTCATTCTCCAAATGAAAGCTATGGTCTTTTCAATTATTACAGAGGCATTGAAACGATTTCTCATTTCTATCAGTTCTTCACTGATATGTCAAAGTCATAAGAAATGAAAAAGACTTTTTTTATTGGGTTATTACTCCTGTCAGTCATAACTACGATTGGTCAAGTTTTAAAACCAATTAGTTGGGAAGTAGAACTATCGGATTCAGCTCCCGGAGTTGGTGACGAAATAGAGATCAGATTCAAAGCAAAGATTGAACAAGATTGGTATTTGTACTCATCAGATTTTGATCCAGACCTTGGCCCAATGGTAACTGAGTTTGAGTTTGATCAAGATGATTCATACGAACTCATAGACGGGATCGATCCAATAAATCCTTTAAGAAAATATGATTCAGCCATCTGGGGTGGGGAATACAGTTATTTCAAAAAAGAGGGACTATTCATTCAAAAGGTCAAAATACTCAAAGAAGACTTTAAGATTTCTGGAATCTATCTCTATCAAGTTTGTTCTGACGTAGATGGCAAATGCATCCCATTTGATGATGAATTCCTCTTGTCAAATGGCGATTCCAAAAATGATGAAATAAAAAAAAAGACTGAATTAGACCAACAGGGAAGTAGTCTGTGGTCCATATTAATAACTGCATTCTTGGCAGGTCTAGTTGCGCTTCTCACGCCATGCGTATATCCTATGATACCTATGACGGTATCCATATTTCTTAAGCAGAGCAAAAGCAAAAAAGAAGGAATAGCAAAGGCCTTAATTTATGGCTTATCTATAGTTGTCTTTTTTAGCTTACTCGGTTTTTTGATTTCGTTTATTTGGGGATTTACCGCGCTCAATGAACTTAGCACGCACTGGTTATTTAATCTGATAATATTCTCTGTTTTTATACTTTTCGCGCTTTCATTTTTTGGGCTTTTCGAAATCACACTTCCTTCTGGACTTGTCAATAAAATTGATCAACAAGCAGATAGAGGTGGCTTGGTTGGAATCTTCTTCATGGCTATTACGCTAGTATTGGTAAGCTTCTCGTGCACCTTCCCAATCGTAGGCACGGCGCTCATAAATACGCTTAGTGGTGGTAGTATTATTGATGGCACCACAGCTATGTTTGGATTTTCACTAGCGTTTGCAATTCCTTTTACTGGATTTGCCATATTTCCTGCGTGGCTTAAATCAATGCCTGAGTCTGGTGGCTGGCTAAATTCCGTAAAGGTAGTTTTAGGGTTTCTAGAGTTGGCGCTCGCTTTAAAATTCCTAAGCGTTGCAGATCTTTCCTATCACTGGGGTATTCTAGACAGAGAGGTTTTTATTGCACTTTGGATAGCCATTTTTGGTCTATTAGGATTATATCTTATTGGTAAGGTAAAATTAAAAAGTGACTCAGATTCTGATAAAATTTCGGTAGCACGTCTAATTCTTGGCATCGGTACTTTTTCATTCGTGTTCTCACTAATTCCTGGATTATGGGGCGCACCACTTAAATCACTTTCTGGCTTCCTTCCTCCAATGAGCACACATAATTTTAACCTGCTTCAGGTTGATGCTGGTGGAAACACATGTGAAGACCCTAACTATTCAGACATTCTCCATTGGCCGCATGGCCTAAATGGCTATTTCGATTACGCACAAGCTGTTTCATGTGCCAAAGAACAGGGGAAACCCATCTTCATTGATTTTACTGGTCATGGTTGTGTAAACTGTAGAGAGATGGAGCAGCGTGTTTGGTCAGATAATGAAGTATTAAAACGACTAAGTCAAGATTTTGTGCTAGTTGCGTTATACGTTGATGACAGAACTGAGCTGCCTGAATCCTTGTGGTATACATCAACTTTTGATGGAAAAACTAAAAAAACCATTGGGCAACAAAACGCTGACTTTCAGATTACAAAATTCAACAACAATGCTCAACCATTTTATGTCATTCTCAATGATGACGAACAGCTTCTAATTGAGCCAAGAGCGTATGACCTGAATATCTCCTCTTTTGTTGATTTTCTAGATAAAGCCTTGCAAAACCATCGAAATAACGCAGTTTTGTAGCGTCATCAAGCTAACTACATGAGAAAATCGAAAATCTGGCTGGTAATAACCGGACTTACAATCGCACTCATTTCAATTCTTTATTATCAAACTCCTGAGTCTGAAGAAGAGTTTGTGTCTGAAGAAGTAGAAGTCGACTCATCACTGATTTATACTCCAACACTTTATTACGGGTACCCAGTAGACTCTTTTGATGTTGTAGAGGGAAAGGTAAAGTGGAATCAAAATTTATCCGAGATTCTATCTGCTTTCAATATTTCCTTTAAGGAGATCCACACCTTAGCACAAAATGCAAAAAGTGTATATGATGTTAGAAAGTTGAAAGCCGGAGCCAACTATTCCATAATTCATGATCGCGATTCCCTAAAGACAGCACGTCAGTTCATCTTCGAGCCATCACAAACAGAATACGTAGTTTACAACTTAGTAGATACTATTTATGCAGAACTTCAGAAGAAACCTATTAAAGTAACTGAGAGGCAGTTAGCTGCTGAAATAAATTCATCTCTTTATAACGCCATCTTGGATCAGGGAGCATCCCCGCTTTTAGTCAATCAACTAGTAGACGTATTCGCTTGGCAAGTTGATTTTTTTCGAATTGCAAAAGGCGACAAATTCAAGCTTATCTACGAAGAAGAAACAGTAGAAGATAAAATAGTCGGCATCAAAAGCATTAAAGGAGCCTATTTCGAGCATTGGGGTAAACCATATTATGCCATAGCATACCCAACAGATGAGAAAGTAGATTTCTTTGATGAAAAAGGAAATAGCCTAAGAAAAACTCTTCTAAGGGCACCTTTAAATTATTCAAGAATAAGTTCACGCTTTTCTCTAAGAAGATTTCACCCTGTGCAAAAAAGGTACAAAGCACACCTTGGTACAGACTATGCAGCTCCCACTGACACTCCTATTCGAACCGTCGGAGATGGGGTTGTACTAGAGGCTAGGTATCATAGTGGTAACGGTAATTATGTTAAAATAAAACATAACAGCAACTACACTACCCAATATCTTCACATGTCAAAAATTGCTCGTGGTATTCGACCTGGGACTACTGTCAAGCAAGGACAAACAATTGGCTACGTAGGTAGTACTGGTTTGGCAAATGGACCACACCTTTGTTTTCGTTTCTGGAAAAACGGGCGGCAAGTGGATGCATTGAAGGTTGATTTACCTTCATCTAGCGGTATCGATTCAACAAGAATTCATGATTTTAAAGTGTTTAGTGACTCTTTAAAAACGGTTTTGGATAACATAAAGCTTGAAAATGCTGAACCTCTTCTTGCTAAAATACCATCTGAATCTGAGGACAATCCAAATCCCTAAATCGGTGGCAATAACATATAGTCTTGCCGAAACGCTAAAGTATTCTTTAGTTTTTGCATTTATTTGAGTTATTTTGGCTTAAATCATCCGAAATTCAAATGCGAAAAACATATTTGATCGCCTTTTTTTCGCTCGCTTTAGCAACTGCCTCAGTAGCTCAGGTCTCAAGTGATACCTTAGTGCGTGTATATGGCACTATGCTTAAAGCTCAAGATTCCACACCTGTTGTTGGGAATATCCTATACGAAAAACTTCCATATTATGACGATATGGGCATGGCTTCAACGAAAACTGATGGCACTTTCGAACTTCAGTTGGTACA
>CAZWLS010000066.1:0-15619 GCA_964634415.1 uncultured Roseivirgaceae bacterium | reverse complement strand
TAGAATCGCTAAGATTTTATTGTATTCTAAAATGATATCAGGGTCACTATTATTTCTTCTACTCTTAACTGTAGGGTATAACTGGTACCAAAAGGTACAACTCAGAAAGAGCATCATTCAGGATTTAATCAATTTGAAAGTTGTAGATTAAACTTTCAGCTTAAGCTTTTCTTTAAGAACATTCAACATTCCTTCCTGGCGTTCATGCAGTAGGATCAATTTGTTCTTTTGCTCAGCAGTTTCTTCCATCATGTAGTTTATCAGTTCTTCCAATTCAACTACTTCATGAGAATCTGGACGCTCAACTCTCATCTTAACAAACAACTCTTTGATTCGCGCTTGAAGGTTTACATGGGAAGGTGCAATTTCTGCAGAAGTAACAATGTCGTCATTCCACATTGAACCTTCGCCTTTGATTAACCACTCAGCATTTAACTTATCGTAAGTATTGAGAATATTGAGGATAAGATCGAAGCTAGGCTTGCTTCTTCGTCCTTTGATGATATTGAAAATAACCGTTACACTTACCTCTAAACTGTCTGAGAAAGACGTCGGGTTCATATCTAAAACCCTTATAAGCTTATAAATACGATCATTTATCATGTGATAAATTTAATAAAAAGTTTGGAAGACAAAAAAAGAAGGGTTACTTGTTGGTAACCCTTCATCATTAAGAACCAGCTATGGAAAATAGATACTCACTATCTATACTCGAATTTATAAGCTTTTAGCTCGTAAACAAAAGATTTTAGATTTTTTTTTATCAACTGATAATACAAAAGAGGTATTGGAGATAAAAATAAATTCCTTACTAAATCATAACTTAATAACAATTTTACCAACGGAATCACGAGATTCCATATAGGCATGTGCATCAGGTAAGTCTGAAAAATTAAAAACTTTACCTACTATTGGCTTCAAATTATTATCCTTTGTGAATTTGTGGAGCTCGTCCCAGATATCTGAAGTCAATGCTTCGTTTTCTGTTAAATAACCAATATGGGATGCAAAAATTCCTTTACTCTCTGTTGCCATTTTCATCATATTGACTTTAGGAGCATCTAAATAGGTTTTAACCCAAGAAATTGGATTCCAGATTTTCAGGTTCATACTAGCGAAGCCTATCACCACCAATCGACCGAAGGAATCTAGCAGTTTCATACTTTTCTTAAACACTTCGCCACCTACCGTTTCCAATACACAATTAACTTTTCCACCATCATTCATAATTACCGAATAAAAGTCGTGGGTTCTATAGTTTACAGGTATTCCGCCAAGTTTTTCAATCAGCTCGAGCTTCTCATCTTTACTTGCTGTTCCATAGACTTTACATCCAAGGGAATGTCCTACTTGTACTGCCGCAGTACCAACCCCTCCTGCTGCTGCTTGAATAAGTACACGTTCTCCTGCCTCTACTCTGCAAAGCTTTTTTAACGCAACCCATGCTGTCATAAAATTGACCAGATATGCGGCATTTTCTTCAGGTGTGAATGATTCGAAAGCAGGAAAACAAAGATGCTCAGGCGCACACACGTACTCCGCATACGACCCATATTGTTGCCCGACTATAACCTTATCTCCTACTTTAAGCGCTTTTACGTTGGTGCCTATCTCAACAACCTCACCGTAGCACTCCATACCCATTACATACGGCTTTTTAGGTGCCCAGCTATACTGCCCTTTTCTTGAAAGAATTTCCGCATAATTAATTCCAATCGTCGCTACTTTAACTTTTACTTGACCTTGGCTAGGTGAAGGCTCTTGAATTTCTTCCATCTTCAGCACTTTGGCCTTTCCTGTCTTTCTAAGTCTATAGGCTTTCATAGGTAATTTTTGAGACGTTTCTAATCATTCTTTAATGCTGGGGCAATTTAATGCCTTAAATTCACCTCCGAAAAATTCAAGGTTTTTAATGGACAAAATTCGCATTGGTGGAGTTCCTGAACACTTCAATCTCCCTATACATCTGGCTATTGAAAAAGGATGGTTTGAACAAGAAGCCATTCAAGTTGAGTGGACGGACTTTCCTGGAGGATCTGGAGACATGAAAGAGGCACTTAGAAGTGGAGCAGTCGATTTGTGTATTTTATTAACAGAAGGAATTGTTACAGATATATTAAAAGGTAATCCGTCAAAAATCGTCAGTGGATATGTAAAAACTTCTTTGACATGGGGTATACATACCAGCATTAACCGCTCAGAAAGTCACACTTCAATATTTGATAAACGAATAGCAATTAGTCGGTATGGGTCAGGATCGCATCTTATGCCAATTGTAAATGCTATGATGAAGGATCAGATTATAAATGAAAATCAGTTTGTAGAGGTAAAAGACATCAATGGAGGAATCAGTGCGCTAAACAACAATATTGCTGATATCTTTTACTGGGAAAAGTATACCACTAAACCTTATCTAGAAAAGGGGAAACTGAAGAAAGTGGATGAATTTATATCGCCATGGCCTTGCTTCATGATTGCTGCTACTAATGAGATAATTGATTCTAATCCTGAAGTTGTAAGTCGATTATTAAAAATTATCTACAAGGCCAACCAGTCATTCATGGAGCTTGAAAATGCTGTTGAATTAGTCACCGAAAAATTTGGTTTAATTGAAAAAGATGCTGCTAGATGGTATCATGCAACCGAATGGTCTGTAAATGGTTGGGTTAGCAACAAAATGTTGGACGGCGTTCTATATTCATTAAAGGAGGCGAAAATTGTAGGAAGTGAAACAACTACAGAAGGCATAATTTGGAAGCGAAATGAGCGAAATTAAAAAGCCTCAATCAACTTTCTGAATGAGGCTTAGTAGAGTCACGAGTTGGTATTCGTGTATATATATGAAGAGAGATTAATTTCTGGTTTCTATCAGATAGTTAGTAAAACTTCTTCCGTTAATTTTTGTGTACTTGGCGTCAATATCATCTCTAACATTAAGACCTGCGATATCGAAATCCCCTCGAGCCTTCATGTATTTGATATTCCATGATTCTTCAAACACAGCATCTTTAAAGCTTGCGCCTTCATCAAATTGTGCATACTTGAATGTTGCGTCATTATCAAAATAGGTATTTGAAAAATCTGCAGGCTCATCAAATTCTGCATATTTAAATGTTGTCTTTCTTTGGAATTTTGCTCCTGAAAAATCTACATCTCCGTCAAAATCTGAGTATTTAAACATCGCATTACGCTTAAACTCACAATTTTTAAATATGACATCCCTGTCAAAATCTGCAGTAAAGGTGTACCCAGATGGATCATCATGAATATAAGCGAGTACATCATCTTGGAATGTGCAGTTGACAAACGAGATACTTACATCGATAGATTCTTCAACAGTATTGCCTCCATTGTTCCACCATTTAGATTTTTTAGGCAGGTCTGGCATCTTATCTTCCATATAAGTAAAGTCCAAATCCCCGACGATAGTCTTATTCTCGTACGAGATACTCTTACCTTCTCTTATGTCCTCCATAATATCTGCTGCAGAGACGGTGTTTTGCGCAAAAGCCCTAAGCATAAAAATGCCGAAAAAGAGCAACATTGCAATTCTTAGTTTAGTCGATAATGATTCTGAGATTTCCATGTCCGTTTTTTATCAGGTGTTTGTATTATAGATGCAGCTACTCAAAAAAAGTTGCATCTTCTATAAATAAGTACCTAAGTACCCCCTAATAGTTACAATGGAATGGAGATCGGTAAAAAAATAATGTTGAATGGTAGCGTATTAAAATCCAAAGGCGAGGGTTTCTCGCCTTTGGGTTGGTGTGGCCTAAACGGCATGCAGCCATCAGGTCCAATCTAACCTCCTTATGGACTTAGAATAAAAACTAAACCCAGTATTAATTTACATTTTTTTAAGGTCTTATCAAAGTGAAACGCCTTTAATGTTTTTGAGAAAGTGACCTTCCTACTTCTTTAATCACGTCATCAAGATTTACAGCAGATACTTTCAATATATCCATTAACTCCTTGGTTTTATGAGAATCTCTTTCATCTGTAAGATGATTCACAGCACCTAAAATATTTGCTAATGGGGCCCTCACGAGATGGGAATTCATAAATGCAAATTTTTCAAGTTTTTCATTCCTTTCTTCGATATCCTTAGTTCTCTGCTCAACAATTCCTTCTAATGAGCCATTCATTTCTTTCAATTGGCTAATCAACTCAACAACCTCACGATTTTTAGATCTTAGTTTGCTGTAGGCTCTTCCTAAAAGAGAGTATAGGGAGGCAAAACAGAAAACGACGGTAATATTGAATATTGTACCGGCAAATGCATATGGTAAATATGGAATCTCAGCAATATACGCTCCGCCATTGACTGAATTCCCATAAATAACATCCATCCAAATAGTGGTCAGCGTGACAAGCAACCATATATATGAAGAACGAAGATTTCCGAATATAAATGCCAATAGAGGTATCGCAGGCATCCAATAAATAAAAACATGGAAAGTATTTGGAAGCATATAAATGCTTACCTGGAACATGATATAGAGTATCAGCAATTGAGCGTGACCAATAAGCTTGGAATTACCGTAATACTTTGCCCACACTAGTAAAATGAAGTTTGCACCAAAAAGTGGCAATATCAAACTAAGCGAAGTAGCTCGAAGGTCTACCAAATACTCTCCTAATGTAAGGAGACCAATCAAAACGGTCAATATAGTAATAGTAGTAAGCTGAGTGCCTTCGGATTTCGGCACATTATAGTCCTTGAGAAACCAATCTCTTAGTTTATCCATATTAATAGCTGATGGTACAATTCCAAGATAGAGAATTTTAATAAGATGAGTTCTTAATATGAACAAATAAAAAATCCTCACCTAATAGTGAGGATTTAGTCGTAAGTATGAAGAGGCTCTTTAAATCCAAGCACTGCTTGGAACAATATTTTATAATAGTATCTCGGCGTACGCGCGAAAAACAAACATTCCTACTAGGATTAGCATCCCTATTCGGATTTTCATCGAAGATGATTTAGATAATTCCATGTGGTGAACACGTCTTAAAGTGTGATTACAATACAAAGATCAACAAGGCATACGAAAAGTTGCAGTGAGGGTTTGATTATTTACAAATTCTTAATAATTCGATGATCACCAAATAAATAACTGAATTATTTAATCACGAATCCATAATACAGATTTTTATTTCGCTGTATTCTTTCAAGAAAATAAAAAAGCCCCATCATAAAGATGGGGCTAACCACTCTACCTAAGCTACCTAATCACCAACCTAATAATTTGGTTGTTAGACAATCTCAAAATCATTTTTAAAACGATTGATTAAGTTCAATAAGGGTGCCAGCAATTCTTAAAAAATGTTAAAGATGTATAAGCGTGAGCCTAACGTTCGCAAATGCCTTTGAAATCACAGAAACTGCATTTTCTAAGATCCTCCGTTTGAGAAAAAGGGACCTCTTTGCTATAAATTTCTTTCAGTAATACTTTCATACGTTCTTCAAATACTGGAAGAAAACCTCTAGCATCAGCAATGGGATTACCGTTGGTTTTTAATCGAAAGTCAAAGTCAGATTTAAAAAACTGCTTGATGTTTATAAGCCCCGGAACAATGGGACTATCCTGACCATATTTAGAAGCATATAACCAAGCATAGAAGAATGTCTGATATCCAGCTTTCCTACCAGCTTGGAATTTGTAGAATACCTCTGGATTGAAGATGTTTTCAAATTGACCAATCTCTGTTTCATCTCGACCAGTCTTATAGTCAAGCACTCTTACAGTACCATCCTTTTTGTCAACTCTATCAATATCAGCTCCAAGCTTCACACGTACTTTCTTATCATTTGGTGAAATTTCAAAAAAGCGCTCATACTTATCTTCAGCTTCCAGACTCACTACTTCAAAGGGCACATACTTTTTATCCATTTCGATTACCTGTTTCACAAACTTTCTGATAATCTCTGCCATTACCACGTTTCGATCTTTAAACTCAAAACGTTTTTTTGTCTTCATCCCAAATTCTTCTTTGAATGCTTTTTCCATCGCACCATCAATAGAGCTTTCCATTCTAAAGAAGTCGCTCTCATCTATAACTCTTCCCCCTTTCTCCCTCATTGTATCGAGGTAGAGGTATTCTAGTGTTCTGTGAAGTGCATTTCCAAAATGTCGGGCATTAAGGTCATCGCTCATTTCATCACCAGAAAACAATCGAAGCACATATCTGAAATAGAATTTCAGCTTACAATCAAGGTAAATATTCAATGCGGAGGCAGACAAGCGTCGTTGGTCAAGATCTGGAACATCGTCAGTATAAATCGCCAACTTATTTAATACTTCATCTGTCGTCTCTATACTTATTGGTCGTATTTCATTCACTTGAACCGAATTGCTCAGCTTTTTCCGCTTAACATCCAATCCACTTTCTAACTCCACTTGGCGAATGAATCTGCTTACCTCCCCGCTTAGTCCAAAATCGGCGAACATGTTGAAATAGAAGGATAGCTTCTCGGCGTTATGAAACAGTCGATAGAATAGGTAAGCATAGATTGCGTCTTGCGTCTCGAAAGTTGGCAACTCAAACGCTTTGCGGATACGATAAGGAATGAAAGAACTAGCGCGCTGCGATGCCGGAAATATATCTTCATTCATATTCAACATCAAGACATGCTTGAAGTCTAGATTACGTGTTTCTAAAACCCCCATTACTTGTAATCCCTCAACCGGCTCCCCAGTAAATGGAATCTTGACTGAACGCGTAGTTTTTCTAAATAGGCTCTTGTACGTCTTAATATCGATAGCAGCAGATTGCTTATCCAGGATTTCACTTAAGCGAGATAGCAATTGTTGAAAATGATAGAGGTACTCCCTTTCCAGTCCAAATCGCTCGACTACTTGTTCTCCAAGAATAAGAATGATAGATTTTAAGTATTCGGTCAGGCTTTCTTGCTCTCCTACCTGTCTGAAAATAGTATTTAGAACTGTTGACTGGATATTTAGAATCTCTTTTTGAAAAACCCGAATTTGGTTTTTCTTCTTTATCTCGCTGATGAGCTTATCTAGAGGGTTCTTATCTTCTTTATATAAATAAGGATGGCTTAAAATATCAATGGTTGGCTTGTGATAAAATGACAACCCATTCTCTGGTGATAAACTTGCATGCTCTTGTAGCTCAATTGCGGCTTCAAGCAATCCATAAAGCGGCGTATCCTTTAGTGGATATCCCATTGTTACATTCAGCTTGTCAACCTTTTCAGGGATCGCATTGAGAATCGGGAATAGCATGTAATCCTGTGGCAGGACAATTACAATTTCTTCTTTTGCCACACCATTATCCAACAGTCTATCTACTTCCTCTCCTATCAATTTTGCTTGACCTACTTCTAAAGAAACACCAGTAACTTCTACCTCTTTCGGGCTTTTAACCTTTTCGGGAAGCGGATTCGGAAAGCTGCTACCTAGTATTGGATCCTTTGAATATTTCCTTAGAAAATCTCCGGCTTCCTGATTAGTATCATTAATATAATATGCATCGATATCCCAAAGTATCTCCGCATTGTAATTCGAAACGAAGTGCTTTATGAGCACCTCCTCTGCGGGAGTAAGGGCATTGAAACCAGCAAATACAATGGGCTTATTTGAATGGTGTCTAATGCTGTCAATATTTTCAACTAACTCACGATACACATGAGAAGTATATCCTATTCCTTGTTCTTTAATCCGCTTCTTAAACGTTTCATAAACAGGCATTAATATTCTCCAGGTTTCTACAAATTGTTCCTGCGTTTTGGTTGCTGCTGGGAGAAACTCCTGCCAAAATTTCTTAATTATTGCCTCTTGCTCTTCATCCAAAAAATAGAAATCCTCTGCTAGCTGTCTATCATCCTTAACATAAGTGAAAAGCTGCTTGGGATTAACCAGGTAGTGATCTACCTCTTCAAAATCTCTCAGTAGCATTTCGCCCCAGAAGTAAAAAGATTCAAACCCTTCTGATTGACTTTGATGAGTTTTGAAGGATTCAAACAATTCAAAAATCAAGGTTAGCGGATCAGTCTTCTTTGTATTTGAGTATGAGAAGAGAAAATCTTCGAGACTTAAAGTTCTTGGTGACCAAACAGGTTTGTCAACCTTTTGAGATAAGTATTTTTTGAGAAAGAGCCCAGCTCTTCGGTTAGGAAAGACAACAATACAATCACCTAAGTTGTCGCGATGATTCGTTAATAGATGACTTGCTACTTCAGAAAGGAATACACTCATACCTCTTTAACCTCCCCATTGTTTAGATACAGCAAAAAACCCTTGGTATGATATCCCATTTCGTTCAGGAGCGCTGTGTACTCCTGCACCTGTTTATTATCCAGGGATTTAGCCACTCCACTTTTAAAATCTATTACAGTAGCGCTATCACCATCAATGATCACTCGATCCATTCTTTTTATTTCACCATCTTTAGGCAACACCACTACTTCAGTCTTTACCTCTCCTTCCCCACTAAACCACGATTTCACTTGATCATTCTTCCAAAGGGTATTGATCATATTTTCATATCTGAGACGATCGTCATTCGTGATTAGCATACCAAGTTCATACTTATCCAATACGCGCTTTGTATCTTCAAAATGAATGATCTCAGATAATATTTGATGTAGCAGGATCCCTTCATTTCTACTTTTTTCTACTTCATCATCATAATATGCTTTGCCGGTTTTTCTGACTTTTAGCTTAGCACTCCATTTATTTGAGGTATAATTTTTTAGATGAACCATCGCATCCTCGGATACTCTATGCATGATCGGTACATCGCCTTTTTTAAAAGTGTTTGCTCCACCATCCCATCCTGCCAATTCGTTTTCTTCGAAGAAACTCCAAAGCAGCTTGCTCGCATTACTATACATCTTATCCTTCTTGGAAGGTGGCGGTTCACAATGAATAAAAAGTGCCGACTCTGCTCTTGTAAACGCTACATAAAGCACATTCAAACTCTCAAGATGCCATTTGGCAAACTCTTTCTGATAGCTTTCAACAAATTGGGTGTTTTCAAGTTCTGACTTGTAGTCTACAGGTAAGTTTTCTCCCTCCTTATATGGGGACTCATACCATACTGGCTTTGAGCGACTGTTCATATCGAAATTGCAAAACGGTATAAATACTATTGGATATTGTAGCCCTTTAGATTTATGAGAAGTTATTACCTCTACAGCATCCAAAGCACCCGTCAATTGCACCGACCTTTTGCGCCCATTATCTTCCCACCACTCCATAAATAGTCTCAAATCAGATCGGTTATTCTTTGTGAATTCCAGAACTGCATCCTGAAACGCCTGCAGATAAACAAACTCCGACTGGAGTGAATTGAGCTCGAATGTTCTTACTAGCACTTCGACCAATTCTAAAATTGGTAAGTGAAGCAGGTGCTGTTTGAACTTTGTAAAACTCCCTGGCAATCCTGAATTCGCCAGATTTGAAAAATCTTTATGATCATTAAATCCTCGATTTTTAATGGCCTTCTGATAGCGATAGGTAAGGTCCGCTTTGATGCTAATGTCATTGGGATTAATGAGGTGATTAAACGCAGATAACATTAATTGAACAACACCTGAATTCTCTAACAACATCCCTTCTGCAGAAATAACTTCAATTTCTGTCTTATTCGCCCTTCGATAATCCAATACATGGTTGACAATATCTGTGGCTTCTTTATTGGTTCTCACCAAAATTGCCATATCGTTGAGAAGGTGCCCTTCCTTTAGCAGCGCCTCCATTTTCTCAACCGTTTGTTCCATGGAGCGTAGCTTCCACTCATTCTTTTCAGACTCCAGAAACTCGAGTTGCACGAGACCTTCAACGTTTTCGTTCTTTAGGGCAATTTCTTGGGCAACACCTTCGTAAGTCTTTCGAATCATCTGACCTTCTTCGTCAGATATGGCTTCACCCATTTCTGATACCATAATTTCAGGGAGCTTAGTAAATAGCAGGTTATTAAACTCCACAACATTTTTAGCACTTCTGTAGTTGGTACTTTTTGTTGGATCTACTTCCGTTTGGGGAACATCTTCCTCTACTTTGTTAAGTAAGAGTGTAGGATCACCACCTCTCCATCCATAAATGGATTGTTTTGCATCACCTACTATGATATTCGCATGACCATTGGCCAAGCTTTCCTCAAGCAATGGTCTAAAGTTGTTCCACTGAAATTGGGAAGTATCTTGAAATTCGTCTATCAAGAAGTGAGAATACCACATTCCAACCTTTTCATATATGAAAGGTGATCCTGTATCATCGATAATTTGAGAAAGAAAGTCAGGCAAATCCGAGATCATGATAACCTCTTCCTCTCTTTTATAATCTTGAAGTCTTTGAGACAGGTCTGTCATCAACCCCAATGTATACAGGTGTTTCAAGACAGCATTAGCAGTATAGTAATCGCGTTTATTTTGCTCGATGTAATCTAAAGCCTGATTTACTAATGGGATTAATTCGTTTTCAGCAACCTGCATAATCAAATCCCTCAAATCACTTGACTTAGATGTCCAGGCAGACGGATCTAGTCTGGCCGCCTCTACCCGTTTAGTCAAAAGACTTTCAAACTCTTTTTTCTTTAGTTTAATGAAAAACCCACCTGGTCCTGAAGCTTTATAATTGAGATCATCAATTGACAGTAAAGACTTCTGCATGGCCTCATCGAATTGCTCTGCTATGTTCACTAGAAACTCTTCGAATACTTTCTTCTTCTTTATCAGCTCATTCTTCAGCCCCTTGATCTTATCTTTCACTTGATCATCCACAAACTGACCTTGAGGTAATTTTTTAAATTCTTCTTGGAATAGCTGGCGTGCCAGTTTGCTTACTTGTCCCTTGGTCTCGTATCCTTCGCCACTTAAAAGCCCTTCCATGGAAAATTCAACCAACCAATCGCGCAGTTGCTTATTATCCTCAACTCCCTCGTATACATTGGAAGTGATGTACTCAGCAACCTTATCCTGATCTAATTCTATTCCGAAGCTTCCTTGAAGTCCAATCTCACGAGAAAAGGATCTGATTACTCTATGGAAGAAGGTGTCAATGGTGGTAATATTAAAGTAGCCGTAGTGATGCAATAAATGCGTCAAAGCATCATTTGCAGCTTTAATAATCTGATCTCGAGATTTATCTAAGTCTTTTTCAAATACTGGTATGAGTTCGTGATTTCCTTTTGCAATATCTATCAGAAACTCAAGCACCCTCTCCTTCATTTCTTCAGCTGCTCGGTTGGTAAACGTCACTGCTAAGATCTTTTGATAGTAATCTCTCGATCGCAATGCTAGCCTCAAGTATTCTTTGGCAAGGGTGTATGTTTTGCCAGATCCTGCTGAAGATCGATAGATTGTGAGGGACATGTTACGAAAATAGGTGGAAGCCTACATAACACCGCCTTAACATTGGTTTAGTTATCCACAAAATGTCCATTTCAACCTTCTAACAGCCATATTTATCGTAGAAACTTTCCAATGTTACCTAAATGTTAACAAAAAGTTACCTAAATTTTGATTTTATGTAAACTATTGGTAACATTACAATGTAGTTAGTTTAACATTCAGGAAATATTAAGAGAAGGAGATTATGAAAAAGCAATTATTAGTACTTACACTGGCATTATTAGTATTTGGCGCTCAGGCCAACAATGGAAAAGGAAAAGGAGAGGCAGAAGCTCCTAAGCCAACTAATTACAAAGAGGTAATCTCTCAAATTGAATACCCACAAGTAAGTAAAGAAAAAGGAGTTGAAGGAGTTGTTATCGTAACACTCAAAATAGATAAACTAGGAAATGTTATCAATCACGAGTTTGATTCATATCCTTGTACTGACCTACGAGACGCTGTTAAAAGTGTAATTAAAGATCTAAAATTTAAGCCTGCGAAAGATGCGAATGGAAAAGAAGTGGTTGGAAAAATCGCAGTGCCAGTTAATTTTAAGCTAACTATCTAATTTAAATAATTAGATCAATTTGTAAGCCACCTCGACAATGTCGGGGTGGTTTTTTTGTATCCAACCTTCTGATATTATTTACGTTTAGAAATTTTATATTTAATTTACATTTAGAAATTTAACTTCTAATTCGTATGAAAGAATATCAATTAGGCGAGTTTGAGGAGATTGTACTATTGACTGTGGCAATCTTACATGACGATGCATATGGTGTATCTATCAAGGAAGACATAGAAACGAGATTAGGTCGTAAAGTAAGTGTGAGTGCGCTTCAGACGGCACTTAGAAGAATGGAGAAAAAGGACTATCTCCGATCTGAGTTTGGTGAAGCTACTGCCATTCGGGGTGGCAAGCGTAAACGCTACTTCAAAGTCACAAAAATCGGAAAAGCGGCATTGGACTATTCGAAAGAAACCCGCATGAAGTTATGGTCTGCCATTCCTGATGTTTCATACGAATTCTCAAAAACATGGATAAGCAAAGGCCTTCTCCCCCTTCCTGGTCTACCAAATTCTTAGGATGGTTTCTCAAAGAGGACTACTATGAAGATGTACAGGGAGACTTAGAAGAAGAATTTCAACTCAAGGCTCAGGGCTCAAGTATAGCCAGGGCAAAGCGATGGTATTCATGGCAAATCGTCCGCTTATTTAAGCCGAGCATGATCAAAGAACTAGAAGCTCAAAACTCAATTGAAAAGGAAACGACTATGTTTAAAAATTACTTCAAAATTGGACTTAGAAATCTCTGGAAATACAAATCAAGCACAATCATAAATGTCATTGGCTTGTCTACAGGGATAGCCGCATTTGTATTAATAGGCCTATTTGTTAAGGATGAACTCAGCTATGACCGTCATCATGAACATGCTGAAAACATTTACCGCGTTACGGTGAAGAACTTCACAACAGAAGGTGACTTAAGTAGGCAATGGGGATTCGCATCCGCAGGTCATGCCCCTCGATTAAAAGATGATTATTCGGAAGTCACACACGCAGTACGATTTTTCCCATGGGCTTTTCCAGATCTCAACTATGAAGATCAAGACTTTTTAGGAGAAATGGTCATATTCTGCGATACAGATGCATTCGAGATATTCAGCTTTGAATTCCTTCAAGGGAGTCCAGAAAATGCATTCCCAGATATTTATTCCCTCGTACTCACAAGATCTAAAGCCATTAAGATTTTTGGTTCAGATTGGGAGGAACAAAACATTCTAGGAAAAACTGTTACGCTATCACGTGATGGCAGTGAAGCTCCCTTTAAGATAACGGGTGTTATGGAAGACATGCCAGACCAGCAGCATTTTCATTTCGAATACCTGGCACCTATTCGATTCCTGGAGATTATTATGGGTGAAGACGCGCTCAATAACGTGGGTGGAAATTACAACTGGCTTACTTACATCCGAACTAGCCCAGGGGCTAACATGGAGGGTCTGACGAAAGATGCCAATGATGAGTTTTGGGATAAATATATTGGTCAATTTAGATCAGGTGCAGACGCCAGAGATTTCTATGACTTTGAATTTCAACCTCTGTTGGATATCCATTTAACATCGAATCTGGAAGGAGAAATCGAAACAAATGGATCAATAGAACAGGTATACATCTTCAGTGTTGTCGGCATTCTTTTGCTTTTAGTTGCCTGCGTTAACTATATGAACATCGCTACTTCTCACTATTCTCGAAGAATGAAAGAAGTAGGTGTTCGAAAAGTAATCGGAGCATTCAAATCATCTTTGATCAAACAGTTCTTATCAGAATCTTTACTTGTTGTTGTCATTTCAATTCCACTTGCCATCCTATTGATCATTTTGGCACTTCCATATCTGAATCAATTTGTCGGTAAGCAGCTTGTATTTAATCCACTAATTCAAACCGATATTTTCACAGGACTTATAGTCTTGATGCTATTCGTAACTAGTATCGCTGGATTTTATCCTGCACTTTTCTTGTCGAAAATCAACCTGGTGCAAGCATTAAAAGGTGAGCAATCCATGAATGCAAGCAAATGGAATTTCAGGTCTTTCCTTGTCACCTTTCAATACATTGTCACGATAGGTCTCATTTTCGCGATTGGCGTTATCGAAAGCCAGATGAGTTTTATTAGAAATTCAGACGCGGGATATGATCGTCAGCACATGGTTAGTATGTTTTTGCCAAGAGGTGATTATACGTATGAAACCTTTCGCAATGAATTACTAAAACATCCAAATGTTGAAAAAGCCACCTTCTCCTCCAGAATTCCTACTGGCAGACTAGCAGATAGCTGGGGATCACGTTACTTCAAAGGAGATTCGGCTATTGCCACAAGCTTTCGGCTACCTGTTGTAACTGTAGATGAATATTTCCTTGATGCATTTGGAATAGACATACTGGCAGGAGAAAACTTTAGGGACTGGATGGAAACCAACCTGCTTCCAGACACAACTGTAACAGGTCACTACATAATCAACAGGGCTGCGGCAGAAGCATTCGGCTTTAAAGATCCCGCGGAGGTAATAGGCCAGAAAATTGGTTATGGACCATCTGTAGGTCGAATCGTGGGAGTAATGGAGAACTTCCATTTTGAATCTTTATATAGTGAAATTGTCCCCACCCTCTTTTTGAAGCGAGATCGCTATCGAAGAATAAGTGTGAAAATCAACGCTAAAGACCTACGAAATACTTTGGATCATATTGAAAACGTTTATGCTTCTTTTGATCCAGATACGGATGTTGAATACAACTTCGTGGACGACTTATTCAATGAACAATATCAAAAAGAAGAGCGACTTAGCACCATGATTAAGGTATTCGCAGCTATAGCCATTCTAATCGGTTGTCTTGGACTTATTGGTATGGTGGGTTTTATTATCGAAACCAAGCTTAAAGAAATTGGAGTGAGAAAAGTCTTGGGTGCTTCTTCAGGCAACATCTGGATGATCATCAGTAATCGATTTTTAATCTTGATAGGTATTGCCTTTATCCTCGGTTTACCTCTTGCATACTTATTTATGAGTGATTGGCTTGAGAATTTTGTCTATCGCACTTCTGTCTCAATATCCTTGATAGTTATGCCCGCATTAGTAGCCACCATACTCACCTTATTGGCTATCGCTTATCAGACACTTAGGGCAACAAAAGTGAATCCAGTAGAATGCCTAAAAGACGAATAAATTGAAAACCAAATAGCCTAAAAAGCCATTCGTCACGGATGGCTTTTTTTATTTGTACAATCGCAATAACTTGACCCCATGATTGACAAAGTAGTAGCCAACGCGGAAGAAGCCACCCGCGGAATTGAAGATAACATGACGCTCATGCTAGGAGGATTTGGACTATGCGGAATTCCAGAAAATTCTATTGCAGCATTAGTAAAATCCAACGTTAAGGGTCTAACGTGCATTTCAAATAATGCAGGTGTAGACGATTTTGGTTTGGGGCTCTTACTTCAACAAAAGCAGATAAAAAAGATGATATCATCGTACGTTGGTGAGAATGCAGAATTTGAACGACAGATGCTTAGCGGTGAGCTTGAGGTAGATCTCATTCCGCAAGGTTCGCTTGCCGAACGTTGCAGAGCAGGTGGTGCAGGGATTCCCGCATTTTTTACGCCTGCAGGATATGGAACTGAGGTAGCAGAAGGAAAAGAAGTACGTGAATTCAACGGAAAACCTCATATTCTTGAGTCTGCGTTAACTGCTGATT
>CAZWLS010000065.1:0-15658 GCA_964634415.1 uncultured Roseivirgaceae bacterium | reverse complement strand
TGAAAGAAGTAATAAGCAATCATTTCCATATTCTGAGGAAACATGTATTCTATATACACTTCAAAACAGGACAGAAATTCTACCTAAGGAGCTGAAGAAAGCTATTTTATCAAGCAAAAAAACAAGATGGCTATTTAGACTTCATCCTGCACAGAGAGAGAATATGGAACAGATAATTGAAGAAATTTTAGCAGAGATTCCTTCAGGAAATCTTGATTTTGACATTGCTAATTCATGGAGTGTGATTGATTTAATTGCTGTAGTGGATTTGCATATTACCGGTTATTCAGCCACAATCATTGAAGCGGCCATTTTAGGCGTGAATTCGATCGCAATACATCCAAGTGCAAGAGATTATTTTAATAATTCGCAATACAAGGATTTTATCTTTTACCTGAATGATCAGGAAGATTTGAATGACCTTATATTACACGCGCTAGAGGCCTCTAATGAGTCGCAACCTGATCAACATCTAATTAGTGAAAAACTGTTGTTGAAGGAGATCGGATGAAAACGATAATTATTACATCGAATGAAGATTGGTCGGAGATCTGGTACTCCAAGCAGCATTATGCAAACGAGCTAAGTAAACTTGGTTACGAGGTTTATTTTCTTAATGCACCAAAAAAATGGTCTCCATTTAACATTTTTAAATTAGGCCTGAGACGACTAAAAGTGAAGGATAATTTTGAAGTATTGTCTTACTGGAATCAGTTTCCATTAAAACTCTTTCCGAGACTTTTTCTTAGGTTAAACGATACCTTGAATTGTTGGAAACTTAGAAGCTTAACTAAAAAAAATAACGACATAATTTGGTGGCATTTTGACCCTTTTAGATTTGTCTACCTTCCATACTTCAATGGAATAAAGAGAATTTATCATGTTACTGATGATTTTTTTGAACATGAAACGGACCAATTACTTGCCAAAGAAGCAGATTTGGTGGTCGCCACCTCATATCCGCATTATGAGAATTACTTAAAAAAATTTCCGAGTAAGACGATTCATATCCCTCATGGGATCGCAGACGAGCAAATTGGGGAAGCCATCCCCGCTACTGATGATCAAATCCTTTTAGTTGGGACCATGAATGATGATTATGATTATGATCTTTTGGAATTGATAACGGAAATGTTGCCGAATGCTACGCTTAAAATCGTAGGCCCTGAATCCCTTAAAGACAAGCAAAATCAGGCGAAATTTCAGAATCTCATTTCTCGTTCGAATGTTGATTACATTGGAGCCGTGCACTCTAACGAGTTAGTCTCTCACATAAGACAAGCGAATGTGTGTATTTCTGCATATAAATTCAATATGACAAGGGTATTGAGTTCATTGAAAATTTTGAACTACCTAGGCCAGCAGAAGCCTGTTGTTACCACAATCAATTATGGTTTTGAATCATTACAAAATAAGGGAGTGTTTTTAGCGACAGATCCCTCTGATTTTATTCAAATTATTGAAGCAATTTTGCAACGCAAATCATTGCTCGATACAGATGCTGTTAAGGAGTATTTGAATAATAGAAAATACCCTGTACTGATAAATAAAATATTAAATAGCCTCTATGACTAAACTAGTCTCAATAGTTGTACCTGCATATAATGTGGAAAAATTCATTGCTGAGACGATAGACTCTGTAATTGCTC
Source organism: uncultured Roseivirgaceae bacterium (assembly GCA_964634415.1). Lineage (GTDB taxonomy): Bacteria > Bacteroidota > Bacteroidia > Cytophagales > Cyclobacteriaceae > Ekhidna. Next base: position 14,009 of record CAZWLS010000065.1, on the reverse strand, counting down.
AGACGTATGAAAATTGGGAGCTTATTGTAGTTGATGATGGAGCAAAAGATGCTACTGCATCAATAGTTTCTAAATATGTAAAAAAGGATACAAGAATTTCTCTGATCTCCATTGAGAATGGAGGCGTATCTAACGCTAGAAATACAGGAATCAGGCTATGTAAAGGTGAGTTTATTGCATTTTTAGATGCAGATGATCTTTGGAAGAAAGAAAATCTATTCCAAAAAGTGGATCTATTAGAAAATCAACCCGAAATAGACTGGGTATTTTCTGATATGGCCGAAATTAATGAAGACTCTATCGAAACAGGGTTAGCTCCTCTCGGAACAGATGATAATATTTTAGATAATATTTTGCTTTGGGAAGGTGAGGTAGTTCCCGGGCCGTGTAGCAACATTGTCATGAGAAAATCATGTGGAGAAAAAGTGCTATTTGATACCAATTTATCTACTGCAGCGGATCAAGATTATTGTCTTCAGTTGATTGCCAATGGGTTTCAAGGAGCCAGAATACCTAAACCTCTGTGGCAATACAGGATTCTTTCTTATAGTATGAGTAGAAATATTTCTGTAATGGAAAAAGACCATATTTGCGTTTACAGAAAGGCAGCAAGAAATGGATTATTCAAATCAAATGAATTTCGGAAGAAGTGTTTTTCAAACTTATATTTGATTTTAGCAGCCAACTGGTGGGGTGATGGTAAAAATAAAGTGAAAGGTTTTTCATTTTTAATTAAGTCAATTTGGATGTATCCACAGAATGCAACTAAAGTGGTAAATAAACTTTTTAAATAGTAATAGCTCAAGATGAAGAATAAGAAAATACTAATAACAGGAGGAGCTGGTTTCATTGGAAGTCACCTAGCTGAGCATTTGTGTGAAGAGAATGAGGTTATTGTATTGGATAACTTGTTGAGAGGGAACAAGATACCCGAAAACGTGCTTGGAAAGATCAATCTTATTGTAGGGGATATTAGAGATAGAGATTCTGTACTTGAGGCAGCTAAAGGTTGTCAATACATTTTTCATTTGGCAGCAATTTTAGGAGTAGATATTGTCGCAGATAATCCTATTGAGACAATGGATACTGAAATCGTTGGTATGCGAAATGTCAGCGATGCAGCAATGAAATACGGCTCAAAGATTATCTATGCATCTACTAGCGGTATTTATGGACATAGCGCAATTGAAAAGAGTGTAACCGAGGATATAATGGTGGACCCGAGAACTAGCTATGCCATGGCCAAGAGGTACAATGAAATTTATATGGCCGCATTGTATGAAGAAAAGGGTATAAACTGTATTGCTTTAAGGTATTTTAATGTTTATGGCCCTAGACAAGACAATAGAATGGTCACGCCAAGATTCATTGAGCAAGCGTTGGCAAATGAAAATATTACTGTATTTGGAAATGGTGAGCAAACGAGAGATTTTACTTTTATTGATGATACTGTAAAATGTACGGTTGAAGCCGCAAGTAAAGTAACTGGTTTCGAAATTTTCAATGTGGCCAACGAAAATGAAGAGTCCATTTACAACTTAGGATTGATGATAAAAAATCTTACAAACTCACAATCTGAAGTTAAATTAGTGGATGCTCCAAAGAAGAGGTATGATTATGAAGTGGGTAGACGATTTGGAAGTTCAGATAAGATTAAAAGTTTCATTGGATATAAGCCTAGCACTTCATTAGAGGAAGGGTTAAAGTCGCTACTTCCATCTAAGAGCTAATCGTATTCTTTTGAAAAATCTTGATAATGATGCAAGCAAAACTGATAAGAATATTCTTGTTATCACTTATTGGCAATTCAATGATCCATTAATCCAAGTTTATACCCTTCCATATTTAAAGATACTAGGCGAATTTATTGGTGAAGGCAAGATTTACTTGGTCACCCTAGATAAGGAGAAGCCATCGCCTAGTACATACAATCTTGGAAACAAAATAGTGCACATTTCTTATAGCTATAGCAGCTTCGGTCTAAGAGCGGTGCTAAATGCAGCTTATTTACTGTTTAGTTTACTCAAATACATCAGCTCCAAAAAGATTGATGTAATTCATACTTGGTGTACGCCAGCAGGAGGAATCGGTGCTATTTTATCCAAATTGACAGGCAAGCCTCTAGTCATTGATAGCTTTGAACCACATGCAGAGCCCATGATTGAATCGGGAACATGGAGTGAATCAGGTCTTGCATTCAGGATATTATTCTGGCTTGAAAAATTTCAAGCAAAACACGCAAAGGCAGCTATTGCCTGTGTCAGCGCAATGCGCCAGTATTCCATGGAGAAATATAATTCCGCACCATCCCTCTTTTATTGGAAACCTGCTTGTATCGATTTTCAAAATTTTGATTTGCAGAAAAAGAAGAATAAAAGGCTAGTCAGTAGATACAAGTTAGAAGGAAAAGTTGTTTGTGTTTATGCAGGAAAGTTTGGGGGTTCCTACTTAGGTGTAGAAGTCTTTGAATTTATTTTCGAGGCCCAAAAGCTATGGGGTGATGATTTTAGAGTTCTCCTTCTTAATAATCAAGAAGATAAGCTTATTGATCAATATTGTAAAGAAAGTGGAGTTAGCAAGTCAATCATCATTAAAGAATATGTTCTCCCTAGTGAAGTCCCAGATTATATGGGGCTTGGTGATTTTGGTCTTGTGCCATTTATTCCTGTTCCATCAAAGAGGTATGGTTCGCCCATAAAGACTGGAGAATACATGGCACTTGGACAGCCAGTAATAATAACCAAAGACATTTCCGATGATTCCTCCATCATCGATGAACAAAAATGTGGATATGTGCTAAATGAGCTAACAAAAATGGAATATGCGAAGGCATGCGTCCAAATTCAAGGGCTACTTGAAGACGCTAATACTACAAGCAGGATCCGCGGGATTGCCGAGGAACTAAAAGATTTCAAAAAAGTTCGCTCGGTGTATAAAGAGGTTTATTCTGCTATTTGAACCTGTTTTTGAGGGTTAAAAAAGGACGCTCAAGCAACTGAAATGACAAATACGCTAGCCCAATGCTAAGGATGAGAGCAAGCATAGGTGATAGTATCAAGGCATGAAAAAGGGACTGATCGAATCCAGCATATCTCAGAAAGTAAGAGATGATATAAATCGCAATAAAATGGATCATGTAAAGGCCATAGGTGAGTTGGCCTAAATAGGAAAGTACCTTTAGCTTGCCCATTTTGAATACTGAATTTTTGGCGTAGTTCTGTTCAAGAATTATAAAGCAGAAAAACAATGAATAATAAAGCCTTCTATTAAGACTGTTAAATGTTATTTCTATCCAGTAGTCTTTTGTGAGAATTAAGCTAAAACCAATCAAGTAGGCTACAATAATCCAATTTTTACTCAAATCTTCAATCCATCTTAACAGTCTGCTTTCATTGAACGCAGCATAAGCAATCCACCCGCCCATTGCTAGATCAGACATACAAGAAAGTGAGTGACCGTAGGTGTCCTCAATATAGAATGTTCGGAAAATGGTGGATATAATAACGACTGTCGGGAATAAGTACTGTAACGATCTTTGAGGTATCGCCCACATTAACAATGGCCAGATAAGGTAAAATTGCTCTTCCACAGCGATAGACCAAAGAACTCCCAGTATTGCTGATTGAGCAGGCTCCGTTAACAAATTGGAAATGAATGTTAGATACCAGATAAGATTGTTTTCGGGAGTGTAATTTCCAGTAAATAAATATTTGGCATATGGAAATGCTACATACCCAACAAGCACAATTGAATAGTATAATGGCCATATTCTTAGGACCCGCCTGGCATAAAAGTTTTTAATACTTACCGAGCCTGTCTTTTCTTTCTCAATGAGTAGGAGATAAGTAATGAGGAATCCGCTAAGGACAAAGAAAAAATTTACTCCAAGAACACCGATCTTATTTATTGAGGTTAAAAATTGATACGTCTCGGTGCTTGTTACAGCTGCATTTTCGGAATAAAATGCATGGGCAAAAAAAACAGAAAAGAAAGCGAAGAATCTCAGCGTATCCAGATTCTCAAAATATATTTTTCTCTTTTTCATCCAAAGGCAAACATAGCTATAAGCCTGATCCAAACTTGTCAAATCCTATAAAATGACACGAAGTTTTAATTTTCTAATAATTTTTATAAAAAAAATAAGTTGGTCAATCTAAGCCTACAATCAATTCGTCCAAAAAAAAGAATTAAAAATCGCTTTTTACCGTATTAATTGTATCATTTCAGGATTTTTGTAAGCTAGTAATATCCATTATTATCTATGATTGGAATTTGATGAAATCAAAAGCCCTATTTTCCATTCTTCTTTCCATAATGATTGTTTGTTCTTCGCTGTCTCAGACGTTAGAATTTACAATTGCAGATGAGACCCTATGTATTGATGAGGGTAGCGAAATCACCAATAATAGTGCTGGATGGGATAGATATCATTGGGATTTTTGCCCAGGCGATGTTCTTGAAGAACCAACAATTGATATACCGATAAATACCTTAGAAGACAGGTCTTTCGGATTCAAGCTAGTAGAAGACAATGGGTTATGGTATGGATTTTATACTATTGAAGATCAAAATTTGATATTCAGATTGAATTTTGGTGATAGTCCTGAAAATCCCCCATCAGTGGATCCATTGGGTAATCCTGATGGAGCACTAGATCTTCCTGGTGGTTTGGACTTTATAAATTATGGTGGAAATTGGTATGCTGTTGTAGGGTATACCGAAAATGGCCGCAACCTAGGTTTGCTAGATTTCGGTACCTCACTAGCAAACACTCCAACCGGATATGATATTGGTAATTTTGGGCTGACAGGTAGGATTTTTGATGTCAAACTGGTCGAGGAGGGTGGAGATCTAATTATGGTATTCCCATATTATAACGCTGCAGAACTTTATCGAGTTAATTACGGAAATTCATTCTTGAATACACCTTCTGGTGGCGATTTTCAAATAGATGCAATCCCAAACGGATTCTTTCCACGAGGCATTGCACTTCAAAAAGTTGAAGATGAGTATAAAATATTTATCGACAATTTTAATGGGGTCATTAATCAGCTGAATATAGGCTCGACTATTTTTTCGACCACATTTTCTTCAGAAGCTGACTACACTTTTGCAAGTATCGGCGATAGACCCAATAGAATAAGTTCATTGTACGATGGAGGCAATTATTATCTTTTTGTAGCGAATGAAGATGAGCCAATCACCGTATTAAACTTTTTTGATACTGATGTGGCAAACGCTCCTGCCGAAGTGAGCTATACGACGACTCTCAATGACCTAAGCGGAATTGATGTGGTAAAATATGATGGAAAAGTGCTCGTAATGGGGTGCTATTTCAGAGATGGTGAATTAGTAGTACATACATTTGAAAATATATGTGATGCTAGCATAACAAGCAGTAGTACCGAAGATCCTGAGTCAGTAAGTTTTTCAATTGATGGAGAAAAAATCGTTGAGCTTACTGGTTACACATCGGACAGAACTGAGGTACACCTCGATACAATTACTATTCTAAACCAGACAGCTCCTCCGATTGATTTTGACTTGGATAATGTATGCCTGAATTCTTTGATTTCCTTTAATCCTTCAAATACAGGACTTAGTTCATACAGTTGGGATTTTGGAGATGGATCTCCTGTAGATACAAGTCCAACACCTTCTCATAACTACGGCGCTACTGGAGACTTTACGGTAAGATTGGATGTTTCTGACGGGACATGTAATAATTTCTTTGAACAGGTAATTACCATTTATGAGGCTCCTCCAGCTCCATCATACACATATTCATCCCCGAGAACTTGCGTAAACACAGATTATAATTTTACTAACACTACCGTTGATGGTTCATATACAGGCCCACTTGTTTATTTATGGGAATTTATTGATGAGCCGTCAGGTAATGTGGTAGCTACGGCCAATACAAGAGATGCCATTTACGCATTTGAAACTGAAGGTCAGAAGACTGTAAGACTCACTTCGAGCATTCCTGGATGTTCTGAGGTGACAGAGCAAACGTTGATCATAACTCCGGGTCCTACTGCCAATTTTTTTGCTGCTTCAGTATGTCAGGATGAAGCTATGCAGTTTACAAATACGAGTACTGATGCAACGTCTTATACATGGGATTTTGGAGATGGCTTTATGTCATCTGCTACCAACCCTAGTCACATATTTAACGGCGCGGGAAATTTCTTCGTATCCTTGACAGCTATAGACGCAGAAGGGTGTGAGGACACTGAAGTGATTGAAGTAGCTGTCTCAGATAGCCCTCAAATCAGTTTTGATTTTGACATTCCTTGTACAGCTGTAGATGGAATTCAATTTACTGATCTTACGACTGTAGACAATGCAGATCTTGTTTCCTGGAGATGGTTTGTGGATGATGAGGAGGTATCTTCAGAGCAAAGTCCAATGATCGCATTTAATAGCACTGGACTGAAAAACATTAGACTTGATGTTCAAAGTTCGAATGGCTGTGAGTCATCTTACAGTGAAGATATTGAAGTATTAGAATCACCTACTCCTGATTTTCTAATTAGCTTGGGTTGTCAAGGTGAAGCTTCGACATTTACAGACAATACTACATCGGTAGGGAATCCTATAGTTTCATGGCTTTGGACTGTGGATGGAGTTAATTATGGGACACAGGATATCGATCATGTTTTTGAAAATCCTGGATTGTTTGATGTAACGCTTGAGATTACAGGTCAAAATTTTTGCTCTGAAACAATAACAAGAACAGTAGAGATTATTGAATTACCGGCTGTGAGTTTTGTCGTTGATGGTGAGTGTGATAATCAACTTATAAGTGCAACAGATCAATCATCTGAATTTTCTGATCCAATTATTGCTCGTAGGTGGATGCTTGATGGAGCAGTTGTAGGAAGTGGAAGTCAATTAATTTTAGCTGACTTGAATGACAATACTTATGAGTTGGCTCTTGAACTAGAAACGCAAGCAGGATGTGTTGTTAACTCAACTCAAATTTTGGAAATCAATAATGCTCCCGAGTCTTCCTTTAGTAGCACGAGGACCTTTGGAATTCCTGGCGATGAAATAACTTTCACCAATACTTCTACTGGAGGGATTTCGAGTCAATGGCTATTGAATGGTGAAGTCCGGAGCTCAGATCCAATTTCAGAGACTATTAATTTTCCGATAGCAGGAACCTATGATGTGGGACTTGTTACTCAGAATAGTCTGGGATGTTATGATACCTTGATTCAAGAAATATTAATCGCGACTCCTGAGGTGGATTTAGCTATTGGAAGTTTTGAACTTATCAGTGAAGATAATATTGGTAAGATTTTTCTTGAAGTGCAAAATTTCAGTAACCTGCCTATTGAAATTACAGAAGCACAGATTATCCTAGAAAACACATTTACCATTACAGAGCAAATTGTGGAATTTATTGATGTGGGCGAATCTACTTTAGTTAGTCTCAATGTTGGAATTCCACTGACTGTCTCCGAACCATCGTATTTCTGCGTAAACTTATCATCTCAGTATTCTAATTTTCCAGATATTGAACCCGTCAATAATGAAAAATGTATAACTATTGATCCAATAATTCGACTTGAAGATCCTTTTCCCAATCCAGTAACTGATCAGTTTAGACTTAAACTAGTTTTGAATGAGTCAAGTACCGCTAGTATATCTCTAATTAATTCCGCCGGTAAAATCAAGCTGAAGGAGCTTCGCGATGCGACTGATGGCCTTAATAACTTCTTTATTGACATGAGTACCCTAGAGCCGGGGATATACTATGTGCTCGTAGATGTACAAGGAAAAACACTCCGCAAAAAAGTAATTAAACTTTAATTTGGATCCATCGTTAGGGTCTAATGTCAATTAATTGTTAAAGGTTTGTAGTTTATTTGAACAGACTTCAGAATTTTTATTAATAGTATTAATTTTGTGACAAATAAAATTCTGTCATGCCTGACAGTAAAGGACAAAAAAATAAATAACCATTAAAAATCATGTGGATTCCCGCCTAAGAGGACCATTTTGACTACCGAATAACTTCTACAACACATGAAAATACAATCATCGCGAATTAAGCTGGACAAAATAGATCGTAAGATTTTAGACATTTTACAATCAAATGCAAAAATTACTAATGCCCAACTTTCTAAGGATATTGGATTATCACCTGCTCCAACGTTAGAGCGTGTAAAAAAGCTTGAAACATCAGGTATTATAAAGAGCTATCATGCTAAGCTTGATACTGATAAAGTAGGCTTAGGGGTGCATACTTTTGTTCAAGTTTCTTTGAAAGGCCATAATAAGAAAAACATTGATGCATTTATCAACCAAATAAATGCAATACCTGAAGTTATAGAGTGTCATCATATTACAGGCTCTGGAGATTTTATTCTCAAAATAATTTCAAGTGATATTCAATCATATCAAAAATTGATGCTAGAGAGAGTATCTGAGATAGACGTAGTTGATGGTTTGCAATCTATGATAATACTATCTACTTTCAAGGACAGCAAAGTAATGCCTGTTCCTGAAAATGCGTGATAACCAAATTTTATCTCAAGCCAAGGTTGATCAAATTATCCGAAGGATAGCCTACCAGATTTATGAAAACAACATGGGTGATGAAGTTGCTCTTGTTGGAGTGGATTCTGGAGGTAGAACGCTGGCAGAGCAGATTGATAAAACGCTAGCAGAGATTTCTGGTAAGAAGTCGGTATGCTATACAATTTCCCTAGATAAAGACAACCCGCTTAAGGAGGATATTGAAATTGATGGAGACATCTCTGATTTCAAAAATAAAACCGTAATCCTTTGTGATGATGTTTTAAACAGTGGAAGGACTTTGGCTTACAGCCTTACCAAATTGCTTGGCTTCAAAGTGAAAAAGGTAGAGACAGCAGTCTTAGTACTAAGAACTCATGGTCGATTTCCAATCTATGCCAATTACAAAGGCTATGAACTTTCTACAACCATTAAAGAACATGTAGAGGTCAGACTAGGAGATGGCGTCTACCTATCATAAAAAACCCCGACAATTATTTGTCAGGGTTTTACGATTAGCAACCAAAAACTACCTTATTCTGCTATAACTTCTCTATTTACTTCAATAGAGTTTGAAAGCTCATAGGTACCCATAAGATCATCTAAACTACTTGTTGCATTTCCATCTGAATCAGGACCGGTCAACCCTTCAAGTCCTTCTGCATATGCTATGTAATAGATGTAGCATGTGCCGGCTCCTGCACCGTCAAAATCAGGATCGGTAAATGAACCAGGTAGTCCTAATATTGCGCCTTGATCATCTGTAACTACCCAACTACTTTGATCATCTGGTGCATAACCTCCGTCTACAGTAATTTCTCCTGCTCCAATGTTATCAGCAATTCCATCACTTACTGTGAAGTTGAATGGTCCTCCTGTAAGCGTAGGCGCATCCAATCTATTTACCTCAATATAATTTGACAATAGATATGTACCGCTTAGATCTTCTAAGCTACTAGTAGCATTTCCATCCATATCAGGACCAGTCAGACCAGTCAGACCATCCTCATACGAGATATAATATACTAGACATGTACCTGGACCAGCAGCATCGAAATCAGGTCCTGTAAATGCTGGTGGCAATCCAAGAATATTTCCATCTTCGTCAGTAACTACCCAGCCTGTATTACCAAGGTCAGTTCCTGCAGTTACTGTAATTCCATCTTCAGGGATATTGTCAGCAGTACCGTCTACAACAAAATTGAATGGTCCTCCTTCAAGGATAGCAGCAGTCTGTCTGATCACTTCCACGTTATTTGATAGCTCGTAAACTCCATCCAGGTCATCTAAACTACTTGTAGGATTACCATCCATATCTGGACCAGTCAATCCAGTCAAACCTTCTGCATATGTGATGTAATAGATATAGCATGTTCCGCCACCTGCGCCATCAAAGTCTGGTGCTGTAAATGAAGGAGGTAAACCAAGAATATTACCCTGGTCATCCGTCACTACCCATCCACTTTGATCTTCAAGAGCAAAACCACCATCTACGGTAATGTCATCTTCAGCCAAGTTATCAGCTTCTCCATCGCCTACAGTAAACGTGAATGGTCCTCCTGATAAAGTAGGAGCATCTAAACGATTAACTGTAACTGGATTAGAAAGTGCAAACGTTCCTTCAATATCATCCACTGAATTTCCTACGTCTAATCCAGTAAGATCTTCAGCATACGATACATACCAAACAAGGCAAACGCCTGAACCTGCAGCATCAAAGTCCGGAGCTGTGAAAGAAGGTGGTAATCCAAGAATGTTTCCTTCTTCATCAGTAACTACCCATCCGGTATTTCCAAGATCGGTACCACTATTATCAACAGTTATTGCTCCATCAGGAATGTTGTCTGCTGTACCATCAACGATGAAGTTAAAAGGTCCACCGGAAATCATTCCTCCATCTGGATCAATTATGGCTCCATCACCATCATCATCACCACAGGCTGAAATTAGAGCAGCCAGTGCTAATAGAAAATAAACGCTTTTTAGAGTTTTCATTATTTGTATTTGAATTTTTTGTAGAGCAAGTCAACGAATACAAGATTGCCAAACCTTCACATGAATGTCATTTTTGTTTCACAGCATTGATGGATTGTAGGGCTTATTTTGAATGAATCTTGTGTCAGATGCGTTTAGAGTGTGATAAAACACGATTTCGCTGTGAACATTTTGTGATAACTTTTTAATTAATTGCGGACATTGATATGGAAAAGAAGAAAGTATTGATCATTGAGGATGATCCGGAGATTACCAATCTGTTGGATATTCACTTAAAGGATCTACAATGTGAGTCAATTTCTGCAGCGGATGGCAAGACTGGTTACGATCTTGCGGTTGCCGAGAAGCCGGATCTTATCATTTTAGATATATCTCTTCCTGAAATGGATGGTATTGAGGTGTGTCAAAAAGTGAGGGCAAGCCAGAAGACTCCAATTATAATGCTAACTGCAAAGTCAGAGGAAATAGATCGAGTATTAGGCTTAGAGGTGGGTGCAGATGACTATATCACAAAACCTTTTAGCATACGAGAATTTACTGCCCGAGTGAAGGCCATATTTAGAAGAACGAAATTCATTCAAGAAAGCCTGTCGGAAGATGCTTCTCAAATCATAGAGTTTGAAGGACTTTACATAGATATAGAAAAAAGAAAAGTACTAAAGGAAGAAGAGAGAGTGGACTTATCACCTAAAGAGTTTGAATTATTAGTACTTATGGCTTCCCATCCTGGGAAGAGCTACACACGGAGTGACTTGCTTAAAATTATCTGGGGCTATGATTTTGATGGTTATGAACATACTGTCAACTCACATATTAATAGGTTGAGGGCAAAACTTGAGCCGGATATGGCTGACCCTAAGTATATATTAACCACTTGGGGAGTAGGATATAAATTCAATGAAGAGCTATGAGTAATACCAGATTATTAACGAATAGATTAATTAAGAAAATTGCTGTCGTTTTTTTCCTATTGGTAATTGTAATGGGGGTGAGCTACATCTTCACTTCGGTATATCTGACGAATAAACATTTTGAGGAAAGATCGCAGAAACTAAATTCCGAACTGGCTAACCACCTCATAGAAGAAAAATTTCAAGGCAACTCTCCCTTTTTAGATGATGGAAGTGTAAACAAACCTTTGTTTGGTGATTTGATGCATGATATGATGGCGGTGAATAGAGGTATAGAAGTATATCTGCTAAATACCGATGGTAAAATTTTATATTCTGTTGTTTTAAGTCATGATAATCCAAACGACCCTGCTCAATATGTGGACCTAGCTCCGATTAATGAATTTATAGCGTGTAATGGCGATAAGTACATACTCGGCGATGACCCTAGGCAGATTGGAAAGAAAAAGATTTTTTCGACAGCAAAGTTTAATCATGAAGGCAGAGAAGGGTATATCTACATTGTTCTTGCCGGGCAGGAAATTGATAAGGTATCTTCGACACTTTTTTCAAGCTACTTCATGAAACTTGGAGTTGGGGCATCTATCATAACAATGGTGTTTGTTCTTTTTTTAGGACTTGTGAGCTTTTGGTTTCTAACCAAAAATCTTCGCTCTATTATTCACACGGTTAAAAGGTTCAGAGAAGGGGATTTAAACATAAGAATAGACGATCCTGACAAAGCTGACTTATCAATTTTAGCAGTAAACTTCAATGAAATGGCTGATACCATTGAGAAGAATATGGAAGAGATTAAATCTGTAGATGTCTTGCGCAGAGAACTCATTGCTAACGTGTCTCATGATTTAAGAACTCCTCTTGCAATCATTAATGGATACATTGAAACCTTGCAAATCAAGAAAAATGACCTTTCTGAAGATGACAGGGATAAATATCTAAATATTATTAAAACAAGTTCTGAGAAGCTTTCAAGGTTAGTTTCCCAGCTTTTTGAATATTCCAAACTTGAAGCCAAACAGGTAGAGCCATTAAAGGAACCTTTCGCGATGACAGATCTGGCGATGGACCTTGTCTCTAAGTATCAAGTACTAGGTGAGGAGAAAGATGTGAAAATAGAGTTGAAGGCTGATGAAGGAGTTCCTCTTGTTTTTGCAGATATTAGTCTTGTAGAGAGGGCTTTGCAAAACCTGTTAGATAATGCACTAAAGTTTACTCCTGAGGGAGGTCGTATATCTTTAAATGTTTCTTCAAATAGAAGTCAGGTGGAAGTTGGTATATCGGATACAGGCCCAGGGATCAATAAACATGATCAATCTGTCATATTTGATAGATATCGTCAATCTAAAAAGACCTCGAATCAAGAAGGAGTTGGGTTAGGCCTCGCCATCGTTAAGAAGATCATGGAATTGCATAATACAACTATTCAGGTTATAAGTAACCCAAATGAAGGGAGCACTTTTGTATTCCAGCTTCCACGATATCAAATGACTGGAGCTTAGTAGTCTTTATATAGGTTGGGCTTTCTAGATAGCATCTCTAAGCTCATTTCTACAAGATCACCCATGCATTCGCAAGACTTAAAGTCTTCTTCCTCATAAAATTCTGCGAGTTCTTTGCTCAGCTTTTTGATGTTTTCAGGCTTTGACAATTGGTCCTTCTTCATTGCTTTGAGAAGGTCGGATACTCGGGCCTTTTCGACTTTTAACCTATTTGCAATATTAGAACGCTCCTCTCGCTGATATTGTCTCACGGTCTCAGGAGTCATGTGTTTTAATCCAATTTTAATAATCGGATTGTTTTGAGTGTAATATTGAGGAAGATAGATAGCTCGTCTTCCTTCATAAGACTGCTGATCAAAATCAATAGCTCTTAGACGATATTCTACATCTTCAAAATCCGGTGTGATATCGACCACAAAGTTGCTGCTGTGCATATCTCCAAGAAGTCTTACAAAGCAGCGTTCGTTGAATTTCACAAACTCTTTAGCTAATCGAATCTCATTGAGATTGGAGTCACCAAGATATTTTTTGATGAATAGTTCTGCAGGGACTCCTACAATATGTTCTTCTATTAAGGTTTCCTTGTTGACAACATAGCTGATTTTATTGGGCGATAGAAGGTGTTCTAGTTCTAAGCCGTAGATACGAGATGCATCTGCATTTTTTATGTAGAAATAATCAAAGTTGTCATTGATTTGATTTACCACCCTTACGCGAAAAGGCTGTGTGTTGCCATAAGCACATAAATCGACTCTGTCGATGATTAAATGATCCATGACTGACAGATCGCCATCTGCCTTCATGATAGCATATACTTTTTTTAGTGATGCATTTATGTGTGACATATCACTTTGTGGAAAAAAAACTGTTTCCCAAAGCGTATCATTGCCAGCTTTATCATAAAGAGGAATAGAATTGTCATATCTAAGCAAGTCGCTGTAATAAATTGGCAAATCAATCTCTCGATCATATTTCCTGATATATGACCTAAGCACGCTGCTAATCTGGAAGATCTCCTTCTTCTTACTAATTATCGCCATTGGATGCCTGTTCTAATCCAAGTATTTAACTCCAA
>CAZWLS010000064.1:0-15780 GCA_964634415.1 uncultured Roseivirgaceae bacterium | reverse complement strand
CTTAATACCCGAATGGCAATTTCACCCCGGTTTGCTACCATGATTTTCTTGAAGAACTTTTGATTTTCCATAAGCGAATGAAATTAATAAAAAGCTGAATGAATCAATTTATATAAATAACAATAAGGCATCATTTTTATCAATTTCACAATCAAACACCTATTTTATTGAAAATAATTTAAGGATTGAAGAACCGACTAATACTATACAAGTTAGTATTTATTATATTATGTAGTCAACTACATATATTTTATATAAATTAGTGTAGTCAACTACATATATAATGCAATACGATTTTGTAAATGAACTTGGATATCTCGGCTTAGCTGTTCGTCTAAAACGACTAAGTGAAGCTATGGTGCATAGTGGCCGTCAGATGTATAAAACCTTAGGGAAAGACATTGAACCTAATTGGTTTTTAATATTTAAACTCCTTAAGAAATACGACCAACTATCAGTAACAGAAATGGCTTCTAAGCTCCATTTTTCTCATCCATCAGTCATAACTATGGCTACTAAGATGGAAAAGGCCGGATATCTGAATGCTTCAGCGGATAAGAATGATTCTAGAAAGAAGAATTACACACTTACGCAAAAAGCATTGGACAATTTACCAGGATTTGAAGCCATATGGGATGCAGGTATAGAAGGAACTAAAAAGCTCTTTGGAGAAGGTAGCACCTTCATGGATCAATTAGAATCGCTTGAGATCCTGTACAGTCAAAAAGATTTTAAAACCCGAACCATAAACGAATTAAGCAATGAGTAACTCACTAGATTTTGCTCCAGACCACTTCAAGGAATTGTTAAGTGCAACCTCTGACTTGGTTTTAAACCAACACGAAAACTTAGAGGAAAAGAAAGCCTATCACTATTATCCACAAAAAGAAGTAGAAAAGTGGTTTGAAGAACCCCTGCCAGAGCAAGGAATGGAGCCAGAAAAACTCCTGAAGCTCGTGAAAGAAAAAGTAATGGACACAGCCACTAATAATTTAGGGCCATACATGTATGCCTATGTAATGGCAGGTGGCACTCAACTATCCATCATTGCAGAGCAACTTGCAGCTACAATAAATCAGAATGTCGGAAAATGGCACCTTGCTCCTGCCATAAATGAAATCGAACGACGAGTCATTCAATGGGGTGGAGAAATCACCGGTTTTGATTCAAATGCCGCTGGTGTCTTAGTCAGTGGTGGTTCGGCTGCCAATCTTGCTGGTCTTGCAGTCGCTAGAAACATATTCTTTGAGAAAGAAGAAGTGCGCAAAAAAGGTCTGTTTGGAATGCAGCCATTTACAGTTTATGCATCCTCCGAAGTCCATGGATGCGTAGATAAAAGTGTAGAGGAGCTAGGCATTGGAAGTAATCAACTGCGAAAAATTGCTGTGAATGAGGACTACACGATCAACTTAGATGTGTTAAAACAGCAAATTGAAGAAGATATAGCTAATGGAATGAAGCCATTCTGTCTTATTGGAAATGCAGGAACAGTAAATACTGGAGCGATTGACGATCTGGATGCGCTTGCTTTAATAGCTGAAGAATATAACATGTGGTATCACATTGATGGCGCTTACGGAGGTCTGCTTGGCACGTTAGAATCTTTAAAAAAGAAATACAGTGGCATAGAGAAAGCGGATTCTTTGGCTGTGGACTTCCATAAGTGGCTGTATCAGACATTTGAGGGAGGTTGCCTGCTTGTGAAAGATTGGGATAAGCTTAGAAGATCTTATTTCAAGGTAGCTTCATATTTGGACGCTAAGCTGGAAGAAGCAGGGAGAGTAAACTTCAACGAACACTATTTTCAACTCTCTCGAAATGCTAAAGCACTAAAGATTTGGATGAGTCTAAAAGGCTATGGAATAAAAGCCATAAAGGAGATGATTCAGAAAGATATCGACCTTGCAAAATACCTTTCGAATAGCATCGAGGAAAGTAATGATTTTGAACTCATTGCAGAATCTGATCTAGCCATTTCTTGCTTTAGATATACCGGAAACTGTACCACCGAAGAAGAAATTGATAGTATTAACAGAAAACTCATCCCAGCTCTTGAGCAAGATGGTCGTGTATTTATTACGTCCACAACCATTAAGAATAAGTTTGTGATACGTGCTTGTTTGATCAACCATCGCATGCACAAAGGAACAGTTGATTACTTAGTAAATGTAATCAGAGAAGTAGCAGAGCGCCTATAATCTGTAAACCCAAGATTAGGATAGAATTCGCGCATCGAAGATTGATGCGCGAATTAGTCTATTTTCTATCTGTTACCTTTTTTCTTGAGTCTATCTAGTCTTTCTTGTGCTCTTAACAACTCCATTTCCGCTTTTCTTAATTCTTCTTGAGGGTCACTCCCATTTGGATTTGGAGGTGTAGGAGGAGTTGGAGGTACAGGTTCACATGGTGCATGTTTCTGTATGATTCCTTTGAGGTCATCTCCCAGCTCATCTATTTCTGAATAAAAATCAAGGGATGATAATTCTCTATCAAGTGAAAATCTCAATGTAGTAGCAGTTAATCTGCATTTAAAGTAGGATTTACCATTTACCTCCTCTTTCCATTCAAAAGCTGATCCAGTAGTCTGATAGTTTGTTCCCAATTGCTTGACTAGCAAATCTTCAATTTCTTCATACTTATCTGCATTAAATCTGGCGTCAAACTTATAGCTATCATCAGATCTTGTAATACTTGACTCAGAACTCACTCCATTTGAAGATGAGGTACGAGAAGTCTCCCGACTTTTGCTCTGTGCATTTACACCAGTGAAGATCAAAAGAATAAATAATGATAATAATGTTGGTCTCATGTCTTTTTCATTTTTGTTTGGACCAAATGTAGAAGTCCGGCCAATCAAAAAAGTGAATTTTAAAGACGTTAACCTGACATTAACTCAGCGCAGCGCACACGTTAACTTACACGAAATTCTAATCCAATTCCGCGAATGCTTTCAAGGGTTATCTTAGGGTCCTCTCTGAAGTATTTCCTCAACCTACTTATAAAGACATCCATACTCCTTCCAGTGAAAAAATCACTACTACTCCATACTGCATTGAGTATTTCTTCTCTTTTCAACACAACATTCTGATGTGATACCAGAAATGAAATAAGCTCTACCTCCTTTTTAGTCAACTTTTGCTCCTTATCATCCAAGGATAGAATAAGTCTTTTAGGATGTAAGGTGTAGTTACCAATTGAAATCGTTTCAGAATCTTCAATATCTAAGCTTGATTCTGTCTTACTATTCCTTTTTATAATGTTACTCATCCTTAGGACAAGCTCATCTGCTTCAAAAGGTTTTTCAATGTAATCATCAGCCCCTAGCTTAAGCCCTTTTATTTTATCCTCTTTAAGGGTTCTTGCTGTAAGGAAGATAAATGGAACGTTTGGATTTATCTCGATCATTTGCTCAGCAAGTGTGAACCCGTCAAGACGAGGCATCATCACATCCAGAACACATAGTTCAAATTTGCCCTTATTAAACATTTCTAATGCTTCTACACCATCCCTCACAGACGTTACAGTAAAATCAAATACTTCCATATATTGGCTTAGAACATTGCGCAAATCGTCATCATCCTCAGCAAGTAATACGCGTTTTTTCATTCGTCTTTATTGTAAAGGCAACACAATTGTAAACAAGCTACCCAACCCTGTTTTACTTTCAACATATATGGAGCCATGGTGTGCTTTAACAATCTGACTTGCATAGTACAACCCAAGCCCTAGCCCTTTCACATCATGTGTATCATCTTTGGTTATTCGATAAAATTTTTCGAATAAATGTTTTTGATCTTTCTCTGACATCCCTACTCCATTATCCCCAATCGAAATAATGAGTTTGTCATCAACTTCTGCGGTGAAGTTTAACTTGATTTCGCCATGATTGTACTTGACTGCATTTTCTAAAATATTAGTAATAGCAGTAGAAATATAAAATCGATCCATTAGAACAATGGTACTAGAAACTTTAAAGTGACGACTTAATGAAACTTCCTGATCCTTCACTGTCAATTCAAAATCATCTAGAAGGGATGTTAAAAACTCCTCAACTTCAACCTGTTCTTGATCAAGCTGTATTTCATTATAACTTATGGATTTATCGAGGACTTGATCCAACACCTTCTTCAGCTTTAGATTTTGTCTTTCAATAATAGAAATTACACCAGAGGCTTTTTCATCATTACCCACTTCGGTTTTCAACATATTGGATGCTATAGAAAGTGCTGTTAATGGCGTCTTAAATTCGTGAGAGATATTGTTTATGAAATCTGTTTTAATGTCAGCTATCTTTTTCTGAAGAATTAAATTCCTTATTGAATAAAAGAGGAGTCCGATTACAAAAAGAAATATACTGGCAGACAAAACAAGCAGTCCTTTCATTTGAAGTAACACCTGCTTTTCCCACCCTTCAATATTCATAATGGTCTCGGTTTCAAAATTTAAGCGTATCACCTCGATCACTTGTCTACCATCTACCATTTTGCTAGAAGAACATTCAGAAAAAGATGTCGATTCACCTAATTGATACTCTTCTCCTTGAAAGGAATCTCCAAGAATAAATGTCTGTGTATTATTCTTTCTTGAATAAATGGTGTCATTAGTCAAAGAATCCTGAATGACAATTGACCGAACTCGCTTTTGAAACTTAAGAGAAGTAGGGACACCTAATTTTTCTAGATCTGCTGAAACAACGTTTTTAAATATCGGGTCTAATTGATCGGTTTTAGCTTTAAACTGCTTCAAGACTTCTTCTCTCGGGATCTCTAACCGAATGTAGGCAGTAGTAATATCTACTATATGGTCTCGCCATAAAGAACGTAAAGAGTCCACCTGAGTGAAGGAATCGTCAATAGTAGAAACCAAATCTTTGGTATTGCTAAGGAATGCCTCTTTTTTAAGCTCATATGTATTACGAATTAGGTACATCTGAACCAAAGAAAGAGCTATAAGTCCGCTAACAGAAGCAATTATAAGCCATGTGATCTTGCTCTTCATACAGCCTCAAACCTATTATGAAATAGCTTGAATCATCCGTTAATAAAAGTCATTAACCTAAAATTAACTTAGGTCATTTCGAGAGGAAGAAATAACTACCTACGTTCATTGATGGTATTTAAGGCCGTCTGTAACTCTCGCTTTAGCTTTACTTGCGCTTCTCTGGCCTTGTCCTTATGAGCATCAAACTCGGCTAGCAATTCATCATGATCCTTTTTAACGCGAGAAGTAACACGATTGCTCCTTGCAAACATCAAATAAGCGATAACACCAAAAGCTGCAAGCACTGCTATAATCAGCCACACCATCAGGTGGTATCCTACTTTAGAAAAAGATATGCCCACAAAATTTATCGAATCGTTCTGGTTAAGGCTGGAATCCAAATTTGATTGAAGATTTAAAATGTCAGCTTCTAGTTTTTTAATAAAAGCTTCTTGGTCTTGTCTTTTGGTCTGTAATTCATTGATTACACCTCTATTCAACTTGAGTGTGTCGGATACTTCCACCCAAAATGCATCGATGGTTGTCCGAGGTATCACCTTGTATTGCTCATACGTTTCTGTTGATTCTATTATGCCATCGTATTTCTCTTGAAGAGAACTTTGAGCAACTGATGAAAAATTCACTAGTAATACAATTGACAAAATCAAGGTTGATGATTGAGATTTCATGTGGTCAAGCTTCTTAATTGAGGGTATATATCAAATAGAACGCGAATTAACTTCTTTTCGGTAAAAGAGACCAAAAAGAAGCAGTTCTATTTCAAATCAAAACAAAAATTGCCGATCAAAATCGGCAATTAATTAAGTTTTATGGTTGGTTGAGGTTACTCTACAACCTCAACTACTAAATTATGATTCGTATAAATACAGATATCTGCAGCAATAGTGAGACCTTCCCTAACCATTTCCTCAGCAGTAAGGTTGGATGCATGTTTTTTTAGCGCCAAGGCTGCTGATCTTGCATACATACTCCCAGATCCAATAGAGGCAATATCATTATCGGGCTCTAAGACATCTCCCGTACCTGAAACAACCAGGACTTCATTCTTATCAGCAACGATCATCATTGCTTCGAGCTTTCTTAAATACCTATCAGTTCGCCAATCCTTGGCAAGCTCCACAGCTGCACGTTTCAAGTTTCCTGAATAGGAACTCAATTTCTCATCAAATCGATCCAGTAATGTGAATGCATCGGCTGTTGACCCAGCAAAACCAGTCACAATTTTCCCATCGCCTAGCTTCCTAATTTTCTTCACATTCGATTTTGCCACAGTATTACCAAGTGTAGCTTGACCATCCGCTCCAATAGCTACTTTGCCATTATGCTTAATTGCAAGGACGGTTGTAGATTTTATCTTTTCCATTCTAGTCTAATTTGTAATATGATCATTTAGAGCGGGTGAAGACTTAAAACCACCTTATCTCAAAACAAGTTCAAGTCTATAAAACTAAAAAAGGTCTACCATCACGGGTAGACCTATGCTTTTTTTGTTCTCTTTAGATTAATATTCTAACCGGATCTTCCATCAACTCTTTGAAGGTTTTCAAAAATGCAGATCCTACTGCTCCGTCCACAGCTCTATGGTCACAAGAAAGTGTCACTTTCATCACATTGCCAGGCTTCATTTCCCCATTCTTCACTACCACAGTCTCTTTTATTCCACCAACAGCCATGATACATGCGTCAGGCGGATTGATGATTGCAGTAAATTCTTCTATCCCAAACATTCCCAAATTGGATATTGTGAATGTATTTCCAGAGAATTCCTCCGGTTGTAGCTTCTTATCTTTTGCTTTTTGAGCCAACTCTCGTACTTCCGCAGATATGTGAGAAAGTGACTTATTATCTGCAAATCTCACAACTGGCACAATCAATCCATCAGGAATGGCCACTGCAATACCCATGTGGATATGAGAATGCTTCACCATATGATCTCCCATCCAGCTTACATTTACATCTGGATGTTGGCGTAAAGCTGCTGATGCTGCTTTTACCACCATATCATTGAAACTGATCTTCACTGGAGCCACTTCATTCATGGATTTTCTTGCCGCTATAGCCTTATCCATATTGATCTCCATAGTCAAGTAAAAGTGTGGAGCAGCAAATTTGCTATCGCTTAAGCGCTTAGCAATTACTTTTCTCATTTGCGAAAGCTCTACTTTTTCTGAACGCTCTTCGCCAACAACTTGAGGAATGCTAATCGAAGGTTGAGCTGCAGCAGCAGATGTTGCTTGTGGTTGAGCTGAAGGGGTGAATTCCTCAACATCCTTCTTAACAATCCTTCCATCAGTACCTGATCCATTTACCTGTGCCAGGTCTATTCCTTTTTCTGAAGCTATTTTCTTTGCGAGTGGCGAAGCCTTTATTCTTCCATTACTTGAAGAAGGCGTACTAGCCACAGGAGCAGCAGCAATAGGGGTTGCAGTAGGAGCTGCTGACGCCGTACTGACTGGTGTTGCTTCTTTCACTTCCTCAACTGCTGCTGATGAATTTCCTTGCTCTTCGGCTTTTAAAAGCGATTCATAATCGGCTCCTTCTTCACCAATAATTGCTATGATACCATCAACAGGAACTCCATTTCCTTCCGAAACGGCAGTATACAGAAGGGTGCCATCTTCATATGCTTCCAATTCCATAGTAGCCTTATCTGTCTCTACCTCAGCCAGTATATCACCAGATTCTACCGTATCTCCTTTCTTCTTAAGCCATGACGCTATCACCCCTTCTTCCATGGTGTCGCTCATCTTCGGCATACGGATAATTGAGGCGTTGATGTTGCTTGTATCTATCGCCTCGCCTGACGGAGCTTGAGGCTTTTTAACTTCAGGTGCTGCTGCTTCATTAGACTGCCCATTACTCGCTTCCTCTAACAAGTGCTTAAAGTCCTCTCCTTTTTCTCCTATCACAGCGAGTACACCGTCTACGGGAACCGACTCTTTTTCATTTACTCCTATATGTAAAAGCACTCCATCCTGATACGACTCCAGTTCCATAGTTGCTTTATCAGTTTCCACTTCTGCTAGCACATCACCAGAGCTCACTTCATCTCCCTCTTTTTTCAACCATGAAGCGATCACACCTTCTTCCATGGTGTCGCTCATTTTGGGCATTCTTATTACTTCAGCCATTTGATCATCATTAATTCTTAAGTCAAAATTAACCCATCCAACAAATAAAAAATTGGTTTTCGCACAAAATGAAAATTGAGTAACCGTGAACTCGTATTAAATTGCCAAAAATGTTGGATAGATATACCATAACACTAAAACCCGATGAGTTGGCTCTTGTTTTAGGAGCAGAAGTTCCAGAAGCGTATGAGCCTCAATTCAATGCTGCACCAACGAAAGTATTGCCTTTAATAACAAGTGTTGATTCTGATAAGATTTCTTTCTTCAATTGGGGGCTAATGGCTATGTGGTCTAATAATAAAGCCATGAGTCCAAAGTTCTTCAATCTCCCTATGGATTCAGTGATGAACAAGGCTAGTTATCGTAAGAAATTAGCTACCCATAGGTGTGTCATCCCTATGGATGGATTCTATCTATGGAAAAAAGTAGCAAAAAAGCAGCAAGTACCACATTATTTCTTTTACCCTGATAAAAAGGTTTTTTCAGTGGCCGGCCTCTGGGAAGAAGGTGAGGATGGAAAGCATTCATTTATCATGATAACTCGTCCCGCAAATAATCAAATAGTTGATTTTCAAGATGATATGCCTGCCACACTCGATGCATCGGCAACAAGAAGGTGGCTTGAATCGGACAGCGAGGATGAATTAAATGAATTATTGAATAAGGAAAACAAGGAAGAATTTATTTCGCACACTGTGGCACCTAAAATTAGGGATATCGATGGGAATGATGTTTCATTCATGAACCCTGCTCCTCCCTCAGATCAGCACGGAAACTATACATTGTTTACTTGATGCGAATCAGACTACCTATTCTTCTTCTCTTCATCACTTGTGCGTGTCACATTACAAATGAAGTAAGCCCAGATCAAGAAGTTTGGGAATATGAACTACCTGATGCAGAAGGACTTTCAAGGGAAGCTCTTTTGGGAGTCAATGACTTAATACAACTCAATCAATTTCTGGAAATAAATGGATTAGTCATTATCAAAAATGATAAACTGGTCTTTGAAAATTACTATCAACGAGTGGTAGATTCAGTAGGTGTAGTGACCCGAGATCCAACTTTAAGAAAAAGAGAAATAGTTGTAGATATCGGAACCGCAGGGTTAATCTTTGCTCTTTCTGCGATAGGAGTAGCGGAAGATAAGAGGTTGCTATCTATCGATGATCCTATCGATCAGTATCTTCCTTCATATTCAGAAATATTTACAGATAATCCAGAAAAATCGGAGATAACAATTGCCCACTTATTAAGCCATAGAGCAGGTCTATCCTGGGATGAAGGTATCCGCCCATTTAGCCTAGAAAATGATCTCAACCAAATGAAATTAGCGAATGACTGGGTTAGATATGTTTTAGAAAAACCTCAAACAGCACCTGCTGGGTTGCAATATCGATTCAATTCTGGAACAGGGATGATTCTTGCAAAAATTGTCGAAAATGTTTCGAATCAAGATTTTGAGACGTTTTTAAAGGAAAATATTCTAGATGCGCTAACAATTTCATCAATGGAAATCGAATCAGATCCACAAGGCAACTATAATGGTGGGGATGGAATCACAATTACGCTACTTGATTGGACCAAACTTGGCTACCTCTATCTAAACGAGGGTACATGGAACGGTCGTAGGATACTTGACCCAAACTTTGTAATTGAGGCATCTTCAGTTCAAAATGAAATTTCAGAGTCATTCTCTCAAGGATATATTTGGCAACGCTTTGGAGATAATTTTTCGTTCGCATTTGGAACACCCCATGATGAAATGTATTTTGTTAGAGGTGGTTTAGGGCAGCTTTTGTGCGTAATACCTGAAGAAAACATGATTGTTTCTATCTTCGCGGAGAACTTCTTTTTTGGGTTATCTAATCCATCAGTAAACTTGTTCGCAGAAATAACTAATTCGTTCCAGTAAATTAAATGAGCTCAGACAATGACCTTTTGCTTTTCCAACAAGTGAAAAGTAATGACTTCTCTTCTTATGAGGTCATTTTTAAGCGCTATTTCAAAGAATTGCACCGATTCGCATTTACGTATGTGAGGGATTCAACCATTGCTGAAGAAATGGCACAAGAGGTCTTCTTATATATCTGGGAAAAAAGAAGCAATATTGAAATTCAAACAACGCTCAAAACTTATCTGTATTCGGCGGTAAAGAACAAGTGTCTTAATTACATCAAATTGGAGTTGCCCAAGCAGCAATCTATGGCGGATGTGAGCGAGGTGATGCTCAGTGTAAGTATGCCTAAAAAAGATGAAGGCGAGAATGAAAAACTAAGGAAGTATATAAAGTCTGCGGTGGATGCTCTACCCAAGAAGTGTAGACAAATTTTTGTTCTTAGCAGGAATGCAGGAATGACCTATGAAGAGATTGCAGAAGAGCTGGATATTTCGAAAAAAACAGTCGAAAATCAGATGGGGATAGCATTGAAAAAACTTAGAGAATCACTTGAAAACGTGTATAAGCACTATAAAGAACAGATGAATTAAAAAAAGTGAAAAAAAATTAGGGGTAGTACCTAATAACATTGACTGTTAAATAAGTATGGCGAAAGACCCGGAAGTATATAACCACCTTCACAACCAAGAGCAGCCTTCTGATAGCGAAGACGGCTTTGTTGAGTTTCTATTTCAGCATACAAATTTGGATGCACCAGAAGTAGACGAAAACGCAGCTTGGGAGAGGTTAAATCAAAAGATCCAAAATCCTAACAAAGGGTTTGCATGGATGAAAATTGCTGCATCTGTGGCAATACTTACTATACTTTCAATTACAGTATACCTATACAATCCAACTCCATCTGAGATTTACGTTGCCACTGTTGACGAAAAAATGCGCGTTGAATTCCCTGACGGATCAATTGGAGTATTGAATGAAAATTCATCTTTTACTTATCCAGAACAATTTGGTGATGCTAGGAATGTAGCATTCAAAGGAGAGGCATACTTCGATATTAAGAAAAGCCAGAAGCCATTCATTATTGATGTTAATGGTGTAGATGTGAAAGTTCTTGGAACAGCATTCAATCTTATAACTACTGAAAATGAAGTCAAACTTTATGTAGACCGGGGATTGGTTGCTTTTGAAAAAGAAGGACAACAAACAAAAGTTCCTGCCGGTAATGAGGCTGTTTTTAACAGAGAAACTGCTGCAGTTACATTTAGCGAAAGACCATCAGAAAATATCATGAGTTGGAGAAATGGTATTTTCAATTTCAATAACACTCCGTTAAGCACGGCACTAGATCAGCTTGGAGAATACTACAACGTAGATTTTGAGTTATCGAATGATAAGCTCCAAAACTGCAGACTTACAGTTACTTTCGAAAAACAAACACTGAGCACTGTTTTGAAGACGATTAGCACCGCTTTAGATGTTAAAACCTCAAGAAAGAACGATACTGTAAAAATTTCAGGCAAAGGCTGTTAATACCAGCATATACCTTTCATTATTTTTGCGGGTGTGTTTGTCACCCGTTTTTCTACCACACGATTAATAGCATGCATCTTTCTCATTTGCTGCATGGGATTGAGTTCTTTACGAGCTCAACAGGATCCGCTCGATCAAAAGTTAACTTTTTGGGGAGAGATCACCTTATTCGATGCATTAGATTCACTCAGAACACAAGGGCTTAATATCGCATATAGTGCGGATAAACTCACAAATCAGGCGTTAGACATAGACAGGGGTACCACCTCACGAAAATTACTCGACTATCTTAAAGAGAACCTGATTGCAGATATTACTTTTTCGGGTAGTCAAATAATACTTTCACCACATATTCCTCAGAACTATACGGTTCATGGCGTTTTAAAAAACGTTGAGTCTGGAGAACATATAATTGGAGCCACTGTTCAAGTCGCAGGAACCAATCTTGGCACAACAACAAATGGATATGGTTACTATTCAATCACATTAAGAGAAGGAATATATAATCTAGAATACTCTCATATTGGCTACCGTGGTACTACTACAGAAATTTCTTTATACCGCACTACCTATTTGGATGTATCGATTGCGCCCAAAATCACGGAGTTAAAAGAGGTTGAAGTTCTTTCTTTGTCAGATGATGTAAATCTATCAGAAACTATCCCATCCATTAATAGGATATCAATCTCAGAAGCAGATGGTCAAATTCCATACTTTCTGGGGGAAGTCGATGTAATTCAAAATGCACTATTAAAACCAGGTATTCGGGCCATAGGAGAAGATGCCAGTGGTATTCACGTCCGTGGTGGAGGTGTTGACCAAAACCTTACACTACTGGATGAGGCAACCATCTATAATCCAAATCATTTTTATGGCCTTATTTCAGTATTCAACCCTGAAGCTGTCAACAATGTACGAATCATGAAAGGCTACATCCCTCCTTCTTATGGTGGGCGAACATCATCCGTTATTGAAGTGAGACAAAAGGAAGGTAATGCTAATAAAACCAGTGTGTCAGGAGGTATCGGAATTTTATCAGCGCGAGCACTACTTGAAGGACCTATACACGAAGGAAAAAGTTCATACCTAATCTCTGCAAGACAAAGCTTATTAAATCTTTCTATTGATGATTTTGCCAGTACTTCGGTTCAAAGAAACAGAATAAGATTTCAGGATTTGAATCTCAAACTAAACTTCAAATACAGTCAAGCAAGTAGATATTATTTATCAGGATATATAGGGAACGACAGAAACATTGCTGGATTGAATTCTACCAGAAATTGGGGCAATAGAATGCTGAACTTTAGATGGAATTACCTCTTTACACCTCGATTATTTTCAAACATTTCTGCATTCGTATCAGAATATAATTACAAAATTGAAAGTACTGAGGAGCCCGGTGCATTTATAGGTAGATCTAAGATTGCTGATTACAGTTTGAAGACAAGTTTTACATATGTACTCAATCCTAACAATGAGCTTACTTTTGGATGGAGTGCAGTTTATCACAGACTTCTTCCCGGATCAAGAGAACCACTAGACCAAAATGCAAGCAGCACCAACAGCGTACAATTAGAAAACGAACAAGGACTTGAATCTGCCGCATATTTTAGTCAGGAGACTCGCAAAGACAATCTCACTTTAAATTATGGACTTCGATTAAGCAGTCTTCATACGTTAGGGTCAGGAACTGTTTTTGACTATCAAGAAGGTCTGCCTTTTGCCGACTCCACGATCATTGATACCTTAAGCTTCAACAATCTTGAAGTTATAGACAAGAAGTACATCCTAGAGCCAAGGATTGCCATTAATTGGCGCATAAATGAAAAGACTGCTATAAAGGCTGCTTTTTCAAGAACTGCCCAATACCTGCATTTAATATCTAATACAATTTCTCCTGAACCAACCGACATTTGGAAACTCAGTGATAGGTATATCCCCCCAACAACGACCAATCAATATACCTTGGGATTGTACAAAAATCTTAAAGACAATACTTGGGAGCTATCATCGGAAATATACTTTAAAGACATCAGCAACAACATTCAATACCGAAATGGAGCAGATTTGGTCTTCAATGAGAATATAGAAACAGAATTGATTCTTAGCCAAGCCAGAGCCTATGGTTTGGAATTATTTGCAAGGAAAAAAACGGGTCGTCTCAAAGGATGGATTAGTTATACACTCTCAAGAGCTGAAAGCAGGATTCCTGAAAATAACAGCGAACGATTTGTACTTGAAAATCATGATAAAACGCATGACTTTGCTACTTCTTGGAACATGCAGATTTCCCGAAGATGGAGCGCTTCTACAAACTTCGTTTTTAATACTGGAATACCAGTCACTCTTCCTACCGACAAATACGTTTTTGAAAATAACCTCGTACCACATTTTGAATTCAGAAATAATGCAAGACTCCCAAACTATCATCGATTAGACCTATCCGTCAAATGGGATGGTAGAGAAGTGAAAAAGAAAGGAAAAACAAGGAAAAACAAGGATTATTGGATTTTCACTATCTATAACGTTTATGCGCGTCAAAATGCATATTCATATTTCTTTAGAGAATCTCCAATTGATCCAGGTACGGCGCAAGTTGTAAAATATTCGATTTTCGGTACGATTATTCCTGCAATCACTTACAACTTCAAATTTTAAATGAAGAAGCTTTTAATCATATCGATCATTGCATTGATGGCTTGTGAAAAAGTTGTTGTAGTAGACCTGCCTTCTCCGCAAAACCTGGTTGTAATACAAGGTTGGCTAACCGACTCATTAGGAAACCAAAGGATCCGGTTGACGCGTTCGAATGGTTTTGCTGATAATAATGAAGTACTTCCTATAGATGATGCTGAAGTAATCATACAGTCTAGGGTGGGTGAAGTTTTCACCTACAGTTACGCTGATGATGGCTACTACCATGCCGATACAGAATATCGCGGGACACCCGGAACTGAATACAGATTACGCATTATTGTAGACGACCAAGAAATCCAATCGTTATGGGATGAAATGCCAATACCTACTTCGGTAGGGAATTTGCAGATTGATTCTTTTGAAGAAAATGATCCCAATGATTCTGATCAGCAGATCACTGTGTTTTATCCTAAAATCACTACTAGAGATCCTGTAGGGCAGGAGAATTATTATCGTTGGGTATTTTATAAGAACCAGAAAATTTTTAATTCTCCCGAACCTATTACCGTCCAAAGTGACCGGCTATTTGATGGCAATTTAATCCCAAACAATTTTCAAATTTTCGGATATGATTCTAATGATGAAATGACAGTCGAACTTCAATCTATATCTTTCAGCTCGCACAGCTATCTATCCCTTCTTAAATCCCAAATCACAACGCTTGGCACTTCATCCGGAACTACTCCAGCAGTTGTAGAAGGTAACCTGTTTTTTGTAGATGATGACTCTCAACAAGTACTTGGATATTTTGGGGCAGTTTCTAGCAGCGTCGCAACAGTAATTATCCCTTAATTCAATAAATTCTTAGGGGTTTTGAGGTTGAATTATGACATAGAAATATGAAAAAGAAAATTACCCTTGTTGTAGCTTCGTTGGCAATAGCCATTCTTGGAATTAAGGTTTCCAAGAAGTTGAGAAAGGCTTGATTTAATTACGCCTGTAAGAAACTCCGTGAGGTCATGAAATTCATGACCTTTTTTATTGAAAACACATTGGATATAAAAAGCAAACGGAGCGCCCTCACCAAAGCAACTCCGTTCTAATTCAACCAGCTATGGATAATCTTTAATGCTTTCGATCTATTTTGTTATTGATCACAGGCCAAGGATAGATCAAAAATCAGACTTCAAACTCAAGATTCGGTGACCTTGACGATGGCTTAGACTAATCCAATTAATAGTACGATTAACTATTTTGCTAAAATTCTTCTGTGGTAATTGACCTGACCTAAATGGTAATTGAGGTGACCTTGCAAGTGGGTGATGAAATAGAAGACAGACATCTTGAAACCAAATACTTCCAGCGGGTACTCGCCCTCCAATTCTTCGGCAGATAAGCCCTCAAAATATGAATCAACCGCTCGCATCGTCTTCTCAATTTCTTCCAGAAGCTCCGTTTTAGATATCCTACCTGAAAACTCAAAATCCCTGTCGCGCACATACCCGGTATCCGCCAGGACAGTACCAATAAAGTACTGCAGGTTTCCACAAAGATGCATCGCCAGATTGCCCGCCGTGTTCT
>CAZWLS010000063.1:1444-15891 GCA_964634415.1 uncultured Roseivirgaceae bacterium | reverse complement strand
AGGAAGAAACTGTGGTGGACATGATAAACAGTGTGCAATAATGAAAATTCCAGTAATAAAAACTTTAGTTGAGTCATACACTAAAGAAGAGCTTTCAAAAGCCGAAGAAGCAATTCTTGAAGAGCAAAGTCCTACTATAGTAATTGGTGGTGACGATGAAGGAGAACAACTAACGCATGTGTATGCTGCAATTCAAATACTAAATGCTATGGAAGATGATAATTTGGATTTCAAAACCGCATTACGAGAATACACTGGTCGGGTTAGAAATTCCATCTCATAAAGGATTCTAGCCGACATACGTTTTCATAATTCTTTAAATTTCATCTGATGAGGAACTCAAAAGGGTACTTTTGGGTCTAAGTCTAAGCAGATGTCAACATGGCATCTCGTTTATCTCAACTACAAACAACATTAGCGCAATTGATGGAAACTTATTTAGATACGACCAAGGACATTTACAAACGTGCTGCTGAAACCCCAGATGTTGGGCTATGCTGCACTACAACACCAATTTGGGCATTTCCCGGTTTGGATATTCCAAAGATTATGCAGGAAATGAACTATGGATGTGGTAGCACAGTACATCCGCGAGATTTGATCAACAACCCCAAAATACTATACGTAGGAGTTGGTGGAGGTATGGAATTGCTTCAATTCTCTTATTTCAGTAGACAAGAGGCCGGTGTTGTGGGTGTAGATGTTGTAGATGAGATGTTAGAAGCTTGCGAGAATAATTTCAAAGAAGCAGAAAAGGCCAATGACTGGTTTCAATCTGATTTTGTGAGTCTAAGGAAAGGTGATGCACTCAACTTACCAGTAGAAGATAACAGCATAGATGTTGCAGCACAAAATTGCCTTTTTAATATTTTCCATGAGGAAGATTTAAAAAAGGCATTAGAAGAAATGTATCGAGTACTTAAGCCACATGGGCGATTAGTATTATCAGATCCTGTTAGTGAAGACATTATGCCAGAAAATCTTAAGAATGACCCGGAGCTTAGAGGCTTATGCCTAAGTGGTGCACTTCCTCTAAAAGACTACATTAAAATGATAACTGATGTAGGATTTGGGACAATTGAAGTGAGAGCAAAACGTCCTTATAGAATTCTGGATTCAAAACATTACGATACTGATTATCCAATACATATTGAAAGTGTTGAAGTATGTGCCATTAAAGATCCAATGCCTGAAGATGGACCATGTGTATTTACAGGTAAGACGGCAATATATACTGGTAACGAGGAATACTTTGATGATCATGCAGGACATGTGTTAATGTACAATCAACCGCTATCTGTTTGTGATAAAACTGCTGGAAATTTGGATGCACTGAAAAACGAAGATATTTATGTAAGTGAGAGCACCAATTTCTACGATGGAGGTGGATGCTGTTAATTGAGAAAATATGAAAGACAAGAACTATTACAATTCTGACGATCTAAAAAAGTTTGGTGAAATAACACAATGGCAAAAAGAGCTTGGAGATAAGTTCTTTGATTATTACGGTACTGTATTTAATGAAGGAGCACTAACAGCAAGAGAGAAATCATTGATTGCACTAGCTGTTTCCCATGCAGTTCATTGTCCATATTGTATTGAAGCGTACTCCTCAGATTGCCTCAAGAAAGGAGTAGATGAAGAGCAAATGATGGAGGCAGTGCATGTTGCAGCAGCTATTAAAAGTGGTGCTGTATTGGTGCATGGTGTGCAGATGATGAACAATGTCAATGACAAACTAATGTGAGTATGCTCAAATCATTACAACGTCAAAAACATCCTTTGGCAAGCCCGGCAGGACAAATAGAAGTACTAGATAATTACGAAGGAATCAATATACCTTCATTTGAAAGCAAATTAAACGAGCTTGGTCATTCTCCTTTAAGGCCTACTGGAATTGACATTTTTCAGATCAATGTTGGCAAAATGTGCAACCAAGTTTGCACGCACTGCCATGTTGATGCAGGCCCGGATCGCAAAGAAATAATGACACGCGAGACAATGGAGCAATGTCTTCATGCACTTGCAGGAACAGATATTTCTACTATTGACTTAACAGGAGGTGCTCCAGAAATGAATCCGAATTTCAGATGGTTTGTTGAAGAGTTAAGTAAGTTGGGGAAAAAGATAATTGTCAGATGTAATCTCACAATTATTCTAGCAAATCCTAAATACAATGACCTTCCGGAATTTTTCAAAGAACATAAAGTCAACGTAGTTTCAAGTCTACCATATTTTACCGCCAAGCGAACAGATGCACAAAGAGGAGATGGGGTTTTTGAAAAATCAATCAAAGCACTCCAAATGCTCAATGAAGTAGGATATGGCAAAGATGGTTCGGAACTCAAATTAGACCTTGTATATAATCCTGCAGGAGCCTTTCTACCAGGAGACCAATTAGCACTAGAAAATCAATTCAAACGAAAGCTCTTAGAATACGACATTGTATTCAATGACCTATTTGCAATTACCAATCTTCCAATAAGTAGATTTCTCGAGTACTTGGTTAAAACCGAGAAATATGAAGATTACATGGAAGAACTGGTAAATGCATTTAATCCTATGGCAGCGGAGGGAGTAATGTGTAGAAATACGATTAGTATCGGTTGGGATGGATATATGTATGATTGTGACTTTAATCAGATGTTAGAATTAAAAGTTAATGGCCCTCAGCATATCTCGGAATTCTCTGAATCCGTATTGTCCCAAAGAGAGATCATCTTAAATCAGCATTGCTACGGATGTACTGCCGGAGCTGGAAGTAGTTGTGGTGGAACTACCGTTTAATTGCTAGTAACACACTAACTTTGCAAAATATGTATAAACCGTGGCTGTGAACCCGGCGAAATACTAAGTAAATGAGCAAAAAAGGAAGAATTTTAGTCGCTATGAGTGGCGGCATCGATAGCTCACTCGCTGCAGTGATGCTACACGAAGAAGGCTACGAGGTGATAGGAATGACCATGAAAACATGGGATTATCAGACCTCAGGAGGTAGTAGTAAAGAAACAGGTTGTTGTAGCCTAGATTCAATCAACGACGCAAGAAATATTGCGGTAAATCTTGGTTTCCCACATTTTATTATCGACATCAGAGAAGAGTTTGGTGATGCCGTAATCGACTATTTTACTGATGAATACATGGCTGGAAGGACACCAAATCCTTGTGTGATGTGCAACACGCACATCAAATGGGATGCGCTTTTGCGTAGGGCAGACAAGTTGGATTGCGAATTTATAGCCACAGGTCACTATGCTAAAATAAGAGAGGAAAACGAACGATTTATTGTATCAAGTGGAGCAGATGGCTACAAAGACCAATCATATGCTTTGTGGGGTATCTCTCAGGAAAGCTTAAGTAGGACGAAATATCCATTGGGACATCTTAAGAAGTCTGAGATTTATGATATGGCAAGAGAGCGTGAGTTTTATGAACTAGTTACAAAATCAGAGTCATATGAAATTTGTTTTGTTCCAGACAATGATTATCGCGGCTTTCTCAAAAGGAGAGTAGATGGCATTGAAGAGCAAGTGGCAGGTGGTGAATTTGTACTTGAATCGGGAGAAGTAGTTGGCAAACATGAAGGCTATCCATTTTATACTGTTGGACAAAGAAAAGGCCTTGGAATTGCTTTAGGCTACCCAGTTTATGTAACTGAAATTCAGAAAGATACGAATAGAGTTGTACTTGGAACTTTTGATGAACTAAGTAGAGATGGAATGTATGTTAAGCAGCTAAACATGCAAAAATATGCATCTATTGAAGGACATAGAAAAGATACGATTACCAAGGTACGTTACAATGACACAGGTAATCCTGCCGTTATTGAACAAGTTGGTGATACGATGAAAGTGTTTTTTGGGAATGGAGTAAGCGCAATTGCCCCTGGGCAGGCTGCAGTTTTTTACGAAGATGACGATGTAATTGGTGGCGGTTGGATAACTTCAAGTTTTCATCAGAATAGAGAAAATTGAATTTATAAAGATTTTGTCACATAAGTTTCCGCTCAGATTGATCATACTGAGCTTAGGAGTCCTTTCATTTTCTTGTAACGAAAGCAAAGAGGTTGGTGCAGAAACACTAGGATACAACTACTATCCTCTCAATTTAGGAGAGTATAGAGTATATGAGGTCGAAGAAATAAATTATTTGATAACTGGCTTTGATACCGCTGTTTATCAGCTAAGAGAGACAATTTTTGACACTATCCAGTCTGACAATAGAATTACATATCTATTAAGAAGAGATATTCGAGCGGATGATCTAAGTAACTGGGAAAGTGATTCAGTTTGGACAGTGGCGAGAACAGAATCCTTTCTTGCAATCACTGAGAATAATATTCCATTTATTAAACTGACATTTCCTGTGCTATCAGGTAGACAATGGAACGGCAATAGCCTCAATACGAATTCGGAGTTGACATATTACTATCAACAAATTGCGTCCTCATTGGTTGATTCAATTAGTGTTGACGATCATATCCGTGTTATAATTGAAGATGTAGAAGAGAATGTAACTGGAGTAGATCTCAGAAGTGAGGTTTACGTGGCTGGTGTTGGATTAGTGGAGAAAGATTATTTGACCCAACGAAGATGTACATCAAGTGATTGTGGCGCTGATCTTGGAGAAGTAATAGGGGGGCGTTCTTTAAAACAGACACTAATTGAAATAGGAAATGAAGAATAGCTTAATCATCGGATTTTTGATGTTGGCATCAATCAATGTGCTCGCTCAAGCACCTACCGATGATATAAGTCAAGTTAATCGATACTTCATCTACTTCTCAGATAAAGCAGGCAGCGGATACCCTTACAGCATTAATAATCCAACAGAATTTCTTACACAAAGGGCAATAGATCGCAGGGCCAAACAAAACATAGCGATCGATGAAACAGATTTACCTGTACATCCTAACTATGTTGATGGGTTGAAAGAAGAGGGCATAGATGTGTTTTTCACATCAAGATGGTTAAATGGAGCATTGGTGAATGCTGATACAACCTTAATAGATCAAATAGATGCCCTATCATATGTTGACAGTGTAGCCTGGATTGCTGATACCACACGACTAAGTTTTAATAAATCTGATTTAGAGCCACCCACCGAATTTGCTGAACCGCCACAAGTTGTTGGCAATTCTGATATCCAATTGATGATGTTAGGAGCTGAGCAAATGCATAGTGATGGTGTCAAAGGTGAAGGAATGAGGATCGCAGTGTTAGATAATGGCTTTACAGGTGTAAATGAGTATTCACCATTTGAGCATATATGGGACGATCAGAGAATCATTGCAACGAGAGACTTTGTAGAAAATTCTGACAATGTTTATCAGTTTGGCAGTCATGGAACTTCAGTATTTTCTATTATCGGATCGAACTATGAGTCTGAGCAAGGAGATCTAATAGGAATAGCTCCAGATGCCGAATTCATATTGTGTATTACAGAAGATAATCAGGCTGAAAACAGAGTAGAGGAATACAATTGGTTGTTGGGGGCAGAATATGCTGACAGTTTGGGAGCAGATGTTATTAATGGATCTCTAGGATATCGATTATTTGATATTCCAAGCCATAACTATGACTTTGAAGACATGGATGGAGAAACCACCATTGTTTCTAGGGCAGCTCAGATGGCGGCAGATAAAGGAATTATTGTTACAGTAAGTGCCGGTAACGAAGGCAACAAGAGTTGGAAAAGGATAACACCTCCTGCTGATGCAAAAGGAATATTGACTGTTGGAAGTGTGGGTTCAGACTTTAGTTATTCTGCATTTAGTTCGATTGGAAACACCGCTGATGGTAGAATTAAACCGGATGTTGCGGCTTTTGGATCTGCCACAGCAGTCATGTACGGTAACGGGGTAATTGCAAGAGGTAGCGGAACCAGTTTTGCCGCACCATTAATAGCAGGTTTTGCAGCATGCATATGGCAATTAAATCCAGAACGATCAGTCAATGAAGTAATAACTTCTATAAAGACTTCAGGACATAATACTGCCAGCCCGGATTCATTGGTGGGACATGGAGTTCCAAATTACCAATATGCAAAAGATGTAAGAGCACTTAATGTGCGTGATATTTTAGAAGACAAAGTGCTATTCTATCCCAATCCATTTATAGGCGATACCCTTTTTATAACGACAGAAGGCAAGTTTAAAGATGGAATGAGTATCAAGATCATGGATCCAAAAGGCAGCATGATTTACCAAAAAGAATTTAAAAAGAGAGAGATAAAAGAAAACATGGAATTGATTATTGATAGTAGTCAACAAGGAGTTTATTTCTTATTCTTGCAAACAGGAAGTAATCAAAAAGTTGTCAAACTCATCAATTTCTAATGTCTAAGAAACTAATAGCACCATCATTTCTAGCCGCAGATTTCGGTAACGTACAAAAAGAAGTGGAAATGCTCAATGAAAGTGAAGCAGATTACATCCACATAGATATTATGGATGGTGTGTTCGTGCCAAATATTTCATTTGGTTTTCCAGTATGTCAAGCGATTTATGAGCATGCTAAAAAACCCATGGACTATCATTTAATGATTGAACACGCTGACCCATACCTTGAAGACTGTATGAAAGCTGGTGCTGAAATCATAACGGTACATCAAGAAGCTTGTAGGCATTTGCACCGTACGGTAACTGAAATTAAAAGACTGGGAGCAAAAGCAGGTGTAGTAATTAACCCACATACGCCTGTTAGCTCATTAGAAGAGATTTTACCATACGCTGATCTAGTACTTCTAATGTCTGTTAACCCTGGTTTTGGTGGTCAAAAGTTTATCGAAACCACATTTTCTAAAGTGAAGAAACTTAAGAAAATGGTGGATCAAATCAATCCTGAAATTATCATTGAAATAGATGGAGGTGTAAACGATCAAAATGCTGGTGAACTTTTTAATGCGGGCGCAGATATGTTAGTAGCAGGAAGTTTCGTTTTTAAATCTGATGATCCAGCCCAAACAATTGCCAATCTTAAAAATGTATGATCTATTGAGATTATTCTTATTCTCAATACTGCTCATAACAAGCTTCATCGCAAGTGCTCAACTTGATATAATTGAAGGGAGAATAGTTGACGAAAAAGGTGAGTCCATACCGGCTGTTAATGTCCTTATTAAATCAGACAGAACTAAGGGAACTGTTTCAGATGCGAATGGATATTTCAGAATAGAACTTGCAACTGGTACCTATGACCTGATATTTTCCCATGTTCAATATGGTTCTCATGAGCTATCCGATATTCCAACTGGAGTTAGTGATTTTATAGTAACGCTAAAACCAGAAGCAACAAAACTAGATGATGTCCAAGTAGAAGGCCAACGAGAGAGAGATCAAATTGATCCTGCAACTAGATTAGATCCAAAATCTGCTGAAAATCTACCTTCTGCTTTTGGAGATTTTAATAAGGTTTTACTTACTCTACCCGGAGTAGCAGGAAATAATGAACTTTCTTCTGCCTACAATGTGAGAGGTGGAAATTTTGACGAAAACTTAGTGTATGTAAATGATATTCCCGTTTACAGACCTTTCTTAGCGAATGCTGGAAGGCAAGAAGGATTGAGTTTCGTTAATCCGAATCTGGTAGGAGACATAAACTTCTACGCTGGGGGGTGGGAAGCTAAATATGGTGATAAGTTATCATCATCATTAAACATAGATTACAAAGAACCGGAATCGCTAGAGGGACAAATTAATTTGGGTCTGCTAGGCGGCACCGCATACATCGGAAATAGAATTAACGATGACATCCAATACCTTTTTGGTGCAAGACACAGAGACTCACGATACCTACTCGGAACATTAGAAACAGATGGTCAATATCTCCCTTCTTATACAGACGCACAAGCATTTTTCACATTTGACCTAACTGGAAAAAATAGTCAGCAGATTAACCGTACCAAATTGAATTGGCTTTTGGCATACGGTAGAAATCGATACTTAACATTGCCTGAATCTCAAACAACAGAGTTTGGATCCGTATCACAAAACCTAAGAATACAGACAGCCTTTGAAGGACGAGAAGAGTTAGATTATGACACCTATCAAAGTGGGTTTAACCTTTCGCATAGATGGTCTAATCGTTTCCTAAGTCGTTGGATATTTTCCGGAGTATATACTTCAGAGCGTGAAAATTATAATGTTGAAGGAGCGTATAGAATTTGCGATATCGACAACAATCCCGGATCAAACAGTTTTAACGAATGTGTAGTGGTAAGTGGAGTGGGCACAAATTTTAGTTACGGTCGGAATAGATTAGAAGCTCAAATTTATAACCTGGAGTGGCGCAATGAATATTTGTTGTCAGACTGGTCAATTCTAGAGGCAGGCATTGGATACAATAGAAACATCATTGATGATGAGATAAATGAATATGCTTTCCTGGATTCAGCAGGATTTATCAACATCAATGCGAATGAAACCATTTTTAATGAACTAGCTCTAAATACCACATCTATAACTGGATATTTACAAAGTACTATATTTAGTAAGGATTCCATGCATGCCGTTAATGTTGGAGCACGGTTTAATTACCTCGACTACAATGGAGAGTTACTATTTAGCCCAAGAGTTATTTACCGTTTCAAACCTAACTGGCAAAGAGAAACTTCATTTAGACTTTCCATTGGAAAATATAGCCAACCACCATTTTATCGCGAGCTACGAGACCTCTCCGGTGAAATTCAAGACGATGTTGAAGCTCAACGATCCATTCATATCATAGGAGCGATGGAGCGGGTCTTCAACTGGTGGAATAGGCCATTCCTTTTTTCTACGGAGGTGTATTATAAATCAATGAACAATATCATTGCCTATGATATTGATAATGTTCGATTGAGATACTTTGCTAATAATGATGCTGAAGCATTTGCTTATGGATTTGATTTTAGAATCAATGGAGAATTCATACCTGGCACACAATCATGGTTTAGTCTGGGAATTTTAAAGACAAAAGAAGACATCACTGAAGATGACAAAGGCTTCATCAGAAGGCCAACAGATCAAAATATTAACCTGGCATTTTATTTTGAAGATCATCTTCCTGGTGATCCTAGCATGCGTGTTTATGTCAACACCGTCTTTGGTTCTGGTTATCCGCTAGGACCTCCGAATGAAATAAATGCAAGAAATATTTTTTCAGGTGACGAATACTATAGAGTAGATATTGGAGCTTCAAAATCATTTGAACTAAAAAATCTTAAGTATCTGAAAACCTTATGGTTAAGAGCGGAAGTGCTCAATGTGCTTGGGGCAGACAACACCCTTTCATATTCTTGGATTCAAGATGTAACCGGATCACAACTTGCTATACCTAATTCATTATCGGCAAGGTTTTTGAATTTCAGAATATCAGCAGACTTTTAGGTGAAGGATCACCTATCTTTGTACCATTATATAGCTAATAAAAATGAAAAGAATCACTCAATTATCCATGTTAGCACTAGCCATTTTGGTGTTAGCATCTTGTAATAGACAGGTTACCCGTATCAATCCAGATCAACAGGTAGACCTAAGCGGTCGTTGGAATGATACAGATTCCAAATTAGTAGCAGAAGAAATGATTCAAGATGTTACTGGTAGACCTTGGCACAATAATTTCAAAATCGAAAATGATCGTAAGCCTGTTGTTATTGTAGGGTATGTTCAAAACAAAAGTTCTGAACACATTGAAGCAGAAACATTTATCAAAGACATAGAAAGAGAATTCATTAATTCTGGATTTGTTAGAGTAGTTTCTAATTCAGAGTTCCGTGAAAAATTAAGACAAGAGCGAGCAGAGCAAGGTGAATTTGCTTCTCCTGAGACTCAAGCACAGTGGGGTAAAGAGCTTGGTGCCGACTTCATGATGTTTGGAGTAATTACTGCCGTTACTGATTCTTATAAAAAAGAGAAAGTAGTAAACTATAAAGTAAATCTTGAACTAACCAGTATTGAAACCAATGAAAAGGTATGGTTAGGAGACAAAGAAATCAAGAAGTACATTAAGAACTAGTACTTACATTACCACGAGTCGCTTCGACTCGTGGTTCTTAAACCCAACTCTTTTACGTTAAATCACCACATCTAAATGGTTTCAACAAAGACCATATGTTCAATAGCAATATTGCTAGTACTTACAAGCTGTGCTTCATTTTACCAACTCAATTATGAGTTTAATAAAAACTTTGAGCAAGGTAACATTGAAAAGGCCGCTGATATCTTAGATCAGAATAAGAAAGCAGCAAAAAGTAAGACTAGGTTCCTATATTATGCCAACCAAGGAGTTGTTGAGCACTTACTTGGCAACTATCAGGAAAGCAACAACTGGCTAGAGCAGGCATACCTGTTTGGCGAAGATTACCATAAAAACTACCTCAACTTTGCAGCCTCTTACTTTCTCAATCCCAATTTGATCGTATATCCAGGTGAGGATCATGAACACCTAATGCTACTTTATTACAAGTCACTCAATTTCCTTAAAATGGGTGATCATGAGTCAGCATTGGTTGAATGTAGAAGATTAAATCAAAGATTGTTTGAATTAGGAGACAAGTACCTATCGGAAAGCAAGTATCAAAAAGACGCGTTCGTTCATAATCTGATGGGTATTATTTATGACTCCTCAGGAGACTATAACAATGCATTCATTGCCTATCGTAATTCGCTCGAAATTTATCAAAATGAATTCGCTCAAATGTTTGGACTATCTGCGCCAGATCAACTAAAAAAGGATTTGTTGAGAACTGCATCTCTTGCCGGTTTTCCAGAGGAGTTGGCGAAGTTCAGCGAAGAGTTTGGCATGCAGTACGTAAAGCAAGATCCGTCTGAAGGAGGAGAGTTATTATTCTTTTGGCACAACGGACTCTCTCCAGTGAAAGATGAATGGTCAATTAACTTCGTTGCAGTTAAAGGGGATGGGGGTCAAGTATTTTTCCAAAATGAAGAGTTTGGATTAAATTTTCCATTTTTCTACGATACGGAAGAGGATGGAAATGCCAGTATCACTGACCTAACAGGAACACGAGTTGCTTTTCCAAAGTACGTTGAACGTGAACCTTACTTCACATCAGCTAGCCTTGAAATCAACAATTATTATTATCCACTAGAGAAAGCGGAGGACATAAATGCCATTGCTTTTAAAACACTAAGAGAGAGGATGTTAGAAGAATTAGGAAAGGGGTTGTTACGGGTAGCGCTCAAGAAAATAGTAGAGAAGCAAGTGCGTAAGGAAGATGAAACACTTGGGTTTTTAGTTGGACTAGTAAATTTCGCTTCTGAACAGGCTGATACTAGAAATTGGCAAACTATACCTCACAGTATACATTACAGTCGGGTACCACTTGCACAAGGTGAGAACAGCGTAGTGCTGCATACTGAAACACCTCGATCTGCAGAAAGTGTTCAAACATTCAAGTTCGTAGGTGAAAAAGGAAAAACACAATTCCAGACCTACCAGTCGTTGGAGAGTAACGTAGCATTTTAACCTTAGCGATCTAATCTCTTTTCTTCCATGGTTACATCATCATCAGTTCTGATGTGCATCCTAATGTTGACAAGAAATTCCTTACAGCCTGCACTAACTAATGCTGCTTGAGCTTTTTGTGCGATCTTATTCGCTTCATCATATGGACCTTGAATTACCGTTTCCATAGGAGTTACAATGTATTTCAAACCTGATTGTTCTATCACCTTGATAGCTTCGTCAATGATTGCATACGTATCCTTAGAATGATCGAGTGGTACAACCTGTATTCCCAGGTGAATATCTTTTTCTGTCATAATTAATTTATAGTTGCCTCTGACTTTACACTAGAAGTTCTTCTTTCCAATTCATCATAGGTATAAAG
Source organism: uncultured Roseivirgaceae bacterium (assembly GCA_964634415.1). GTDB lineage: Bacteria > Bacteroidota > Bacteroidia > Cytophagales > Cyclobacteriaceae > Ekhidna. Next base: position 4,062 of record CAZWLS010000063.1, on the reverse strand, counting down.
TCTATGCTTATCCTTATACTGGAAGTTATCCTCATCCCACTTGAAAGTTGTAGGATCCGCACCGTCAATCGGAATATAGCCGTAGAAAACGCTATTATCATCCTTAATTAGATCTCTGCTGATTACTTCAAGCTTATTCATATTTACATCATCCACCAACAACCCTCTGTAATAAACTGATTCATCTACAAGCAGATAATTCTCTTCGGCCACTTCAATGGTCGCAGGATTTGAATAGGGGATCTTAATCAAGACTTCACTTTTTTCTCCATTGATGTAATCTTGGAAATAGTACACCATTTCAGTATCCATGGCGTAGTAGCGATCGATCTTCTTAAATCCTTTTAGACCAGATCCTACAGATTCAAACCTATCTTGATAGTAGAGATAGACACTATCCAGATCTTTAGAAAATGTATCATTGATAACTTCAAAAGACTCATAGGAAACTTTAATCATTTTGTGATTATAAAAGTAATTGCTACTGTCTTTTGACCACAAGTGATCAATATTTTTGAAGGTTTCAGGATCAGCACCCTCAATTATATTCATGACTAATTGCCACTCACCGTTAATGACATCATCCCCAAAAGCATAGACATTACCCTTGTCCATTCCAATATGCCACATCCAATCTGAATAGCTTGCATCAAAGCTTTTAAGATCAATTTGTTCATTTGGTATTGGATGCCATTTATAATAAGCTCGATTTTTATCCCTTCCTAAATGTGCATTTAACACTTCAAATGTCTCCGCATCAGCATTCATTGGAGTTTTCCCCAATTCAAACCAATTACCCATAGAACTATAGATTACGTCGGTCTCTGATTTGTCATAGTAGAAATTATCAGAGACATCTATATCAACTGGCTTCCCAAGAGGACTGCAGGCATGTAAGAGCCATGAGAGAGGAGCAAGTATTAATCTGAAAAACTTTCGCATAAAGTAAATTTACAATTGTATTTGGCTCAAATCTTGTACGCTAAAATGGTTAATACCACAATTCAACGAATATTTACCTAAAGTACTATTCCCTATTTAGTTAAAAGGCTTTATTTTGAGGCTAGTAATTTAACCACACCCTAATATGTTCACCGAGTACGAAATAGAGTCGATGATAGAGTATCCTGAAGTAAAAGAAGCCACTAAGGCTTTAAAAAAGGATTTCTTAAAAACTGAGGCTCCATATTTAGAAATCAACGATGAAGATTTTTTCTCATTAGTGATCATGGCACCAACCATCGGTATTGCCATGGCTGATGGTAAAATCACATTATTTGAGGAAATGGCCTTAAACAAGAAAGCAAGAAAACTTTCGAAGGGTGGATACTTCATGAAGAAAGACCCGGTGGTGTATGCTATGAAGTTTCTGATCAAGAATTACTACAATTGGTCTGATAAATTTATGGATGTGCTGAAGCTTACCATAAAGGTGACTTGTGGATTGGACAGCTTAGACCTAGGCAGGCCACCTAAGGATGGAGAAATTGATTACAATGAGTATCGTAGAGCGGTGCTTCATTCTCCATATTTATTGATACGTTTCATTGCTAGCTTTTTCTTAGAAAACGATGAAGATATCATCAACCAAAATCACAAAATAGGCAAGGAAGAGTTCCAAAGACTTTTATTGATTGGAGAGAAGCTTGAATTGGATAAAATTCCTGTTTATCAGATGTTTTGTAAGACCTTCCAATAATCTATTTCAATCTAATGCGTTGTTGGTGGTAGTGATGAGATATATAACTCTATTGATTCTTTGTATAGTCATAAGTTCATGTGGCGGTGACGATTCTGTGACTACTTCTTCATCTGATACACTTATACAAGCTTGGTTAGACTCTACAGGTACAACAGCTAGTAGAGATGACGATACAGGCATTTATTACTATGCAGATAGTCTAAATCCGTCAGGATTAGAAGCTTCCTCAGGCACAGTAGCTGCCATCTATTATACATTAGAAGATCTTAATGGAAATGCGATTGCACAGCATCAAAGAAATAATGGTGATTCACTGATTTTCAAAGTTGATGCATCGGCAGTTTTTCCGATAGGCGTAGATTTTGGTATACGATTAATGAGGGTCGGTGAGATCTATAACTTCATCTTGCCTCCAAATCAAGCATATCAGTCGCTAACATCGGGAGCTATTAATGCAGACTTAATTGCTCACCTTCAAATTCAGTTGGTTGGCGTTCACAGCGAATCAGATTTAATAGCACAAGAATTAGTCGATATTGACGACTATATAAACACTAACAACCTTAATGATACAGTAGTAAACCCGCTAAACACAGTATTACAATTTCCTGCATCTGGAATCTCATTTAAAAGACTTAGGGCTGGGGCAGGTGCACTTCCTCTGAATGGAGATACCATCATTGTTGATTATACAGCAAGATTTATCAATGAAACTGTATTTGATAGAGGAACAAATTTTCAATGGATTTATGGATCCAATAATCCAAGAGAACTGTTGACCGGGTTTGAATTTGGTGTTTCACGAATGCAAACAGGCGAAGATGCATTGGTAATGATACCGTCTTCCCAAGCTTACAGAGAAAGTGCCTTGGTTATTCCTAATTTCATTGCAGATGATCTGGTAGATGATGGAATT
>CAZWLS010000063.1:0-1434 GCA_964634415.1 uncultured Roseivirgaceae bacterium | reverse complement strand
GTGCTAAGTGTACCACCTTATCGAACTTTACTGTTTGAAATTTCACGTGTAGATTAATCGATTAATTTTGAGTCATATTGCTCGCTGCTGCTAAACGATATAGTCTTTATTTCTTATTCACACTCGTGTCAATGGAAGTATTGTCTCAGGACCAGAGTGTGTATCAGAAGTATGATATATATCGAAACCCAGTTAAAGTATTCCTAAACAAGTTTAGCATCACCGCAACTACTGGAATTGCAGTAACAAGTTATTCCCACCAATTACAAGGAGTTTACTTTTATCAAGATGCTGCTAATCAGTTTATCTTTTCGAATGATATTGAAAATCTAGGTAGTTCCTTTTCAGGATACACAGATTGGCTAAATGATCCTCAATTAGGTTTTGAGACGTCTGTTGAAAATCCTTTTGATATACCATTTGATTACCTGGCAAATCCTGTATTTAATCCGAGCATAGGGAATCAAGTCTTTTTGGTGGATACAGATACTGCCAACGTAGGCTTTAAAGGTGCATCTAGAGGTATACCCATAAACCTTTCATTACACTACAACTATCAAAAGTTTAGATTAGGAATTGGTTATTCGTATGAAATTCATTTTTTACGAGAGCTAAAGCCCACTTCATTCACAAGTACTATTAGAAACTACCAACCGAATGTAAAGAAAACAAGGTATTCAAGGCTATATGCAATGGCAGGTTACAAGTTTCATACATTCTGGAGCTATGACTTTGTTGCCGAGCTTCAAGTTGGACGTATTACTGCTGGCAAACAATTCAATAGAAGCTCCATATCAAGAGGAGTATATGCCAATTTAGGAATAAGCATTGAGAACAATTGGTCGGAGTATTTCAGGGTAATCGTTCGGCCAAGCGTAGACTTCAAGTCATATACCATCAATATTCCAGATGGATCTACGGTTAGACATAGGTATCCTACGTTTTTCATTCAAGCAGGAATCAGTATCAACATTCCAGATATTCCGAGATCACCAATGAAAAGTGATCATGTACAATTGAAACATGTATATACCGACCCGGCAACGGGAAGGAGAATGGAGGTGAGAGGGCAGCCGATTTGGAAACGACAGAATCCAAAAATCGGAGAAAATCACCGAACATTGAAGAGCTTGAACCGCAAAAAAAGCAAAAAGCGCAAGCGTAAGAAAAAGTAATCCCTAAACGGTATTTATAAATCTAATTCTGTTGGCTTAAACCCGATGATTTCACCTATTATTTTGCTAAATTGCGGGTTGATTTTTAGCTAACCCGAATAAGCATAAATGGCAGAAGGAGATAACGATAACCTTTCCTCATCCCAGGAGAATATTATCCCAATAAATATTGAAGAAGAAATGAGAGGCGCCTACATCGATTACTCGATGAGCGTTATCATTTCCAGGGCACTACCCGACGTTAGAGACGGACTTAAAC
>CAZWLS010000062.1:0-15895 GCA_964634415.1 uncultured Roseivirgaceae bacterium | reverse complement strand
GCTCTTCTTCATAGAACCCTTTCTTATCCAAATAATCAAGCTTCTCAATGTAGCCTTCAATATCCATCGGCATCAACTTGTTCTTTTGTTCCTCTTCTGACCAATAGCTGTACGTTAGTTTCGCTTGAGGATGAAACAAATTTCTAAGTCTATCAAAATCGCGGGCCTGACCGATGGGACCAGAGACAATCTCATAGTAGGCTTCGCCAATGCTTTCAATCGAAAGCACGTCCTTTTCATAATTCTTTTGTGAAAAGCAGGTTAAAAACATGAATGATAAAAGTGCAAAAATTGGTAGTTTCATTTGATTTTTTTTAAAGGGCTATAAGCTCCAGTTGGTTGTTGTTTGAATCTAATATTGTGTAGTCTACGACCTCTCCTAGTCCTAAAAATTTAAACCTAAGTCCAACAAGCCTGCCCATAGAATCATTGTACGAATTGGAATAAACCTCTTCATCATTTATTCTCACGGTTAGTTGCTTTTTAGAAAGGGTCAAGGTTAGATCTACTGGTTGAGCAAAGTCTGCACTTAGTGCTGAGAGGTCATTTTCCTTTCCTCGTAAGTACACATCATTTAGCATAAGGTTATTATCTGAAGCACATCCAAGCTTTGAAAAAGGGATTATCATAGCTCCAGAACTGCCGATAAAATAAACTTTAAGCGCCTGGCATACTGCCCAACGATCATCGAAAGTGCTCTTAATCGTGGCCTTTAATGTGAAATTATCTCCAGAAATATTTCCCCAATCATCAATCAAATGGAACGAAGATTCCACCGGACTCTCTAAAGATCTCACTTCTTCTATGATCTCGGTTGGAAAGGAGATTCCTGAACCATCATTTAATGGATCGAAGTATTTTGGTATTGGATCATACTCAATCAAGCCAAGCCAGCCATTACTCTTGAGAAATAGCTCATGGGTTTTAGCTATTTGATCATCGACAAGAAGTTTAGCCTTGAAATAACCAGGAAAATAATAGATCCCTGTAGCCTGGGTTTGATCCTTTGAAATGTTAATTGTTTTGGTTGGGTCCCAATATTGTTGAATCTTCAAGCTATCGACACGAAGGGACCTAGGAATTTCTAAATCAAATACTACCGAATTAGGATATTCATTGCTCAATACACGGCTTGAAAATGAAAACTCTGAAGCATTAATCACGACTTCAGGCCTCTTATTTCCAATTAAGCTTATCGTTACTATCGCTAAAACAAAGCCTACGGTGACATAAATAGATCGCCTAGGAGTTCTTCTGTTCTTAGATCTACTGGGTTTGACCGAGGCTAGCTTGAATGCTCGCCAATTTTCACTTCCAACAAATTGTGATAAGGCATCAAGTGTGGTAATGCTAGGCGCACCGGAGTGTTTGACGACTCCAAAAAAGCGTTTCAAAGTGGGCACACTCAACATGACTTGTGTGGATTCAAACACCTTCTCGGACAATTCGTCAAACATGGAACTATGCCATGATGAAGCAGCTCCCCATTCAAGCTTATGCTCAATCTCCAATTTCAGTCGTGCTAGATCTTCATGTGCAATTTTCTCAACCATATTCAAATGTCTATAAGTTCTATGTCCTGAACAACCCTGAATGGATTTGAACGAAGTTGAAAAGCTTTTGGATGGATTGTGCCATTTGGGACCCGTAAGGTTGTACCATGAAAACACGATTACTACTACTGACATTGTCGTTCTGGATGAGCTACAATGCACTATCACAACAGGTGATTCCTTTAGATACAAACAACCTTGCTATCAATGCCAAAGCGTATGTCATTGAAAACTACCGCGGTGTTGACGCTATCTACTTGCAAGGTGGTGCGTTTGGATTAAAAGATGTCGAATTTTTAAACGGTACTATTGAATTCGATGTCTTTCTAAAAGAAGATTGGGCTTTTCCCGGTGTCTACTTCAGATATGATTTAGCATCAAATAATGCAGAGCAATTTTTTATGCGCCCACACCTTTCAGGGAAGCCAGATGCAAATCAAGCGGCTCCTTCAATTCAGGGGATCACTCCTTTCCAACTTTACTTTGGCCCTAGGTACTCATTTGAGTATGATTATAATTTCGACGATTGGACGCACGTAAAAGTTGTCGTAAATGGATCGAAGGCTCAGGTATTTTTGGATGGCGCAGAAAAGCCCAACTTATCTTGGAATTTGTTCCTTCCTGAAAAAGCGGGAAGCGTCGCCTTTAGATCGGGTAGGTTTAACGGGATGCATATTGCGAATATCACTGTTGATCCTGATGCTACAGAACTTGTAGATTTCAATCCCATCGAACGTGAAGCAATACCCAATCTTATCGAGGAATGGGAGATCTCAGATATGTTTGAGGAAAAACTACTAGCTAATCCAAATAGTCTAGAACAGGCGCTCGAAAACAGAAAGTGGCAAGGTAAAATCAAAGTAGAAGAAGGGACTGCCGCCAATATTGCGCGAATCCAAAGATTGAGAGATGGTACTCCAGGAAATACTGTATTGGCGAAAATCACGATTACATCAGACAGAGATCAATACAAGCTCTTCGAGTTTGGGTATTCCGATCGCGTGGTAGCTATTCTCAATGGCGAGCCTATATATTGGGGGACTAATAAATGGAAATCAAGAGACTACCGGTATTTAGGAACAGTCGGTCTTTTTGATGGCATTTATCTGAATCTTAAAAAAGGAAAAAACGAACTTCTGATGGCCGTTTCTGAAGACTTTGGTGGTTGGCTAATTACCGGACGATTTAAAGACGATACCGGACTCAAGGTAAAATGATTGACTTCAAGGGTGGCGAAAGTCACCCTTACAACTTTAACTGACAAACATTGGGGAACATAGTGTAAAAATTCAATTCTACCTATGCCCCCACTTGATGCTATTCGTACCTTAAGGCCTTTACAGGATTAGTCTTTGCAATAGAAAGTGTTTTGTTTCCAACGGCAATCAATGCAATTAAAGCCACTAGAATCGCCGCTATTAAGAATACTGAGATTCCAATACTGACTCGGCTAGTGAAGTTGTCTAGCCATCCCTCCATCACCAAGTAAACAATCGGCCATGAAATCACATTAGCAATGGCCACAAGAATCAAAAACTCCTTCGATAATATGAGGATGATCTGATCGACACCTGCTCCCAGGACTTTTCTTATGCCAATTTCCTTGGTTCGTTGAAGCGCAGTGAAGGAAGTCAGCCCGAAGAGCCCGAGACATGCAACTACAATAGCTAGTAAGGCAAACAGCGTAAAGGCCTTACTGAAGTTTTGCTCATTCGAGTATTGCCTATTGTAAAATTCATCTAGAAAGAACGTGTCGAAAGCGGCTCCTGGGAAAAACTCATCAAAAGAAGATTTTACCTCCTCGTAGGCACTTTGATAGTCATCTGATTGCAATTTTACCGTTACAAAGTCAGAAGAAAGTTCTACCAATGGAAATACAATAGGGTTGATGTTATTCTTAAGCGAAAGCTGTTGATAGTTGTCAACTACCCCGATAATCGTTCGAGTATCTCCCCCAATATTTAACTTAACGCCAATAGCTTCTTCAGGAGTTGAGATGTTTAAGGACTCCATTGCCGTCCTGTTTATTAGAATATTAGCAGTGTCGGTAGAGAGCTTCTTGTCATAATTTCTTCCGGCCAGTATCTCGATATCATATGATGGAAAATAATTGTAATCGACACCTGCTAAATAGACAATGAAGTTTTTATCAGGAGTATCCTCCGCTTTTCTCATACCTCTTGTCCAAAAGATTTCATCTCCGGGAACATTTGAACTTGTAGACGTAGATGCTACAATCGATTTAGCACTCAGTTCTTCTTTGAAATTCAAAAGTCTTGTCTGGAATGTAGAATCATTTGGATATGGTCCCAAGATGACCATCGTATCTGTCATATCAAATCCCAGATCCAGCGTTTTCATGTGTCTTAATTGTTGGAAAACTATAATTGTACCAGCAATGAGCGTGACGGAAGCAGCAAACTGAAATACTACCAATATTCTTCTTAGCAGAATCCCAGATTTATTGGTTGTCATTTTGCCTTTCAATACCTGAATCGGTCTGAAGGATGAAAGGATAAATGCAGGATACAAACCGGAGAAGAATGAACCAAAGAAATAGACACCGATAACTGCACCCCAAAATTTTGGTTCCAGGAAAAACTCACGGTCCATTTGTGAATCGATCAGCCTTGCAAAATATGGTGTCATCAAAACAACTACCACCACTGCAAGTGTTAGTGCAATCAAATTCAACACAAATGATTCAGTAAGGAATTGATTGATGAGCTGCTTGCGATGAGCTCCCATAGACTTTCGAACTCCTACTTCTTTGGCGCGCTCAAGCGACTTTGCAGTGGATAAGTTGATATAGTTGATCCAGGCTATGATTAAAATAAAAGCAGCAATTATTGCCAGGAAGAAAACGGTATCTCCATCACCTTGCTCAGTAGGCTCAGACTCCTGAAGCAAATTAGAATACAAATGAATATCCGTAATTGGCTGTAATGGAAAGTCTGCCCGAAAATCATATTTCTCAAAGTCTTCTCCTCGCTCCTCGAACAAGATTTCTGCAAACTTCTTGTCAAATGCTTTAGGGTCTGCCCCATCTTTCAAGAGTACGTACGTATTGAAATCATACCAGCCCCAAGCGGTTTCCGAAGATGCAGTGCCATCATCATTTCTGGTACGGTTATTCAATGTTTCATATGAAATGAGAAAATTGTACTTCAAGTGGGAATTGGCTGGTACATCTTTAGTCACACCTACCACTTCAAGATTTTCTGCTACCCATGATAAAAGCTTGATGGTTTCTCCGACTACATCAGTCTTACCAAAATATTTCTTAGCTATTGATTCGGTTATTACCACCTGATTAGGTTCGGTCAAGGCAGTTTCTGTATCTCCATGTATCAATGGATAATCGAATATTTTCAAAAAGGAAGGATCAGCTATTTGAATCCGCTTTTCATTGTATTGGATATTGTTGTACTCCATCACAGACTCCATAGGAAATGCTCTTACAAAGTCGACAACCTCCGGCATATTCTCCTTCATGAAAGGACCCACACGCGGAACTGCTGCCGCACAGTCGATATCCAACTTCCCTCCACGATAGACCATGTATTTAACCCGATATATGTCTTCGTGGTTTGAGTGAAATTTGTCGTAGCTATATTCATAGCTTACATATTGAGAGATAAATAAACATGCTGCAATACCCAGTGCTAGACCGAAAATATTGAGCGCAGAATACACTCGGTTTTTGGAGAGTGTTCTGAAGGTAATTTTTACATAGTTCCTTAGCATAGTGATTGTGTTATTTTGAACGACCTTTCTTCTTTTCCTTTTTAAATCATAGTTGCGAATGGATAGAAATGCATCTTTGAAGTAATGGACGCGAGCCTTAAATAGTCCTTTGCTCTCCACGCGATCCAAATACATCTCCTGGAGATCCCCCAGGATATCATCAAGCATTTCATCATCATAGATGAACCTGAGAATCTTTTCTCCAAACTTTGGAGGACTGATATGGTAATGCTCAGCTGCCAATTAGATTCTCACAAGAGCTAGCTGAGGAATGGTTTTGTAAAAGTTTTCTTTCAGCTCTTTCGATTCTTTTAAAACCTCAAACCCAGCATTGGTGACTTTGAAGTATCGCTTCTTCTTACCTCCTCTTTTTTGAGTGGCTCCGCCAAATTCTGATACGAGATACCCTTTGTCTTCCAATCGATAGAGTGATGAGTGTATCGCGCTGATATTGGTAATGCGTTTCGCACGTTCTTCCAATTCCAACTTAACAGACACCGCATATGCTTCCTTATCCAAGGAGGCTACAGCCAGCAAAATCAACTCTTCAAATTCACCTAGATTATTTCCTTTCATCTTACACTATTTATGATTAATCCTCATAAATGTAAATATTATATATTGATAATACTCATGTTTGTAAATAAAAGTTGCATTTGGTTGTAATTCTTCTATAAAAAATTTCAATATTAATTTAGGGACATGTCGCACCAAGCCAACAAAGGATTTTGGAATCGAAACGAGTTTAAAGTAATTCTTGGATACCTTGTTGGTAGCTGGACGCTACTAGAATTCACCAGTTTTAGTTTGGAGCGATTAAATATCTCTTCGCTCTGGTCAGAGATCTTCCTCAAAGCGGTACTCTGGTTCATTCCTTCCATACTAATCATAGCACTCGTTCCTGCTAAATCCAAATTCTTCCGAGTTCTCAGGCGAGTATTTCCGCTAGTCAACATTTTAGCAATAGGCGGTATTCTCGTTTTTTCGTTTTGGGGACGCGAACTCGGGACCATGACAGAGGTTGTAAGCTATACAGATCAGGATGGAAAGGATGTATCAAAGACTGTACTTAAAAGCGAATTTGTCACTCGAATCATGGTATCTCCTTTCCAAAATAAAAGTGAAAATTCGTCTGAATTAGAATGGGTAGGTAAAGGAATATCAGAAGCATTCGAGCTTAATCTGGGACAACACCACTTTGTGGACATCCAGCATTCCTCTGCAAATTCAACGAAGGTTGAGTTGGTAGACCTACTAAAGAGATACTGCGACTACTTAGTCGAAGGAGATTATGAATTCAAAAATGATAGTCTCTTTCTTGATTATAAGATCTACAACAAAAGTTATAAGCTCGTTACAAACGGTAGAATAGGTGCAAAAAATCTATTTGACGCCTCCGATCAACTGAAGAAAATTTCTCTAAATGAACTAGACCTAAGATTCGACAGAGAAAGAACTATCGACTTACCTTTTGAGGACTTTGTCACGAAAAGTGAAAAAGCGTTCGCCCACTTTGTAAATCGTAGGTACAATAAAGCAATTGAAGAAGATCCACTTTTTGCCTATGCATATCTAGAAGAATTGCGAAATGTTCATTATAGCACTGGAGGAGATCTTTATTTAAAAAAATTGGCGCAGCAAGCGATCGAAGTTGGTAATACACTTCCCGAAAGTGACCAACTCCTTTTACAAGTATACTATTTCATGGCAGTCGACAATAAGGAAAAAGCCAAGCAAGCCTTTGGAAATTTTGCCTCACTTTTTCCGGGCAATCCCAATGTTCAGGAAAATCATATCTTATTCCTTTCAAGAAATGGATTTAGTGAAGAGGCTTTGAATTTAGCCTTAGCAGATTTTGAAAAGAAGCTGATTAGAAGCAATACATCTTTTTTGATGAGGGCATTACTCCAAGAAAAAGGCGAAGCCGATAAGTTAGAGGAACAAGTGCGGAAAGTGGAAAATCTCATTTCTAAAAAGGACTTTCAAATGACTATGGGAGAAATTGAATTATTGCGTGGCAATTATTCAAAAGCTCGTACATATTATGAAAATGTACATCTCATCGACCCTTTGAATAAAGTAATTGACAGCCTGATTAAGGTGACTCATTTCATGGAAAGTGTTCCACAGGACAGCATTAAAAAATGGAATGCATCGTTCATTGGTGAATACCTTCCAGATCAAATTGATCAGGTTCTTACATTTAGAGAAGTTGATGGCAGAATGGTCTTCAGACCTGTTAATCAAGCTCCATCGGTCATGTATTATATCGGGCCGGAAAGAATTTATGAGGGTGATGCTTTTTCTCCAACAAAGTATCAGCATGTAACAACACTAAAAAGGAATGAATTTAATGAAGTAATTAAGTTCCGAGATGTGATATATCGAGCAAATCGAGAACCATTTGAAAGTCATGGCTTTAGATTAGTTCCTGGATTGTATGAGGGAATTAGTGCTTTCAGAAGGGGAGATTTTTCAACAGCAGATTCCTTATTATCGAACATTTGGAATCGTGATTCGAGCTACTACTACTTAAAGTCCTATCTGGATGCAATTGCCAATATCGATCAAGATAAGACACGTTCAATGATGGAATTACTTGATGGTAAAGCCTTTCAATTTGAAAATGAAAAACACCTTGAATATTCCCTCAAGTTCGTTGTGGAAGAGGACCAATTACTCATCGTTCCATACGAAGGAGGTATTCGGCTGGCTTACCACCTTGGAGATGGTTGGATTTTGAATGAGCTAAGAAGAAACCAAAAATATAGGTTGATCGAAGGTGATGAACTATCACTTGAAATATATCTCTATAATCATCATTCTGGTGAATATGATTTCGTTTTAAATGCTTATGAAGTTTTGAATGAATGACTTTCATGCTACAAATCATCACATTTCATGCAATACATAATGCGTGCAACTAATCAATGGATGAGATTTGTAGTAAATACATAAACAGATGATTACTTGCTACGTCAACTACAAGATTGACCCGGATAAACTGGAAGAGTTTGAAAACTATGCTAAAATGTGGATTCCTTTAGTCACAAAGTTTGGTGGAACTCATCACGGATATTTTCTGCCTCACGAAGGCGCCAACAATGTTGCTGTGGCTCTATTTAGTTTCGAGTCTTTAGCTACATATGAAGTCTATAGAAAGGATAGCATGAAAGACGCAGACTGCATCGCAGCGTACGACTATGCGAAGAAAACCAAATGTATTGTTAGTTACGAGCGTAACTTTATGAGACCAGTTTTAAATTAAAACTTACTCATATATCATTCTTCCTTCCATCTCAAACCAGGTTTTATACATGTCTTGATGTATTGCCTCTACCCTGGGTCTACGAACTTTCAATGATGGAGTCATTAGTCCATTGTCGACGGTCCACTGCTCCTGCATGATCACTGCTTTTGCAACTTTCTCATGACTCATCAATGTCGGATTTACTTCATCTATCGTAGCAAGAATGGAGTTCTCTAACTCCTCCTTTTCTTTCGCATTAGCTCCCTCCGAAGGCACTATGAGTGCAATAGGTTGTGCGATACCCATGCCTACCACACATATCTGCTCAATATCTGTGTTTTTGGAAAGCTTCATCTCTATTTGTGAAGGCGTAACATACTTCCCTTTGTCTGTTTTGAATTGATCCTTTATTCTACCCGTGATGCTTAAGTATCCATCGTGATCATACTCACCGATATCTCCTGTTTTTATATATCCATCTTCAGTAAAAACTTGTGCTGTCTTTTCGGGCTCTTTGTAGTACCCAACCATAAGTGCATCGCTTTTTACCTGTATTTCCCCTTCAGTCGATAACCGTGCCGTTGCACCTGGAAGCGGTCTGCCCACAGTTCCAAACCTATTGGAACCGATAATGCTGAAGTGAGATAGTATGCAATCTTCCGTCATGCCATATCCCTGCAAAATGTTGATTCCTAATTTATCATACCATTCCAGCAAACTAACAGCAATAGGAGCTGCTCCTGTGTAGCAAAGTTTCGCTTGATTCAAACCCAATTTCTGTCGAATCTTCTTTTTAATAATATTCCCAAGAAGGGGTAATGAAATAAGTGTATCTAGCTTTTTTTGAGGAAATTTTTCAAGGATCTTTTCTTGAAATTTTTGCCAAATTCTCGGAACTGCCACAAAAAATATAGGATTTACAGTGGCAAGGTCTTCGGCAAATGTATCCAGTGATTCAGGGAAGCTAACTTGGCCACCGCAGTAAATAGAAACCATTTCAATACCTATCCGCTCTGCAATGTGTGACAAAGGAAGGTACGAGAAATACGTACAGTTATCAGGCACGTGTAGTGTCGGCTTTGTAAGGCTGCCCATTAGGTTAAACGAGCTCACTTTATGCATCACTCCTTTCGGATCTCCAGTGGTTCCAGAAGTATACATGATGGTGATTAAATCATCAGGGTTTAGACCCGGAGATTCAAAACTCGAGTGGTCTTCTTTAACAATTTCTTCCCACGTATGTTGCTCATCAACTCCATACAATTGAATCCCGATTCTTGTCATTTCCTCCGGAACACCAGCTTTTTGCTTTGAGTAGTCATCCAATTTTCCAACAATGATCGCTTTGGATTCACTATGAATTAGTATTTCATTGATAGAGCGGTCATCAAGTGTTGGATATAGAGGCACAGATATGAATCCACCTAGCATAATTGCTAAATCTGCCATAAACCAGTGCGCACAGTTTTTAGACAGCAGTGCCACATGATCCCCTTGCTTTAATCCCATCTTATGAAGACCGGCTGCTATTGATAGGGCTTGGTCATAGACTTCCTTTCGAGAATATTCAATGAATTTTCTATTGATTGGCTGCCTCAGGAATATGAAATTAGGATCTTTTTTAAGCCAATGATGGTAAGCTTCAAGCGGTGTATTATGTTCAATCATGCCAGCAAGGATGTTAGGTTTCCTATAAGTTAAACCATTTCCCTGATTTTCTGATCATTAAGATAGAATTATGACCTACTTCACGCCCCGTACCATTTCCTTTTTTCCCATAGCTCCTTGTAAGGTTTCGACCTCAAACCCGGCGGCTAAAAGATTCCTTTTGAATTGTCCTTGGGCACAATAGGTAGTAAAAACTCCGCCACTTTCAAGTAATGAATGACACTTTTTTAAGTTGTCCACCGACCAAACTTCCGGCTGCTTACTCGGCGCAAATGCATCAAAATAGATGATATGATAGGTTTGATCTGTGTGAAAATCTTCGAGCTTGCTTTGAGATTTTAGCAGTGAAAACTTATTTGTAAGCTGCACTTCATCTTCCCATTTGGAATTATGAATCTCTAACAGCATTTCTTTCTCCTCATCCGAATTATAAAAATTGAGATTCTCATAGAGTTCTTTTTTAACGGGGAAAGGCTCCAAAGAAGTAAACAATATATCCTGATTGAATTGATCGCAGAATTCCGCGGTTAAAAACGCATTGAGCCCCGTACCCAACCCTATCTCAAGGATCCTAATTTGATCAGTATTGTTTTTCGCTCGCCAATATTCCAAGCCTTCTTTAATAAAGACATGCAATGACTCTCCTCTTGCTCCGCGTGTAGAATGGTATGTTTCGTTGAGTTCCTCATCAAATAAACTATGGGAACCATCCTCTGTAGTTATAATCTTTATTGGCATCAGTCTTTGTAAATAAGTACTGTAGCATGTGCCGCTACCCCTTCTTCTTTCCCAACAAATCCTAACTTCTCAGTAGTTGTGGCTTTAATGGAAATATCATCTTCATCAATTTCCATAACACCTGCAAGACACTTCTTCATCTCAGGAATATGTGGATTGAGTTTAGGCATTTCTAAGCATACCGTGGAATCTACATTACCTACTTTATAACCCTTTTCACTGATGATTCGAATAACTTCTTTTAGAAGGATTTTACTGTCGATTCCTTTGTATTTAGGATCCTTATCAGAAAAATGAAAACCAATATCTCGCAAGTTGGCAGCACCGAGCAATGCATCACATATTACGTGAATTAGCACGTCAGCATCTGAGTGTCCGTATGCTCCATGAGAATGAGGAACTTTGATTCCACCAATCCAAAAATCTACACCTTCTGCTAATGCATGAACGTCGTATCCGTATCCTACTCGTATGTTGGGTTTACTCATGCGATCAAAGATCGTCTTTTTTCCTTTTGGCACGAATCTTTTTTACGATTGTAACAACAATAAAAGCTAGAATTCCGAAAGGCCAAAGTGCCAACAAGTAAACCATAAAGGTCAAGAACCCTTGCCATCCTGCTGTTATTGAATTAATGATTCGCGTACCAAATCCGGGCCTAGGCTCTTGGTTCAGTTCGTATGGTACCAACTCGTAAAACGAAATATCGATAGTGCTGAAATTTACACGATGACTCAACATTTTGAATTGGCCTTGTAGCGACTCTATCTCTGATCTAACTTGGTTTAGGTTTCTCTCAACTTCCAGAATATCTCTCACATTTTCGGCTTTCTTCAAAATTTCTTGGTAGCGCTCTTCAAGCTTCTTCTTATTTGCAATCCGAGATTGTAGGTCATAATAACGTTCGGTTACGTCATCTGTATTTACCCAACGGTTGTCCAGTTTTTTGTCTTTTGTAAGTGCACCTATCAATGGATTAAAATGCTGCGGTGGTACTTTGATGCTTACATTATAGTTAATGCGATCATATCCTTTGTTTTCATTTTCAGAGCTTATATAAGCTTCAAACTGTTCTAAGAGCGAACTAATCCTTTGATACTCATTCTGAGTACTTTCTACCTGATAGGATAACCCTCCGGTCTTTACGACCTTTTTCTCAAACGTAGGATCCGGTTGTTGAGGGCTTGCAGCCTTTCTCATGGCTGTCAAATCTGACGCTTCCGTATCCGTTGCCATCGAATACGATTCGCTTGCCGACAGGTTAGGTTCTGTACTTCCTCCGCCACAGGCTGCCATCAGAAAAACAATAAGAATAGTGAGTGTTTTCATGTTTTTGAGGTTTTGGATAAGATTCAAGCTACAAGAATCTTACCAGTTCATTCAAATTTAGATTTGAAATCAGTGCAGTCTAAACGTAAGTCTTCTGTTTTTAATCCTTTATTTATAAAGCTGCAGTAATGCGAATTGGCTTCCTTTTGGTAGAATTGACAACCATAGCAGGTTCGCTGTACTTCAATGATTCCTGATTGATTGAGGTTAAATATCACTTTGACCAAACCATCATAAATGGCTTGATTAGCGGGTAAACCCATCCCTTGAATACTCTTACGAAGAGGAGAATCAAAATCTTGCAGCGTATCTACCAATCTAGCTCCTCTTGCTGTCAAAGAGATGGTATAACCACGCGCATCCTCACCCGTCTCCTTATCAATAAGCCTTTTTTCAAACATCACTTTGACTGCATCGCTTATCGTTGGCTTCTTCAAGTTAAACTCCTTAGAAAGGTAACTGACAGTCGCCATTGAGCGATCATGACTTTTCAGAAATAATAGGATCTGGATTTGAATAGGGCTCAGGCCCGTTTCTTTGGATTTCTCCCATAGCAACACCCGAAAAACTTCGGAAAGTCGCTCAATACCCACAACGATTTTGCTTGTGAGGTCTTCCTCCTGAAACTTGGGATCAAAACTATTAGACATAAATCAAAGTTAGCAATCCTAATTAATTCTAAATAACAACAAAAAAGTTCAGCATTGATGCTGAACTTCTTCTTATAATTAATGTCAGTTAGGTTAATTCTTAACCGTGTAGGGTAATGACAAATCCCCTGATGCTACACTATAAACGGCATAAACACCTAACATCGGCAGATTTGCATTAGATGTATTGACTTGCATGTATGCTGCAACTCCATCAAAATTGAATTGGGGCTTTCCCCCTACTCGATAGCGAGGTACTACAACCTTGATTTGATTGTCTTGAGTAACTACATGAAAGCCTGGTGAGTCCATATACATTGGCATTCCAGGATTCGTTGGTGGTAGAGTCACATCATCCTTTTCAGGATCAAACTGCTTGACTGCTAAGCCCCCGGCAACGCGATCATCTTGCGCGAGCACAACCCAATGAGGGTGCCATTCAATCCCATCATTCGCATAGTTTCTGTCATAATTTTCATCCCAGAGAGGCGTATCATCAAAGTCTGGATGTGAGGTTAATGCCAATGCAACAATCCCATCCGTTTGACTAAAGCCTACATCCGTTGATTTCAGATTCGTAGGAAAGACATAGCCCAATACCGGTGCACCATCAAGTTGACCAATTGCCGTCGGCGTTGAGTTTCCGGCAGTCCCTTCAACAGAAATGGTGAAAATAAAAAGCTCCAAGGATTGATCATACTGTACTTCAGCACTCGAAATCTTAAGATCTTCTGAGTCTTTAAAATTTGGATTTTCATTTTCTCCTTGAGAAAAAGACTGACAACTAATGGTAGAGACCAATAGAAGTGATAATAGATTTTTCATATTCATTTTAATTAGGATTCCTAACTTTTTAACAAACATACATATTATAATTAGGATTCCTAACTATTATAAATAAAAAATATTACCAGTGTTCTTGAATAACTGCGAGAAGCAATGGGTGAACTTCACCTCCTGATACCATTTCCCGTCCAAAAATGAAGTCATCACCCCCTTTAAAGTCTGTAACTGTACCGCCAGCTTCCTGAACGAGAATCACTCCGGCGGCAATGTCATACGAATTAAGGTTGTATTCGAAGTACCCGCCATAGCGTCCGCAGGCAACATATGCCATATCAGCAGCAGCACTTCCCATTCTTCTCAAACCTTGTGTATCCTTCATTAGCTGATTGAGTATTCTCAAATATTCATCCAGTTGTTCAAATTCATAGTAGGGGAAACCTGTTGCTAAGACACAATCTGAAAAAGATCTGGCGTTTGAAACTTGAATGGATTTCTTGTTTAAGTAAGCTCCTCCTCCTTTCCACGCATAGAAACATTCATCATTGGCTACTTCATAAACTACACCTGAAACAATCTTGCCATTGTGCATAAGACCTATGCTCACACAGTAGTTTGGGATGCCATGAACAAAGTTTGTGGTCCCATCTAATGGATCTATAATCCATGTAAATTCTTTTTGACCCTGTGCAGTGGTTTCTTCTTCTGTGATGAACCCTGCCTCTGGCAGTATCCGCTGCAGGCCTTCAGTGATCTGCTTTTCAGATTCCTTATCTACGTATGAAACCAAATTGCTATCTCCCTTAAACTCTACGGAATCATATGAAAATCGTGCGCGTTCTTGTCTGATGAAAGCTCCTGTTTCGACAGCTACTAAAACTACTTTTTCTGTTATTGATTCTAAGTTCATTTCGCTCCCTCCAAGATAATTACAAATTCCCCTTTTATGCTTTTAGATCCGAAGTGTTCAAGCACTGAATCAATGCTTCCAGTAACAGTCTCTTCGAATTTCTTTGTTAACTCTCTGGAAACTGAAACGTTTCGATCCCCCAATAATTCTTTGAATTGTTGCAAGGTTTTTAACAAACGATGAGGCGATTCATAATAAATAGCTGTTCTGCCTTCCTCTTTCATCGCTTCTATTCGAGTTTGTCTGCCTTTTTTATGTGGAAGAAAGCCCTCGAATACAAATCGCTCACATGGAAAGCCTGATTTGATTAACGCAGGGACAAAAGCGGTTGCTCCCGGTAGTGAATCAACGGGTATGTCATTGGCAAGTGCTGCTCTGACGAGTAGAAACCCTGGATCTGAAATTCCCGGAGTACCAGCATCCGATATTTGAGCAATGGAAACACCATTTTTAAGTTTCTCAATTGCTTCATCAACTTTCTTATGTTCGTTGTGGGCATGGAAGCTTTGAGCTGGAGTTCCTATTTCGTAGTGCTTAAGTAAGAATCCAGATGTACGGGTGTCTTCTGCCAAGATGAGATCAACCCCTTTGAGTACCTCTACTGCACGATAGGTCATATCAGCGAGGTTGCCGATAGGAGTAGGAACTAAGTACAGTTTTCCAGGCTCGATGGTCATTCAGCTAATTTAGGGATTTAACCCACTTTTTAACCTTAGCTCAATAACTTATCTATTGCTTCAGCCAAACGGTGATCATTATCTGTGACGATATCACCCGCATCGTGGGTACAAAGTTCTATCGAGACTGTATTGTAAACATTACTCCAGTTTGGATGATGATCCATCTTCTCGGCAACAATTGCCACCTGACTCATGAAGCCGAATGCTTCGACAAAGTCTTTGAATTCAAAGGTCTTTTTTAGTTTGTTGTCTTCTTCTTTCCAACTCATAGTAAAGTTCAATTTAAAGCGCGATAATACCTTCTATCGTGTTGGCTTGTTTGTAGACATCTACCACGGCTTGGCTGCTCGCCATTTGTTTGCTCAGTGTGATGCTTACATACTTATTGCCAGAGCTTGGTTTCACCCTTACATCGGCGCCAGGCACTAATGACTCAACTTTTGCCTGATGCTCAGGCTTAACGATAAACTTGAATGTATAATTATCCGGAAACTCATGTGTCCCTTCCAACTTCTCTAGAAATGATGATTCGTCACAGCTGCTACTTCTTACTTGCTACTGCTACTACCTACTTACCCAACACCCGC
>CAZWLS010000061.1:12054-16103 GCA_964634415.1 uncultured Roseivirgaceae bacterium | reverse complement strand
CTCAGGTAGTTTACCTGTTTCATACTATGCAGGAGATCCGACTACTGCTGACGGTGTACTCTTGGACACCGAGGTAGCTCTATTGATTAATTTCGAAGTTGGTGAGACACTCACCATTACCCAAACATTCAGTGGAATCGGAGGCGAGTTTGAATTATTTGTGGTGATAAATGATAATGGCGGAACCCCTCCATTATCAGTACCCCTTCCTACAGCGACAATCCCAGAATGTGAGACAGGCAATAACATTCAAAGTACGCTTGTCGGATTCCAAACTTTTGGTTTAACAGTAGAAAAGTTATTCGACAACAGGAAGTGTGTTGATTCATATGTAGATGGTGGAGGCAACACCGTTCTTGTTCCAGACAACGGACAAGCTAGAGCATACTACTTCGGACCTACCCCAGGTGGTAATGAAACTTTCTGGGTTGAAAATTTTGAAGATCGTTCTAATGGTGCTCAATCTGATACAGATGAAACTGGATGGACATCAGATCCGGGAACTGAAAATCCAGGTGCATATGGTGTTACGAGTTATAATGGCTCTAAGATGTTTCATGGTAATGACATTGGAACAAGTAATGATGCAGGGCTTGTCACTTGGACATCGGAAGACATCGATATTTCAGGACATACAGATGTAAATGTTACAATGGATTTGTTTGAAAATGGTAACCAAGAAGAGTCTGGGCAATGGAGAGATTTCATAAGGGTTACTTATGAAATTAGAGATCGCTCAAATGCTATTTCAGCGACTGGACAGTTTACAAATGGATTTCAAGTTGGAGATTTCACTTACGCCCAAGCTTTTTTGTCTAATCTGAATACTGATGGGTCAGACTCAATCCTTGTTATTACTGCTGAATTGCACAACACTTCCAGTTCAGAGTTTCACTACATTGACAATATCTCAATTAATGG
Organism: uncultured Roseivirgaceae bacterium; assembly: GCA_964634415.1. Classification (GTDB taxonomy): domain Bacteria; phylum Bacteroidota; class Bacteroidia; order Cytophagales; family Cyclobacteriaceae; genus Ekhidna. The sequence goes on along the minus strand of CAZWLS010000061.1, from coordinate 15,182 downwards.
GACTGGACCTGATATAGTTGCAGAATTTACAGAACCTGATGGATTCGAATTCTTCTGGTACGATGCTGCTGACGCCACCTTCAGTACAATTCTAAATAATTCAAGTACCTTCTCGCAGATGCCTGATGGCACATACAATGTAATTGGTTACTTTGAAACCACAGAATGTTATTCTGATACAGTTGAAATAGAAATTTTAAGAACTACTCCTACTGTACATGTATGGGCATATGAAATTAGTCCGCTAACTCAATGTGATACCCCTGACGGATCAGTTGGCGCTTTTGTCTATACTCAAACAGAACAAGGCACATTCCCAGCTAATGATACTGACAATCGTCCGCTAGATACCTTGGAAGTTGCTGACGGTTATGAATTTAACTGGAGAGATAATGATGATATAACTAACACTGTTTTTGCAACCGGTAATATCATTGAGAATCTCTTAGCTAAAGAATTTGCGGTAGATGTAATTGATCTTCAAACAAGGTGTACGAATACCGCACTGGTTGAAGTTACAACGAATACTGAAGCAGTCAACGCCCCTAATATTGCAATAACACATATCACAACATGCGGTGGTACTGGAGAACTTTCAGCGGATATTGATGGCGGCACGGCTGGATACACATTCGATTGGTATGATGGAAGTGGGGTTAAACCAGCAGCTGACTTTACAGGTGCCGTTTATACTGTAACATCAGATGGAGAATATACAATAGTTGTTACTGATGATGATACAGGTTGTGTTTCTGATCCAGTGACAGTCACCTTAAATGATAATTCTATTGCTCCAGACCCTACCCTAACTCTTGTTCAAGATAACTCATCATGTGTAGCTGGAAACGGAATAATAAGTGCTGATGGAGATGGTGGCGGGACGGTTACCGGTTTTACTTTTGAATGGTTTTTAGGTGCTAACACACTTGCTGGTAATGCTCTTCCTGGCACAGCAGCACCTGGAGCATTCTTAGTAAGTGATAATCCATACGAACTTGGAGGGCTAGAAGGAGGTACTTACACCGTGAGGGTGACAGATAATAGTACAAGTTGCTTCAAAGTAGAAACAATTGATGTAGATGATAACCCAGGGTCACTTACAGTAACTCCAGGTAACTTAATTGTAAATGATATAAATAGCTGTGATGTTGCTGTTTTAGGTTCGATAGATGCATCAGGTGTAGTGCCATCGGATGTAACTACTGTTTCAATCGGTAACATTAACAGCAGTTTTGAAGAGTTAGATATTCTTACTAATAATGATCATTCACAGTCTTTTGACGGAGGCAGAATTAAGACTTACCAACAAGACTTTATTAACGGATGGAGTACAACTGCAGGAGATCAAAGAATTGAAATATGGCATAACAACAATACAGTCAGTGGTTCAATTCATGATGCTTTTCATGGAGACCAATTTGCAGAAATAAATGCGAATCAAACTGCGGCATTATATTTCGATTTGGCGACGGTTCCTGGTTCATTATTGAACTGGTCGTTTGCTCATAAAGGCAGAGCGGGAACTGATGAAATTTCTGTAAACATTGGAGAGCCCGGAGCTGAAGTAGTTCAAGGAAGTTTTTCAACTGGAAATACGTCATGGGCATTTTATGAAGGAGAGTATACAATTCCGACTGATCAATTCACTACACGATTCCAATTCGAAGCGGTTTCTACTGCTGGAGGAAATACTTCAGTTGGTAACTTCGTAGACACTGTTTCATTCGTCCTTTTCCCATACAGATTTGAATTGTACGAAGGGTCTACAGTATCTGGCAATGCAGACTTCATAAACACAACCGGTGTTTTTGGAGATCTAGATGACGGAGATTATGTTTTGGTTGTATTTGATAATCTAACAGGATGTGGTAATGTCGAAATTCCATTCACAATAGATAGAGCTCAAGATGAACCTGTAATAGCCACCATAGTTACTGATGATGCAAATTGTGATAATGATGCAGGTAGTGTTGATGTAACAGCCTCAATGCCTACTTCTGAACCTGCAACATATACATATGAAATTTTTGATGGACATTCATTCAGCTCACAAATAGGATCAGACGAAACAATTGCTGACGGATCAGTTCCATTCACATTCACAGGACTAGCTCCTGGTGATTACAGAATAAGAGTTACCAATGACGACACTCAATGTTCAGCTTTTGAAGATATTGTGGTTGATGATATTACTGTAATCCCAGCTTTCGCTACTGCGCAAACTGTTATAGATAATTCTTCTTGTGACCCAGCAGCTCCAAATGGATTTCTATCAGTTACTATTCAAGGTGATGTAATTAGTAACTACAGCTTTACATGGTATGATGGGGATGATTCTTCAGATCCAATAATTACAGGGCCAACAGTTGGTGATAACGATTTAAGTGATAGACCAGCAGGAGACTACACAGTTGTTGCTGAGCATATAACAACTGGTTGCGAAACCGTCGAACTTACATTGACCATTGCTGATGATCCTTACATTCCTAACATTATAATAACAGAAGATGCAGCTCAAACTGATTGTGGAACAGGAAATGGTGAATTAAGTGCATATGTTGATAATAATCCAGACTTCCCTCCAGGCACTAATGACATTACTGGATTCACGTTTCAGTGGCAATTGGACGGAGTTGATTTAGTTGATGGTGTAGCTGCTGCAAATGGTTCAGTACCGACTGGTTCACAAACCGCTGAAGTATCTGGTTTAGTTGCTGATGAATACACTTTGGTAGTTACCCATACCAATACAGACTGTCCAGCAACAGAGAATTTTATACTTTCTGAAAATCAAACAATCCCTACTTTATCGTTAAATGGAACTCCAACAGATAACACAAATTGTATGCCTTCAGCATACAATGGCGCAGCATCTGTAACGGCGAGTCCTGCTGGGACTTATGATTATGACTGGTTCTATTCAGATGGGACTCAAGTTACAGATGGAGCACCTATTACTGGAAGCAGTACTGAAAATCTTTCTGGAGTAATAGATGATACATATAAGGTTGTAGCTACTTCTACCTTAGGATGTTCCTCTGACACTTTGGTCGTAGTTATCGACGCTGCTCCTCCTACCCTTGGCGCCGGAGAATCTGGACTTACTGGCAACTCTGTCTGTGATCCTG
>CAZWLS010000061.1:8885-11954 GCA_964634415.1 uncultured Roseivirgaceae bacterium | reverse complement strand
TTATCGTTACTGACCTAATCACTGGTTGTGTAAGCGCAACCGCTAACGTGACTATCAACTCAGGACAACCTACCCTTGGCGCCGGAGAATCTGGACTTACTGGCAACTCTGTCTGTGATCCTGCACTAAACGATGCGGCGAACCCTGACGCTAATGGAGCAGTAACTCTTACTCCTACTGGTGGTACGGGAGCAGGAACATTCGCTTTCGCGCTTGAAACTTCGGGAGGTACAGCTATTGCCAATGATGGATCTACCGGTGGATTTGCTGATGTAGCTTACAACAATGCAGCAGTTACTACTACTACTGTATCTGGATTGCCGATTGGTAACTATGTGATGACAATCACTGATGAAAACTCCGGATGTACAATCGACCATCCTTTCGCTATCGTTGATGCTACCGTAGATCCTACACTCGATGTAGCTACCATCAACGCTAACACTACAGATAACACTTCTTGTACGCCTGGAAGCTTCACAGGTACAGCTACTGTAGCTCTTGCTGACATTACTGGGCAAGGATTAGCCCTTTCCGATTACAGCTTCTTCTGGGCTACTGCGGCAGCTCCGGGTACACAAATCGATGATGATGCTGTTCTTGATGATGATGCCTCAGGTAATACTGGTGTAGAAGATGGTGACTACATACTTATCGTTACTGACCTAATCACTGGTTGTGTAAGCGCAACCGCTAACGTGACTATTGGTATTAATCTGCCAACAATTACCCCTACTACGCAAGTATTGCAAGATAATTTCAGTTGTGACGTAGCTAATCCTATAGGTAGTGCTACACTAACTGTTGCTGAGGGTGCCAACACTAACTATTCTTTTGAATGGTATGTTGGTACGGGAACAGCAGGGTCCCCTTTTGATACCGATGATCAAATTGACAATCAATTACACGGAACATATACTGTCCTAATCACTGATAACGCAACTTTATGTACGGAAACAGCTCAAGTAGTAATTGGAGAATTTGCCCCATCATTGACTGTTGGATCTTCATCAAGTGGTGATCATTCAGATTGTTATCCTGCAAATGGTCAAGTTTCTGTTACCCCAAGCCTAACTTTTACCCCTGCAGGACCTCCTGTTGGTGTTAGTTCAAACTTTACATATCAATGGTATTTTGGAACTAGTGCTACTGTTGGTAACGAATTAGCTGAAGGAGTTGATCCAGGAAACTTATCTACACCGACCAATGTGACGACAAATACAGTAAGTGGTTTAGCTGCAGGAGATTACACGGTTGTTATTTCAGAAACTCAAACAGGTTGTGTCAGTGCAATCGAAACGGTAACAGTTGCCGACGAAGTCTCTCCATATAAACCAACTATAGAATTCACTGCCAATATAATTCCTAGTAGTTGTGATGGTGAAAATGGAAGAATCACAGCCGAAATTACTGCATTGGGAGCTGGAGCACCAAATGCAGATGGAGGTGGCTTGAACTTCACATTTGAATGGTATGAAGGAGCACAAGATTATGCAACCTTGGAGACTACTGGATCTACAGCTGCCCTAATTACGGGAGATTTTCTAGTATCAAATCCTTCTCCAGGAAATTCAGTTATAGTTTCTGATAACGGAGATACAAACGTTGGAGGTACAACTACTCTTGATAGAATAATCTCCGGACTTTATACTGTTGTGATGATCGATCAAGCAACCGGATGTCGATATTTTGAAACCTTTGACTTAGGGTTCTCAGGACAACAGGTAACAACTACACTGACCATTGACAATGTAACTGAATGTCCCGATAATGGTGCTGCTAGAGTTGGTTTAGCTGATAACATCATCTTAACAGTGTCACCTCAAAGTGGGCAATTCACTGTTGGTGAGGCATTTACAGCTGCGCCAAGTGGTGCTACTGGTATTATTGGAGCCGACCAGTTTACAGGCGAAGTTCAAGTTACATTAGACGATGGCTCTGCAGCGCTTGCTAATGCTGACGTACTTACAGGAACAACATCCACAGAAACTGCTACAATAACAGCAATAAACAACCTCGGATATGCAACTGGCCTAAATGAATTTGATGATATTTCTCAGTATACAATATTCTTATATGCTGGAAATGGAGTTCCTGCTGATCGATTTACAGCATACACATTTGAAGGCCGAGTATTCCCATATACATATAATCCCTTAACTGGAGACCGTCTTGATGGTAATGGAACTCCTCTTGCAAGTGGTGCTGGACCTGTGCTAAACGCAGGTGATGAAGCCGAATTCCCTGACCTACCTGCTGGAGATTATGTAGCCATCGCTCAAGAAATTAATAATCCAGCATTTAACCCTGGATCGACCTCAAATTGTTGGACTGCTGCGTCTGTGGACGAAGAAATTCTAGACCTGGCTTATGAGCCAATCTTAGAAAGTAATATCATTACTAATAACACGAACTGTGATATTACGGCTGGAAATGGAGCTCTATCATTAACTGTAATAGAAGATCCTGCTGAAAACTTAAACCCTGCTTTAGATCAACAACCAAATGGATATCGTTTTACTTGGGTTAGAGACGCCGATGCATTTACAGTTTTAACAGAGGACATATTAACCGAAACTGCTACCTCTAATCCAACAAACTTAAACCCAGGTGATTATACAGTTACAGTTCAGCGACTCGGGGGAGCAGGCAATACTCCTAACAGTTGTGAAGTTGCTACGACATTGACGGTTGGTCATAATCCTGAGCAACATGAAATTACTAATGCGACTATTGCACCAAATCAGGATTGTAATCCTTTGGATGGCTCAATCATCATTAATGACGCTGACATTACTGATAATGTCGCAGACTATGAATTTACATGGTATACTACATACATAGATCCAGGAAATGCAGGAAATGTGCTACTAGCAGATGCATTTGTTGACGGAGGTCTTAACAATGGAGACCAAGGAGCCAACAGTGTCTCTGGACTTGCAGCTGGAACTTATTTCGTTGAAGCAACCCAAGTTGCCAAAACATGTGAAACTCCAGTATTCGAAATAGAAGTAGAGGATGAAACGGTAATCCCTACGTTCACTGTAGCTCAGACTGCTCAGGATATCG
>CAZWLS010000061.1:0-8785 GCA_964634415.1 uncultured Roseivirgaceae bacterium | reverse complement strand
TGTGCGCAAGCTGCTGCAGACTTCATCGAGTTTATCATCGAGGATGAAACGGTAATCCCTACGTTCACTGTAGCTCAGACTGCTCAGGATATCGTTTGTGATGACGCTACCTTCACTCCTACGGGGCAAGCTACGCTTACTATCACGAATGGATCTGCTGCTCCTGCTGATTACACTATCAGTTGGTTCGAAGATGCACTCGAAACTCAGCCTCTAGACGGTACAGGTGCTGTAGCCGCTCCGGCATTCTCTGTTAACAACAGCGTCGTAGATCAACTGCCGGCAGGTACTTACTTCGTGAGAATCGAAGACAACACCACGCCGGGTGATGGCTGTATCAGCACGCTGCAGTCAGTAACTATCGAGCAGTTCAACACTACAATTTCTGTGGGTACTACTGCAGGGGTAGATTTCAACATCGAGCCTTCTGATGATTGTAACCCAGATAATGGATCGTTCGAAATACTTGACATCACTGAAACTAGACCTGGAGGTGCTACAACTACCATCTCTGGTGGTGACTATGCACTCACAGACTATACTTTCGATTGGTTCGAAAGTGATGGTACTACGCCACTGGCCGATGCGCTAGTAGTAGGATTTAACAATGGTGATGCAGGGGCTAATGAAGTAGCTGGACTTGCTCCGGATACTTACTACGTACAAATAACGAATACCGCCGCTGTAAACGGTACTGGTTGTGCGCAAGCTGCTGCAGACTTCATCGAGTTTATCATCGAGGATGAAACGGTAAATCCTATTATTAATCTTGCAAGCGCAATTGTTCAAGATACTTATTGTGATAACACAGGTAACGTAGGTGATGGATCCGTGGCAATTTCAATTACAGATGATGGAGTAGCTGCCACCCCTACTGATTTCACAATTACTTGGTATAGAGGCGCAATTGCAGCTGGAAATGAAATCTTCCCTATAGATGCCGGAAGTCGAGGATCAGCTACTGCAAATGGCACATTGACTACCTTATCTGACCTTGCTGAAGGTGATTATTCCGTAGTTATTATTAAGGATTTGGGAGACACTCCTGGAACAGGTAATGAAGGATGTACTTCTACTGCTGTCTTCAATGTAGGTTCGATGGATGACATCCCAACACTTGATGATGTGTCTATTCAAGCTAGAACTGCTCCAGATACTTTATGTATTGGTAATAGTGGTACATTAATTATTAATGATGCAGATGTTTCCACTGGTGACTTGACTGATTTCGAAATTAGAATTACTCAAGGATCCGTTGCTGGTGCTCCTCTAGTTGGTTCTCCATTTACAAATCCAGTAGCAACATCTATTTCCTTCACTAATCTTGCAGCTGATGATTACTTTGTAATAGCTGAAAATACAACTACAGGATGTATTGCAACAACAGCAATCATTAATGTGAGCGATTCAGTCAGAAATCCTCAGGTAGCATTGATCGAAATGATACCTGATGAAGATTGCGGTGGTGGAGTAAACGCTGGCGGACTCGAAGTATTGGTAGATAGTCAATTTGATCACACTGATCATTTTACTTTCTTGTGGGAAATCGCAGGAGGTGGAGCAGTTGGGGTTACTGATAACGAGGCGACCTTATCTGGAGTAGCTGCAGGAGATTATCAAGTTACAGTAACTAACACCCTTACATCTTGTGATATAGTTAGAACATACACGATTACCAATGTTCCTATTAACCCAAGTATCTCTGATTTTGCAGTTGTTGAAAATAACATATGTGATGACGATAATGATGGGGCTCCAGTAGATATAGGATCTTTTGAATTGCTCGAAACAACGTTTGATGGCAACACTTTCGATCAAACGGCAATGGCTGGTAATTACCAATTGGAAGTATATGACAATATCGGAGATGCAACAGCCGGCAATACCGGATCTCAGGTTGCTGACGGAGACGGTGATAATACTAACTTCATTCATACTGAACTTGAAGCAGGAACATATTTCGCAATAGTCAGAAAGATAGATTCTGATTGTTTCTCAGATCCATTAGAATTTGAAGTAATTGACAATGTATTGCGTCCTATTATCAGTATTTCATTGCAAGTTGCAGATTCAACATGCGCTGCTGGAGCTACTCCAAATGGAACCTTGAGAGCAACTGCTACAGTTGGAACAACATCAGGTATCGATGATACTGATCCCGATTACACGTTCCAGTGGTACCTAGGATCTGGTACTGGAACAGCTTTAGCAGATGGTATTGATCCTGGCAACGGTTCAACACCTGCAGGAGTAACAACATCAGATATTTCAGGGTTAGCAGCCGATACTTATACTGTAGAGATTACTAGAATTTCAACAGGTTGTATAAGTCTTGAAGAATTTGAATTACCTAATGTGCCAACAGAAGTTTCAATTTTAGCTATTGATATAATCGATGCTACAAATTGTACTCCAGGAAATGGTACAATTACAGTAACAAGTGTAGATAGAGATAATGTCTCAGACTACGACTTTGATTATTATGACGTTGATCCAACTGTAGGAAGTCCTACTCCAATATTTACTGGTAACGCTGGTGCTCCATATGTGACTGCCGCTGCCGGAGTATATTGGGTTATTGGTACTAATAATATTGTTAATTGCACAACCCTTCCTTTCGAAGTTGAGGTTGGTGAAAATCTGACATATCCAGCAATTGAATTAGACGACTTTGACTTCCAAAGTAATTGTGATCCTGGTAATCCAAATGGTAGACTACTAGTTCTAGCAGATGGTCAACCAGAAAATGGCACTTATGACTTTGAATGGTTCTTTGGTAATGACACAAGCGACCCGTTGACCTCTGATGATTATACTGGAGGAAGCAATTTAGCAGGAGAAAATACTAATGAAGTTTCTGGCCTTGCCGCTGGTTTCTATACTGTTGAAGTAACGAATAACACTACTGGATGTATCTCTGTTGAGACTTATGAAATGACGGATAATATTCCAAATCCAATTGCAATTTCAACATCCACTTCAGCAAATACGAGTTGTACATTTCCAAATGGTAAGGCAGCTGTTTCAGTAATTACTCTTGCGCCTGGGCGAGCTATTTCAGACTACAGTTATTATTGGTTTATTGGTGATCTTGCTACGGTAGGCACCAATCCTAATCCTGCAAATGCCGACTTTACCGGAACATTGGTTGAAGGACTAGCAGATGGGCAATATGTAGTATATGTAATTGATGATATTGACAACTTCTGTCAATCTGAAGCAGTTGAAGTTACTATTGAAGACGGAACAAGTAGTCCTGATTACACCCTTTCTAGTAGTGATGTTACAGTTTGCTTTGATGTAAAAGATGGATTTGCTTCTGTAGATGTTCCAGATCTATCAACGGTTAATATTGAGTGGTTTGATGCATCCAATGTTAGATTGGATACTACATTCTTCGTTGACGAATTGGATGCCGGAATGTACAGACTAGTTCTTACACATGTAGTTACCGGTTGTATTTCTGAAGAAATCTTTGAAATCCAGAATCTTGCTGAAACACCTAGCGATCCATTCGTTCTTGTGAATAATGGAAGAAATAACTGTCAGTTTGCAAATGGTAGTGCGATTGCTAATGTTGATGGAGTTACCAATAACTTCCTATTTGAGTGGTTTGATCCAAACGATATGAGTAATCCATATGCTACCGGGTCAGAAGTATTCAATTTGGATACAACTACTTATCTGGTAAGAGCAACGAATCTTGCAACTGGATGTGAATCAGCATTTACTTCCGTGGAGATTGGATATGAAGTTGTTGATCCGGTATATGAAGTTGTACTCAATAATTCAGTTTGTTTGAGAACAGAAGATGGATCAACCAATCAATTCACAGGTACTGCAATAATTAGCTTCGAAGAATTCCAGCTTGCAACAGACTATGTTTGGAAAGATCAAAACGGAAATACTGTAGGCGATGACTCTAGATTGATTGATGCATATCCAGGTGATTATACAGTCACATTTACCGCTGAAAATGGGTGTGAGTATTCAGCGTCTTTCACAATTGAAACATCAATAACAGTTTATAATGGGGTTTCTGCGAATGCTGATGGTAAAAATGATTTCTTCTTAATTGATTGTATAGACTACTTCCCTAACAATAATGTCCAAATATTTAATAGAGCTGGACAACGAATATTTGAGGTGGAAGGCTATGACAATGGATCTGTTAGGTTTGAAGGTAATGCAAACACTGGAAACACACTCGGATCGCAAAGATTACCTGCCGGAACCTACTTCTACATTATTGATTTGGGCAATGGAAGTGATCCAATTCAAGGATTTTTGGAATTAGTTAGATAACTTTAGATGTACAAATGAAAAAGATCTTAGTTGCTATATTGATTTTCTGCACTAGTTATGTGGCTCTTGCTCAGCAAAGGCCGGTAATGTCTACATACATGTTTAATGGGCTATCTCTTAATCCGGCCTATGCAGGAAGTTTAAATATTCTGAGTGCTAGTTTTCTACACAGGAAGCAATGGATAAATGTCGATGGCGCACCCGTCTCGAATATTTTTGCTGTACATAGCTCGTTTTATGGAAATCAAATAGGACTAGGGTTACAGGCATCACAAGATGTTATAGGCGTACATAAAGAATCCGCAGTGTACCTCAGCGGAGCCTATAAAATCAAGACAAGTGCAGGTATCTTAGCTATGGGTCTTTCTGGAGGATTTGATAATAGAAGATCCAATTTTGATGAATTAAATATTTTAAATCAAGAAGATGAACTCCTGACGGGGACACCTACAAGATTTACTCCAAATTTTGGAACAGGTATTTATTTTGCCAATCCAAGAATGTATGCAGGAATATCTGTTCCTTATATCTTAGAAAACAGCTTGTTTCAAGTGCAAGCTGATGGTACCACCTCGGATGCTAAAGAAAGTAGATATTATTATGCTACTGGAGGAGTCATTTTTGATATTAACCAAAATATAAAATTCAGCCCTTCTGCCCTATTAAGATTTCAAGAACAGAATCCTTTGGGGTGGGATTTAAATGCTACAATTATTTTTGATGGTATTGCATATGCTGGAGTTTCTTATAGAAGTGGGGATGCAATAGTATTCTTAACCCAACTAATATTGAATGAAAATTTCAGAATAGGATATGCTTATGACGCTACCGTTAATTCGCTAAATAACCATTCAAGAGGAACACACGAAATAATGTTAAACTACCGTGTGAAGCTTAGAAACTATAAGAAGGATCCTCAATGCCCGGTTTACTTCTGATGTTCTTTTCTAAGATCTGAGAACAGCGAATTAATTAGAGACAACAGTAGACTAAAAATTAGTGCCCACCAAAAATTATGGACCTCAAAACCAGCTATAAGAGAATCAGCCAACAAAATAATTATAGCATTTATCACTAGTAGAAATACTCCTAGCGTTAATAATGTAATCGGAAGCGTAAGAAGGATCAATAATGGTTTTACCACTGCATTTAGCAGTGACAAAACAATGGCAATCACAATAGCAGTGAAAAAACCATCTACATATATACCTGGCAAAAGATAAGCTGCAACAATTACGGCCAAAGCTGATAGCACTATTTTAACTATAACATTCATTTTCTATTCTCTTTAAACCATCCGGCATACATTGAATAATTGCCAGCTATTCTTGATAGCATTTCTTTGTTCTCAACATCCATTGTTTTTAACTTTTTTCCAGGAATACCTCCGTAAACTGAATTTTCTTCAACGACTGTGTTTGCAAGTACAACCGTTCCAGCTCCAATAATAGATCCTGATTTTATCACAGCATTGTCCAAAATTATTGCTCCTATACCAATGAGCACATTATCTTCAATTGTACACCCATGAATTACGGCATTATGGCCAATTGAAACGTTATTGCCTATTGTTGTTCCTGATTTCTGATAAGTTCCATGAATTGTAACATTGTCTTGAATATTGGTGTTATTGCCTATACGAATGTAATTAACGTCACCCCTAACCACTGCTCCAAACCAAACTGTACAGTCATTACCCATTTCCACTTCTCCTATCAGTGAACTATTGGGAGCAAACCAACAATCATTACCATACTTAGGTTTAAATCCCCTTACCTCAATTTCTAATGCCATTTTTCTTTTAAAACTAGACTAAATTCTATTCTAAGAAAGCTGACAAAATGTCACGACTGTTTCTATCTTTGCAGGATGCAAGGATTGATAGCAGATATAGACTTACTCGAAGAAGAGAAGCATCAAGAAGAATCTTGTGAGTTTAAGACTACCATTGATGATGATAGTAAGTCTAAGAGAAAACTATATATAGAAAGTTATGGATGCCAAATGAACTTCTCTGATAGTGAGATAGTTACATCTATTCTAAAAAAAGAGGGATTTGGGACCACATCTTCTCCAGAACATGCTGATGTTATTCTTATAAATACCTGCTCTATTCGAGAAAAGGCAGAACAAACGGTTCGAAATAGACTAAACTTTTTTAATGGAGTTAAGAAAAAGAACCGTGAAGTGACCGTTGGAGTGCTTGGATGCATGGCCGAAAGGCTTAAATCAAAGCTCTTAGAAGAGGAAAAAATTGTAGATCTTGTATTAGGACCAGATGCATATAGAGATTTACCTAAATTGGTAAAGCAAGCTGAGGAAGGTCAAAAAGGTATAAATACATTCCTTTCTCGAGAAGAAACTTATGCAGACATTTCTCCTGTACGTCTAAATTCTAATGGTGTTTCTGCGTTTATCTCTATCATGCGTGGTTGTGATAATATGTGCTCATTTTGTGTTGTCCCGTTTACTCGAGGGAGAGAAAGAAGTCGTGATCCACAATCAATTGTAAACGAAGCAATTGAATTATTTAAAAATGGATATAGAGAAGTTACATTGCTTGGCCAAAACGTTGATTCATATAAATGGTCTGCAGAAGAGAACAACAAAGCTCGGTTGAACAAAAAAGAGGATGTTGATATAGTTACTTTCGCGAATCTAATTGAAATGGTGGCTCAGATAGATCCAGATTTACGAGTTAGATTCTCTACTTCTCATCCAAAAGACATTACTGATGAAGTTCTGCATACAATGAAAAAGTATGAGAATATTTGTAACTACATTCACCTTCCAGCTCAGAGTGGGAATTCTCGTGTTTTAGAATTGATGAATAGAACCTATAGCAGAGAATGGTATATTGGTAGAGTAGATGCAATACGAGATATTATTGGCGACGAATGCGGCATCAGCTCTGATATGATTGCAGGATTTTGCACCGAAACAGAAGAGGAACATAAAGAAACAATTTCCTTAATGGACTATGTTAAATACGATTTCTCATATATGTTTTTCTATTCTGAAAGACCAGGAACGTTGGCTGCCAAGAAATATGAGGATGATATTCCTTTGGAAACTAAAAAGAGAAGACTACAGGAAATTATAGATAAGCAGCAAAAAATATCCTTAGAAAGAAATAAGTTAGACGTAGGAAAGAGTTTCAAGGTTCTCGTTGAGGGAACTAGTAAAAGGTCTAAAGAAAAGATGCAAGGAAGAAACAGTGCCAATAAGGTAATCATATTTGATGCTGACGTTCCTAAGGGTACTTATGTCAATGTTAAGGTAACAGATTGTACCGCAGCCACCCTTTTTGGTGAATTAGTATGAGTTTAAAAATTGATTCTGAAGTTCAGGCTATAAAGCAACGATTTGAAATTGTTGGGAATTCTGACAAACTCAACAATGCTATTCGAGTAGCAATGCAGGTAGCCCCTACTGACATGAGTGTTTTAATCACTGGAGAAAGTGGAGCCGGGAAAGAATCATTCTCTAAAATTATACATAGTTTATCTCATAGAAAGCACGGCCAATTTATAGCAATAAATTGTGGTGCCATCCCTGAAGGAACTATTGATTCTGAGCTATTTGGTCACGAGAAAGGCGCATTTACCGGAGCCACCGGAGAGCGTAAAGGATACTTTGAAGTTACGAATGGAGGTACAATCTTCCTCGATGAAATTGGAGAAATGCCCCAAAGTACTCAAGCAAGACTACTTAGAGTTCTTGAAAATGGAGAATTTATCAAGGTAGGTTCATCTAAGGTTCAAAAAACAGATGTCCGCGTAATTGCAGCGACTAACGTTGATCTACTTGACGCTGTCAGCAAAGGGAAGTTCAGAGAGGATTTGTACTATAGATTAAGCACTGTCCCAATTTACGTACCTGCTTTGCGTGAACGTGGCGAGGATATTGTACTCTTGTTCAAAAAGTTTGCTTACGATTTTTCTGAAAACTATAAGACAGCACCGATTGTTCTATCGGATGATTCAAAAGGATATCTTAAAGCACATCGTTTTCCAGGAAACATAAGACAGCTTAAGAACCTTGTTGAGCAAATAAGTGTATTAAGCATTGATAGAGAAATCTCTTTAGATCAACTGCAAACATATCTACCTAGAACTGGTAGTAATCTTCCAGCTTTGGTAAGCAAAGAGGACAACAAGGATAATTTTACTGAGAGAGACATTTTATATAAAGTTCTCTTTGATATGAAGTCAGATATGGCAGAATTAAAGAAGCTTGTTTTCAAAATGCTTGAAGGGAATGAAAATGATCAAGAAATATTAGAAGATCATAAATCACTTTTCAAAAACATCGATTCACAAGCTTCCAAGTTGGAAGAATATCAAGCTAGTGAAGAATCTATCGAAGAGCCTACACTTATAATTTCCTCTAATGATGAAACATTCGACTCGGAAGTAGAAGACATTACCCATGAGATGGAATTGGAAGACTCACTGTCATTAGAAAAGAAAGAAAAGGA
>CAZWLS010000060.1:0-16244 GCA_964634415.1 uncultured Roseivirgaceae bacterium | reverse complement strand
ACTCCAAGTCTTGCTCTAGATTCTTGATCGTCCCTTCTTACTGGGTAAGCCAACCAATCCTCTTCTCCTGTGGCAAGATTTCTTTTTCTTAGGCCTGTTTCAGTATTGTATCTCGAGGCATAAACCAACCATTTACCATCAGAAGAAAGAGTTGGAGCGAATGCTGATCCATATTGATTTGTCTGTCCAGCAATTTCGCCGGTTTCTCTATCGTAAGTGGCAAGTTGATATTGCGGCATTTGTGCATTGTAGTTCCATGCTCCAAATCTTCTCGAAAACCATAAGTAACGATCATCTTTTCCAAACGCGGGTTCAATTGCCTGCAAAGCATCTGGCTTTTTGATGATTTGAATTCCGCCTCCACCATCTTTGTGATACATGTGAATTTTCAGTGTACGAATTCCTTTAGACGCAAAAATGTAGTTTCCGTCATTTGACCATTCAGCAGCTTGATAGTACTTATCTCGATCCTTTGTGATTTGCTTTGGTTCGGCTTCTTCATCTGTTAAATCAAGCGTCCATATATTCTCTGATCCGCTTCTGTCAGATGAGAATACAATCGAATTTCCGTCAGGACTGTATCTCGGATGATCATCAAAAGCCATTCCTGAGGTGACTTGTGTCGCTTTACCTCCAGTAATTGGCAGTGTGTAAAGATCACCCATCATATCGAAGATAATTTCTTGTCCATTTGGGTGTACGTCCAGGGAAATCCATGTTCCCTCGTTAGTCTTGAGACGTAGGGTTCTTTCTGGTTCGAGAGGCAACTCCTTGGTTGCTTTCTTTTCTTTGGTGGTGTCTGTCTCAGCTTTTTTTTCGTCTTGAGCCAGTGCTACCGAGCTTACCATAGTAAGTAGTGCTAGTAATAAGTAACGCATTAGATTAAATAAAAGGTTAAGGATCTAAATTAATTGTAAAATCCTGTTCGAGCGAATGAAGTTACATGAATGGAAGTCAGGAAATTAAATAGTAAACCTTTTTGGTGCGTAGAAAGTATGGTGAAGAGAGAGCTAAAGTATACTTTGAATAAAAGAAAGGGGGGTGGTTCCCCAATTGAAATTGCTTGTTGGTTATTTAACCATACGTTCCATATTGTCCTTAAGTTTGGGCCAATCTGCTGAGCCATCGTTTTTAAGCATCTTTGATAGCATACCGATGGATTTTTCTTTGAAGCCAAACATTTTCGCTATCATCTCACAAAATTTAATTTCACTTAAATAGACTTTGCCATCCGATTTCATCACGCGAACCATGTCGGCAAGAATCTCAATCTTGGAGTCAAAACCTAATTGTGAACTGAAATTCAATTCAAAAGATTTCTTTTTCAACTCATCCAGAATAATCTCATCTAATTCTTCGGTTGAAAGGCTGCTTTGTTTCGCGAGGTTATGAATAAAATTTCGCTCTGTATCTTCAAATTGATTGTCCACCAAAGCGAGTTGGACCATGATTTTAAATTTCTCTTTGTCATTCATAGTATTACTTTTTTGTTGTACTACAAACTGAATAAAAACATTGGGTAGATGACATGAGGTCATTACCTGATAATGAACTAGAAATTTTACCTAATTATATTTTGAAACTCACTTTTTGAGTTCAAAAACAGCGGTTTGTTTTGGGCCAACTTGGAAGTCAGAATTAACATCAATGGTATTACCACTAATTATATTGATACCGGAATTGTAGTTGTCTAAGATTTCAGCAAAGCGATCACGCTTAAATGATTTAGATTCTTCATTGCGGTTCATTACAACCATTACAGCCTCGCTTTCTGTATGCCTGAAGTAAACGTAGGTATTGTCTTCAGGAATAAAATGAGTGAGCCTTCCATTATGTACTGCAGATGAGTTTTTGCGCCAGTTGGTAATTTTCTTTACATATTCGAAAGCCTCCTGCTCCGTTGCATTTCTTCCATCTTCAGTGAATACAGATCTTTCATCTCCAGGCCATCCTCCCATCATATCTACTCTTTTTCGTCCATCTCCTTCTACAGGAGAATTCGCGAGCATTAGTTCTGTACCATAGTATACTTGTGGAATTCCTCGTGTTGTCATCAAATAAGCATATCCCATCTTGAATAGATCAGCGTCTTCACCAACTTTAGTATAAAATCTCTCAATATCGTGATTGTCAATAAAAATCACGTTTTGATTAGGGTCAGAATAAAGACGATCCTGTGAGATAGCATAGTAGAGTTCGGAGAGTCCATTTTTCCAACCAAAATCATCGACCATAGCTCGGTCCAATGCAAACATGATTTGAAAATCTGTTACACTTGGTAGTTTAGAGTTGTAGCCATCATTTTGTCCAGGGATGTCTTGTTGCCAGTAAGACTCATGTGTTACACGTTCAACCCAAGCTTCGCCAACGATATTGAAATTTGGATAGGAGGAGGTAACGGCTTCTACCCAACGAGATAAGTACTCTTTATATGGGTAGACGTAGGTATCCATACGAATGCCATCTACTCCTGAATACTCGATCCACCAAATTGAGTTTTGTATGAGGTACTCCGCAAGTATAGGATTTCGCTGGTCCAGATCTGCTAGCTCAGGCACAAACCATCCTTTTTGAAGTTTATCTAAGTCATACTGTGATGCATGAGGATCTGATTGTACTTCACCTCTGAAGTTTGTGGTTCCATACTTTTCAAAATCATGAAACCAATCGTCAGTGGGAAGGTCTTTTAGCCACCAATGTTGGTCACCTACATGATTGTGGATCATATCCATGATTACTTTGATACTATTGTCGTGACATCTTTGAACAAAAGATTGGAATTCCTTATTCGAGCCGAAACGACGATCGATCTTGTAAAGGTCAGTTGCTGCATATCCGTGGTACGCCCCATAAGAAGGCTTCATGTCATTTTCGAAAGTAGGAGTAAGCCAAACAGCTGTCATTCCCAGTTCTTTGATGTAGTCTAAATGATCACTAACTCCCTTTATATCTCCTCCGTGTCTAGCATTAGGATTGGCTCTATTTGCAGACTCAAGCATTCCCTCTACCGAATCATTTGCAGTATTACCGTTTGCAAATCGATCCGGCATGAGTAGGTAGATAACATCAGAACTATTGAAACCTAGATTACGGTTGGTATCACTACTTCTTTTCCTGATTTCGTAATCAAACTTGATGCGCGTCTTTTTTCCTTCTTTGAGTTTTATTTCGAAGGTGCCTGGTTGTAGTGTTTCACTTAGCGTCATATTGATAACTAAGTAATTTGGATTGTCTAGAGATGTTACTTCGGAAATTGAAATGCCATCATAGTTGAATTCCGGAGTGAAATTCCCGATATCTTCTCCATGAAGCATTAGTTGAAGTGTTGATACAGGCATGTCGTTCCACCAAAAAGGAGGATCAATGTGCTGCAATTGATTCTGCGATTGCGATGAAAATGAATATAGGCATGCTGCCAGTATCAATAAAAACCTCATTTCTTATTATTTAGCTAGTAAAAATTTTAACGGAATATGTAGACGCATTCTCCATGCATTTTCATTGTGTGCATCACCTTCAAATTTCTTAGATAGAAAGTTTTTATCATTATAGCCTCCTGACAGAAAAATAGAATCAGCCTTTGGTTGAAGGTCCAGATATAGCGCGTCCAATGTTTCCGTTCCGTAATCGAAGTAGAATTTATGAGTAGAAGGGTTAGGTAGATTGCTTTCTAAGTATTTGAAAAAGGCATCTGGAATGGGATTGTTTTCTATGGTGAAAACGCCAGGCCAATGTGTGCTGAGACATGCAGCACCACCAAATACATACGGATATTCAGAAGCTCCATAAAATGAAATAAGCCCACCCATACTTGATCCAATGAGAAAAGTATTCGATGGATCAGAAAGGGTAGAGTAGGTGCTATCTATGTATGGTTTGAGTTCATCAACAATGAATTTTAAATATTGATCTGATTGCACCTTCTCTTCAAATAAGAACAACTCCTCTGACCGCTTCAAATGATATAAAGAGTCGATAGTAATCGAGTCTAGACTTTCAAATGGCTTTTGCGGAAAGTATTCTGGGTGTCTGAGTTTAGAACCACCATTCCATATTCCAACAACAATAGCTTTTCTAATCTCATCATTAGAAATGAGTTCATCCATCGTTTCATCTACTCCCCATTCTTGACCATTCCATGTAGTTGTTGAATCAAAAAGCATTTGACCATCATGCATGTAAATGACGGGGTATTTGCTTTCCGAGGAATAGGATGGAGGTAAATAGATTTTAATTGTACGATCCTCAACATACTTACTTTCAAACAAATCTATGCTCCGAAGCGAAGACTTATCTTCTTTGCAACCTCCTATGTAGAGAAGTAGAAGTAATATGGCAAAGTATCTATTCATAGAAAAAAAGCGACATAAGTCGCTTTCAGTTCAAATAATAATGTAATTAGTAGTCGTCGTTTTGTTCAAGATTCGGGTTTGCAATTAAGTCCGATGCCGGGATAGGGAAAATGTCCAAGTGTGCTGGAGTAGAGATGCCTTCTTCTACACCACCTTTCCAAGGCCATATATAGTCACCACCAGTAAATTTTCCATGTCTGATTAAATCAGTTCTTCTTGTCGCTTCCAGGTAAAGCTCACGTCCTCTTTCATCTAATATCCAATCTAAATCAACATCATTGATCGAAACATCACCGTTAGTATTACCATATGCACGCTGTCTTAATTCATTGAGATAATTCAATGTAGTGGCAGAGATGCTTCCATTCTCCTGAAGTTCTGCCTCAGCAAGAATCAAATAGGCCTCTGCAAGTCTAAATACTGGGTAATCCGTACTTACCTGATCAACACCAGGTGCTCTTCTACCGGTTGTGGATTCAAGGTTATTGAATTTAGGTACTGCATAACCTTCCTCGAAATTGCCGATATCAGTAATTTCTAAAGTTTGATCTTCTGTAAAAAAGATAGCTCTTCCATCAGGGCTATTACCATCAGGATCTAATGCGGCATTTGGAAATTTTTGAACGAAAGCACTTGTCGTTCGATAGCCACCCCATCCTGAAGGAACGCCGTAATCCATTTCTGCCTCATCTTCAATTTCAAGTCCGTTTCTCATGTTATCCATCATTGCACCGCCTATCGCGCCCCTGATGATGGTTGTTGTACCACCCCATGTTTGTGCTACCAACCCATCATGAATAATGGGCCAAATAATTTCATTGGTACGCATGTCATTGTCTCCCATAAATAATTCTTGATAATTATCATGAATGGTATAGGTTCCTGAATTAATAACTCTGTTGGCTTCAGTCATTGCGTCTGCATACCTGTCTGTACCAATATATACTTCTGCATTCAAGTATAGTTTAGCCCTCAACATCCATACTGCTCCTTGATCCAACCTTCCATAAGGATGTGTGCCTTGTCCCGCAGGAAATAGCTGACTTTCTATTTCATTTAGTTCTGATTCAATAAAGTCAAATGTTACTTGAGGTTCTACTTGAGAAGGTAGATCCGATGTGACAGATGTAATCAGTACTACATTTCTAAAGTGATCCAGTGCATGCCAATAAGAAAAGGCTCTTATGTATCGCACCTCAGCAATAAACCTGTTGATTTCAGCTTGTTCATCAGAGCTAAGGTTTTCAGGTAGATTTTGAGCGACTCTGAGAAAATCATTGGCGAGTGAGATGGTATAGAATATTCGGTAGTATAGTACCCTTACAAACTGATTGTCTGAACTCCATGAATGATTATGTAAATCTCGAATTCCAGCATCTTGCCAAGCAATGATTGCTTCGTCGGTGGTTAACTCTTGAGCTTTCCACCAAACTCTTAAGTAACTCGAAAATCCCTCATCATTAATAACAGTAAGGTCCGGCTGACCTGCTGCACCCTGTTGGCCAGTGAGTGTCAGTGAAGCATAAATTTTTGCAAGGTATGATTCATAGCCTTCGAAACTTGCAAATGTTCCCAATTCATCATCACCAAATGAAGGTGGATCTATATCTAAATCCGTGCATGCACTTAGCGAAATGATAGATAGTATAACTAATATTTTTTTCATGACTCAATTAAAAATTTAAGTTCAGACCCAATACATATGTCCGAGATCTTGGGTAAGCATTATTGTCAATTCCTGAAAGTCCTCCAATTTCTGGATCAATACCTTCATAGGGAGTAATATTTAATAGATTGGTGCCTGTGAAGTACACTCGACCATTAATTATATTCTTAATGCCGAAACTATAACCAAGAGTTATATTGTCAAGTTTGATGAAGTGCACATCTTGCACATAATAGCTAGAGAGTAACTGTCTGTCGTCAAACTGTGTTTCGTATGCAGATCTGTGGATGTTATTGGCAAAATTTGCCCCTTTTACTCCTTCGAAGTTTCCATATTGTGAGAAGACATTGTTGTATACCTGAAGGCCGGCAGCACCTCTAAACGTCATGGCGAAATCAAACTTTTTGTACTGCACATTGGCTGTAAGACCATAGATCCAATTTGGAGCAGCTTTCTTGTAAGTGACTAAGTCATTTTCATTAATTGTTCCATCTCCATCTTGATCAACATAAATATCAAGGTCGTTCTCAAGACCATCGCCATTGTGATCTTCACCATCGGTAAGTGGGTTACCATTAGCGTCTCTTCGATGTTCCCATACAAAGAATGCCGTGTTTGGTTGCCCAACTCGATATACCTGAATTGTTCTTCCAACATCACCAGATATTCCTCCAACTCTAATTCCAGGATCGTCTGGATCGTCGCTTCGATTTAATTTGGTAATCTCATTCTTGTTGTATGCAGCATTAGCACTTACATCAATTTTTAAGTCATTCTTATCGTATACTACAGAATTTAGTAGTACTTCAAAACCTTTACTTTCAAATTCTGCTACGTTCGTTACGGCTCTATCTCCTGGGATAATTCCAATTGGGAAAATCACATTTAAAAGAAGGTTAGATGTTACTTTATTGTAGACATCAAATGATCCTGTTAAGCGACCCTCGAAAAGTCCAAAGTCTACTCCTAGATTTAGGGTTTGAGTTGTTTCCCAACCAACGTTTATATCTACAGCATTTGGACGGACAGTGTTGACGGTATCTTCTCCAAAAATGTATTGAACACGATCATCTCCATCTGAATAGAAGAAAAGGTTGTCAAAATCTCCGATGTTGTTCGGATTCCCTAAAGAACCATATCCAACTCTAAGCTTCAAATTGCTTAGTACATCTTGCGAAGCAAGGAAAGGTTCGTCAATAACTCTCCATGCAAGGGCCAACGAAGGGAAAAGTTTCCATGGTTCTCCAGTATCGCTAATTCTACTTGTACCATCTCTTCTTAGTGTTGCGGTAAGCAAATATTTGTCCCTGAATTTGATGTTAGCTCTACCAAAGAATGAAATCAATCTAGAATTTGCATCATTAAATAGTAGTGGATTTTCTAAAAAACGAGCATTTGCTTCTAGTTGAGCAGATGTTAGATACTCGCTTACGGATGGGATAATTAATGAATCTACTGCTGCATCATCTTCTATTAACCTCAAACTTTTATCTACCTCAAATGTGTTGTCGTAGTAAGAATATCCAGCAGTGAAGTCCATGTCTAAATCATTGATCTTCTTCTTGTATGAAAAATATCCTTCAAAATTTCTACTTAATCTGGTGTCCTCTTGATATGTAAAGCTTCCAATATCACCATCACGGTTAGCTGCTTGAATAATTTGTTGGCTTAATCCTTCTGACTTGTCGTATGATCCAATTGCGTTTACACTAAGCCCCTCAATGAACGGAATCTTATACTCAACTTTTAATGAATATAAGTTTCGAATAGATCTGCCAATATTGTGGGTTCGATTTATTTGAGAAACTGGATTTGCTGGTGCCAATGGATTTGACCATTCAAAGTAAGTGGAATCTGTATCCATTACAGGCTGAGTAGGAGCCATAACAAGAGCACTACCTACTACATTTGGTGCAAATCGATTGTTGATTACTGCATGCTTTGAGTTCCAGGTAAGAATTAAATCACCGCCAAGGGCCTTATGATTTATATTAGCTGACCCTGCAATACGCTTTGTGCTAGATGTATTTAATACACCATTTAGGTCTTGATAATTGAGCGAAATTCTGCTGCTTGTATTTTTACCGATACCAAAAGAAGACGCTAGATTATGATTTTGTCCCGTTGCAGTGCGAGTAACTTCATCAAACCAATCTGTATCGTACAAAACATCATTAACGCCCAGATCATCTACGTTTTGAGGAGCTTGTCGCTCTACAGTGAATACAAACTCATCAGTATTTAGCATGTCCACCTTTTGTCCAATTGTAGAAACAGAAAATGATCCATCGTATGTGAACTTAGGCTTGCCCGTTGATCCTGTTTTTGTAGTAATGATGATAACCCCACTAGCTCCTTGGGACCCGTAAATGGCCGCAGCTGAAGCATCTTTTAAAACTGTTATATTTTCAATGTCGCTTGGGTTAATGAAGCTTAAAGCGTTTCTTGTACCGGCAACTCCACCACTCGAAATAACTACTCCATCAATTACGTATAAGGGATCGCTTCCTCCACCTAAACTAGAACCTCCTCTAATTCGAATGGATGTGCCACCGCCAGGTTCACCACTATTGGGTGTGATTTGAACTCCTGCGACTTTTCCCGCGATTAACCTTTCCGGCGAGACGATCATTCCTTTGTTGAAAGTCTTTGAGTCTACTTTGTTGACCACACCTGTCACATCTCCTTTTTCAGCCTGCCCATATCCAATCACAACGATCTCAGAGAGTTCTTCAATTTCTGTGGTCATACTTAAATCTATTGTAGATCTACCACCAACTACTTGCTCTATGGTTTTGTATCCGATGTAAGTAAATACGAGGGTGTCAGTGGGTGATGCAGAGAGGGAGTATTTCCCTTCAATATCTGTTGATGCTCCTCTTTGGGTTCCTTTGATTTGGACGGTCACGCCTGGTAAGGTTGTGCCGTCTTGGCCATCAGTCACAGTACCACTTACTGTTTGCTGTCCATTGGCCACAAATGTGGTCAATGAGAGTAGGAGCAAGATGAAATTTTGCGACCTCCGCTTCGCGATAAAAATTCTTTTGTTATTCATTGAACGCTTCTTAATTAGAGTGCAAGAATTAACAAGAGATCATCTCGTAAATTCTTGTTGGTTTGCAATTTCAATTTTACCAATTTCGCAACGTAAAACCATGATTTACAGGGCTTTTTAGCTGATTTTTCTACGCAAACGTTTGCGTATTGCAACTCCCATAAATGCGGATTTAAGGCATAGAGTCACACCGAAAACGTTTCCGATTGAAGCCTATTTGATAATAATTTTTAATCTGTGATTTTTGGAATTATCACCTAGTGAAAGAGTATATACACCAGAAGTCAAAGAATTGACTTTGATTAGCCTGTCCAATGGCACTTTACCAGCTTGCACAATGCGTCCTTTTAGATCCAAAATTTGAAATTCTTTGGCTTGAACTTCATCAGAAATGTACAGCACATCTGATGTGGGGTTTGGGTAAACGAAAATCGAATTACTTAATCTTTCATTTGTACTTAATGTGATCTGTTGATCCTCGATGTAATTGTCAATTAATTCAGATGTGTAGATGTACCATTCCCCAGCTCTGAGCGTAACTTCTTCTGTTGCATTTGAAACTTCAAAATCTTCTCCGGTAAAATAATTGTACCACGTACCCGTGCTAGAGAATTTATGATTAGCAGTTTGTTCGTCCGTATCAAAATTCCCCACAATATAAATGCTGACATCAGGGTGATCGATGTTTATGGTTTTGATATTTCCTGATGTATTCCATTCGAAATAATCTTTATTTATGTAATCAGTCTGAGTTCGCAAATGGATCAACGACTTATATAAATCAAACAATTTTTTTCTATTAAGTTCTTCCAGGTATTCCCATCGAGTAGGTTTAATCCCAAGGCGATCATTATTTAGTTCTTCATCGTATCCAAACTCTCCAAATTGCCATATCATTTTGGGACCCGGTACAGGGAGAAAGAAGGCAGTTGCTAATTTCGCGCGTTCAAGTGCTTCATTCTCACTTTCACTTTTTTTCAATTGCCACATGAATCGTTCCTCATCATGACTTTCCATGTAGGTTACAAGATTAGGCTCGGACCATCCACGGTTTTCAAAATATGCCTGACCCAATGAAGTAGAGCTTCCCTTACCCGCATTGATGTATGTGTGGTTTAAGTTGCCCCAAAGCATCATACCATAATTCGCTAGTTCCTTTTCCTCTGTATTGTCTGCAAAGTGTTCCAGAATTATATAGGCAGTAGGGTCTTGCTCCCAAATGACGTCAGCAAACCTTTTCCAAATAGCAACTCTAGAGGCGTCATAATTACCCCACGCATTCACATCTCCTAAGGTGTTTTTCTGAGTGAACCCTTTAGATAAATCAAAGCGGTAACCATCAATATTATACTCATCTAACCAATATTTTATTACTCTGTCGGAATAGTCTTTAGTCAATTGACTTTCATGATTCATGTCATAACCTACATTGAAGTCATGTTTTGCTGTTGTATTGAACCAAGGATTTTCTGAGGTAGGATTACCGTATAAGCCACTATTATAAAGTCTAACTAGCGAATTTCTTCCAAAATGATGATTAAGAACTATGTCAAGAATTACGGCTATTCCTCGTTTATGAGCTTCGTTGATGAGAGTTTTAAGATCAAGTTCGGTTCCGTAATACTTGTCTACGGCGAACATGAATGCAGGATTATATCCCCAACTTAGGTTTCCTTCAAATTCTTGAACAGGCATAAGTTCGATAGCGTTTATGCCTAAGTCAGCTAAATAATCCAACCTTTCTGTTACAGCATTATACGTTCGCTCTTCCGTAAAGTCTCTTACCAAAAGTTCATAGATAACCAAGTCTTCATTTGCAGGTTGGGTAAATTCATCCCATTCAAACTCAGCTTTGTTCGTTTGCATAACAGATACTGATTCTGATGTTTCGTTAGAAGGATATGGAATGAGATTCGGATACCTGTCTTCTGCAATTATTTCAGGATCATCAAATGAGGAGGAAATTTTCTCAGAGTATGGATCTGCAATTTTCAGTTCACCGTCAATTAAGTATTGAAAACGATACTCTTCACCAGATGTAAGGCCTGTAAGCTCAAGCCAGAAAACATCCCCATCTTTTTTCATTAGATAATCATTGCTGAGAAACCAATCATTGAAATCTCCAATAACGAAAATGTGTTCTTTGTTAGGTGCTCTGAGCGCAAGAGTTGCGGTACTATTGTCACTTCCATAATTGATGCCGTCTACGATTCCGTCAGGAAGCGAAGCAGTTTCAGTAGTAGGAGTGATGGTGTATGTATAACTTGTTTCGTCAGTTTCGGAGCCACTTGTAGCTCTTGCAATAATAGTGTGAACATCTCCGTCATCAATAATTGTATGGGTGGTGCTTAGATCTGTATCATCCGTTATACTGGCGATTAGTAAATCGTCAACCAGAATTTCAATATCTGCAATTGCAGAGGCTCGTACATCAATGTCGATAGTAGTAGCAGATGAATAAAATCCGTATGAACCGTTTGGCTGATCCATTACTAATGTGAAGCCATCTGTTATATCAACAATAATGTCTGAAGTTTGACCATCAGCCCAGTCATTGCCTTTAAGTAGCATGCCTAAGCTTTCTATTTCTTCGGCTGAACTTTCCAGGAATTCTGTTGGTGTTAGTGTGATGGAGAAGAATACACTTCCTCCGGATCCGGTTGATTTTGTAAATTTAGCTGCATCCGTTGCCGAGCTATTGGAGTTTGCTGGGTTGATATTCGAAGGTGCATCAATCCCTTCTCCTGGAACCCACATCCATATCCAGGCTTCTGAAAGATTTTGTAGGGAGGTTCCTGATACATCATATGTGATTGTAATTTCTTCATCTGCACTGAAAAATGCAGGTTCAATTGTGGGTTCAATTGATGTTTGGGCGGTTAAATTGGAGGTGATCAGAGCGATCAATAGAAGGGTGAGTATATTTTTCATAAAAAATTGGGTTAAAAAAAAGCTGCCTAAGAAGGCAGCTTTTTCTGTATTAAATATGAGAATTATTGTCTCGCTGCATTGGATGTTGCAGTAGCAGTGTACGTAACTCCACCATCTGATGTAGAGATAGTAACAGAGTAGTTGCCTGCTGCATCCAAATTGAATGTGCTATTGTCGAATTCTAATGCTGTAGCTCCATCAATAGTACCACCTAGGTTGTAGTCAAAGCTTTGGTTTACAAAGATTTTCCATCCATCAGTAGTGTAGTCGCCAGCTGCAAGTGTAGCAGAAGCTAAATCATCATTGTAAGTCATCGCGATTCCATTTCCTGCGTCCCAGTTACCAACAGGGCTACCTTCTCCAATTACTTGGAACTCAGCTTCATCGATAGTGATATCCCAAGTGTCTCCATTATCAGAAGTCGAGATAATGATATAGTAAAATCCAGAAGCTCCGTCAGCAACAAACCACTGTCCATCTGCATTTGTGTCTCCATCATCAGTGATTGTTCCTTCTTCAGTATTATCGGTAACATTAGCAGTAGTAGGTAAAAGCTTAGTTGCCCAAGTACAGTCAGTTCTGAATTTAAATGCATTGTTTTCAGTACCACCTGCAAGAGGGAATACGCCTCTCCACTTGTGAACACCACCGTCTCCGTTGATATAAACTAAGCGTTTTTCGTTGTTCCAACCATCAGTAGCAGTACCTGTACCGCTTTCGTCGCAAACTCCTGTTCCATTTCCTGGATCACCTTGAGTCGCAGATCCGATGATTCCCCAAGTGAAGTTATCAGGATCAAAATCACATACTGGTGCATCTCCAGTACTAGAAAGGCTAATTTCTGCAGTTGCATTTTCATCTATTGAGAATGTGATATCGTAAGTTCCATTTGCAATAGAGTTGTCACTTAAATTGATATTAGCTCCACCTTCTTCTAATGCAGTAGGTGTACCTCCAAGGTTTGTAAGAGCTACATATCCGTTAACATCATCAAAGCTTGATTTGTCAGTTCTTCTGTCGATTTTCCAGCTGTCGTTGTATCTAACTTTGAATTCAGCATCCTTTAAGATGATGCCTGTACCATCATAAACTGCACCATCAGCTGCGCTAGCTGAAGTTTCAGTCAGGTCAATGTCAGCGTTAAATCCGTCACTTGTACATGCGTCAGAGAAAACTGCTCCTCCAATTACACCCCAAGAATCAACTTTAACAAGCAAAGCTTCATCAGCCTGAGTGTCAAATATCACATGGTAGAAACCAGACTCAGCAACGTCAAATGAAGTAGCATCTCCAGAAATATCAACCACTGTATAAGATCCAGTGTAGTCGTCAGTATTGTCTGCTTCATCGTCATTATAAGTAGAAGTAGAGCCTCCATAAGCAGCAGATGCTTCTTGATCATCAACCTCAACAAATAAGAATGAACCTGCTTCCAAATAAGTAAATGTGGTCATGTGACCAGATCGCTCTTTAGTTCCAAATCCATCATCTTCCACTTTGGTATCACGTAGAACATTTCCAGTAACTACTGTTGTATCTGTGCTAGAAATTCCTGCGATGTAAAGACCATCAGCAACTATGAATGAACCAGTATCATCATCATCGTCAATGATCGTAGTACCACCATCATCGCTACCGCAAGATGTGGTGAAAATTAGGGCCCCTATAAGCGTCAAAAAACTTAGGGATTTTAGTGCATTTTTCATCGTAATTTGTTGTTAAATTTTAAGTAATTTTTTTGGAGTTTTTGGGTTGAAAAATCAATATTTTCTTAACACTCACTTACCGAATTTTAGAAATTCAAAAATTCCAAACAACACTTTCACGAAGTTTTTACGAACTTTTTTTTCTGCAAACGTTTGCGTTTCAGACTTTTACAAAGCCACTGAAGTAGAATTGGCCCATTTCGCTATCTTTCGAGTATGAAAAGGCAAACAATTACCATCAAAGACATCGCTAAAGAATTAGGTATTTCACCCTCAACGGTTTCGCGTGCTTTGAAAGACCATTTTGAAATCAGTGAAGAAACTAAGAAAGCCGTTAGGCGTGTTGCTGAAGAATTGAACTATCAACCAAACTCATTAGCATTGAGTTTGAGGTACAGTAAATCCAACACCATTGGCATTGTTGTTCCAGAGATTGTTCACTTTTTTTTCTCGACTGTAATAAGTGGGATTGAAGATATTGCTCAGAGCAGGGGGTACAACGTAATCATCACACAATCCAACGAATCTGTCGAACGAGAAATGATGAATATTCAAACTTTGTTCAACAACCGAGTAGATGGAATACTGGTGTCACTATCGAAAGAGTCATTCGACTATTCGCATTTTGAAGCCATGATGCAAAAAGGTTTGCCGATTGTATTTTTTGATCGAGTGCCAGAGACACTAGAAAACAGCAATGTCACGGTGGATGATTTTCTGGGTGGATACCAGGCGACTGAACATCTGATTCAAAAAGGGTATCGAAAGATTGGACATCTGGCGGGTCCCGAAAATCTAGAAATAACAAGTGAGCGACTTAATGGATTTAGAAAGGCACACCAAGATGCAGGACTGGAAGTGGACGAAGGCTTGATTGTTTTCAATCATGCATCGAATGAAGGCGATGCCTATTCTGCTACCACAGATATTTTGAAATCAAAAGATGTTGACGCTTTGTTTGCTTCAAATGATTTGGCAGCAATGGGTGCCATCAAGGCGGCTCAAGAAAACGGCCGGAAAATTCCTGATGATTTTGGAGTAGTTGGATTCAGCAACTGGCAATTTACATCCTTGACTAACCCTACTATTTCGACTATAGAACAACCGGGGTTTGAAATGGGGCAGCACGCAGCGGAATTATTATTGAAGCAAATAGAAAGTGAGGAAGGTGTTGAAACAGAAAGGATAAAGCTGCCAACAGCTTTATTGGCGAGGGATTCGTCTAGAAAATCCTGATTTTTTACAAAATCTTCATTATCAGCGTCTTCCGCAACCGTTTGCGTTATTTTTTTTGAAATAATCCTACGTTTCCATCTCAGATTATTCATTAATTTGAATCATCACACAACTTAACGATGGAAAAAAACTATGTTGGATACTGTCAAAAGTGAGGGCAAAAAAAGAATTGTGTCTGCAGGGAAATACATATCGTATAAGACCATAAAGCATGGAATTGATGTCCAGTCAGACCTCTATTCGTACCGGGTCATATTTTACAATGAACGGACCATTCGAATTCATCAAGTAAATGGTGAGGTTGATGAGAATCCATACTCAGTAATTCAACAACCAAATGAGTCTGTTAACTATTCGATCGAAGAACATGATGAGTCCCTGGTAGTTACCTCAGAATACATTGATGTTGTCATAAATAAAGAAACTATCCTCTTTACTTTCCTTGATAAGGACGGTAAGGTGTTGAATCAGGATGACCCTGGTCTAGGTACTCAAGTACAAGGGGAACAAAAGACTGTTTACAAAAAACTGCAAAGTAACGAACGATTTGTAGGACTTGGAGAGAAAACTGGCCCTTTGGATAGGAGGGGGAAAGGTTACCAAAATTGGAATACCGATCATTTTGCTTATCACATTGAAGCTGACCCATTGTACGCTTCAATTCCGTTTTATATTGGTATCCATGGTGATTGCTCGTACGGTATATTCTTGGATAATAGTTATAAAAGTCATTTCAATTTTGGCGCTTCCAACAATCGATTTTCGAGCTTTTCAGTTGATTCTGGTGACCTAAACTATTATTTCTTTGCTGGTAGCGTCAGTGATATCATTGAGTCATATACGTGGCTTACTGGTCGTATGCCGTTGCCTCCAATGTGGAGTATAGGTTATCAGCAATGTAGATACAGCTACTATCCTGATACTGAGGTTCTTGATGTAGCAAAAAAATTCAGAGATAAAGACATTCCAGCGGATGTAATTGTGTTAGATATCCACTACATGGATCAATACAAGATCTTCAGTTGGGATAAAGAAAGGTTTCCATATCCTGCTCAAATGGTAGACTTGCTCAAGGAGATGGGGTTTGAAGTTGTAGTAATCTGCGATCCAGGAATTAAGAAAGAGGAGGGCTACGAGCCGCATTCTTCTGGAGTCGAAAACGACGTCTTTTTGAAATACCCTGACGGTGAATTCTACGAAGGAGAAGTGTGGCCTGGATGGTGTTATTTCCCTGACTTTACGAAAGCAGAGAGTAGAGATTGGTGGCATGAGATGATGAAAAGCTACACTCAGATTGG
>CAZWLS010000059.1:0-16317 GCA_964634415.1 uncultured Roseivirgaceae bacterium | reverse complement strand
CTCCAAGGATAAGCCTGCGCTTGTTTTTAAGCATAGACCTTCATCTCCAGAAAGTACCATGGCAATGGAAACGCTCCAAAGAGATTGGACCATTTCGCCAGAAAATCTTGATTTATACATGATTGACGTAATGAAAGACAAAGAAGTAACTGAAGCAGTTACCGATATGGCCGGAGTTATGAATGAATATCCTCAAGTATTGCTTTTTGCTGATGGCGTGACGATGTATGATGAATCGAGAGAAATGATTAGCGTCAAGAAAATTAAACTTGCGTTGAAAATTATTAATAGAACATTCAAATGGATGGAGACTAGAGTTTAAGGGAACTTTAACCATCAATTTAAAATTATAATGCTCTTATTTTAAGAGCTTTTTTTATGTCTAATAAAATCTTCTTCACACCCGGTCCTGCTCAACTATTTTACACATTTGAAGAGCACCTCAAAAAAGCAATTTTTCAAGATATACCTTCAATTTCTCATAGGAGTTCTGAATTTGTTAAAGTAATGCAGGAAACAACAGAAGCATTGAAAGAGCTTCTTGAACTGCCTGAAGGACATCAGCTTTACTTTTTAAATTCTGCGAATGAGGCTTGGGATCGAATCATTCAAAATTTGGTTTCTAATCAGTCACACCATTTTGTAAATGGTTCTTTCAGTAAAAAGTTTTACGATTTTGCTTTAGCACATGATAAGCAAAGCACCGCTACCATTGTCAATGATGGTGAAGCTTATAACTCATGGGAAATCCCTGATGGAACTGAACTTATAGGGGTTACCAAAAATGAAACAAGCGTTGGTCATAGTTTTTTGGAAAAGGAACTTAACCAATTGCGTGTTTCTCACCCTGATAAGCTAATCGCATTAGATATTGTAAGTGCAGCACCTTCGCTTCCTATAGATTTTAAGAATGTCGACACCGCTTACTTCTCTGTTCAAAAGGCATTTGGTCTGCCAGCTGGGTTGGGTGTCTGGATTGCGAATGAAAGATGTCACGAGGTGGCTAATCAAAGAGCAACTAAAACATCTTTGGGATCTTATCGAACACTACCTAACCTTAAAAAATTTGGTGATAAGGATCAAACACCTGAGACACCAAATATGCTCTTTATTTATTTACTTGGGAAGATAGCTCAAGACATGCTTCGAGCGGGTACCATGCGTATGAGAAATGACACTGTCTACAAAGCCACTATTCTTAATCAAGCGATTGAAAACCACCCCTTATTTACCCACTTTGTAGAATCTAAAGAGCACCGATCTAAAACAACCATCGTTGCAAAGAGTGACCACTCTAGAAGGATCATTGAAGGTTTCAAAAAGAAGGGGCTGATTCTTGGGACTGGTTATGGTAAGCATAAGAACGACCACATTAGAATCGCCAATTTCCCAACTCATTCGAAAGAATCAGTAGAAATGTTGTGCGATTTACTCGATAAAGTAGAATAATATTCTGTTTTAATGAAACATTTTTTCTGATTCAATGTTTTATTCTATAAACATAAATATTTCGATAAAAAATATTTTTTTATCGAGAATTTAGACCTTGATTGATAAATATCAATAATACCTTTGCAGATATAAACACCCATATAAATTGATCGCGCCTCTAAAAAATATTATCGTCTGCCTTGATCATACAGAAATGGACAAGGGACTCATTGAAAATGCTTGTACAGTTGGACAACTTGCAGGAGCATCTCAAATTACGTTTTTGAATGTTATCAAGGATTTCAATCTACCAGAATCTGTTTTAAAAGAATTCCCAGATTTACTGGATAAAGCTTTATCAGAAAGAAGAGATGAGATAAGTGCACTCATTGAAGAGCACTTTAAATGTGACATTGAAACCAACATTCGAGTATGTCAAGGTGGTGAAACCAAAGAAATTCTTAAAGCGGCAGCTGATTTAGATTCAGATCTGATAATTCTTGGTAGAAAGAAAGGCAGTGATTCTGTATTAAGCACTAGGGTTGCTAGAAGATCTCCTTGTAACCTTTTACTTATTCCGGATGGAGTATCGATTAAATTTGACAAAATATTCATCCCAGTAGATTTCTCTGATTACTCTTCACTTTCACTGAATGGCACCATGCATTTCACGAAGAACTTGAAATCTAAGATCTATCTTCAGAATGTTTATCAAGTACCATCAAGCTATAGATATTCAGGAAAGACCTATGAAGAATTTGCAGAAATCATGAAAGGTCATGCCATCAATGATTTAGAAATACTCATTAAGAATGTTGAAAAACATCAACAAGAGCTAATTCCTGTATGTTCACTAGATACTGATGGGAAAATTATAGACTTAGCATTGGAAGAGGCAGCAAAGAAAAAAGTTGACCTAATTATCATGGGAGCAAAAGGACGAACTGCCACTTCTGCAATATTCATAGGAAGTAAGTCTGAAAGAATGATCAGAATTAATGAAGACATTCCAATGATGATAATCCGTAAGAAAGGGGCCGTTGCCGGTATACTTGAGTCTCTTAAAGATTTAGGCTAACTCCTCATCTTGTCAAGTAAAAAGTTTAAAGTTTCAGCTTCTTCTTCTGTGATTTTGCATGTAGACGATTCCCAAGTCTCCATGTCATTGTCCATTTTCTTAAGAAGCTGAAGCCCTTTCTTAGAAATCAATACATCTACTGCTCTCCTATCATTGGAGCATTGCTTTCTTTCCACTAGCCCCTTCTCTTCAAGTTTGTCAACAATACGGGAAGCATTGGAACTCTTATCCAACATTCTATCAATTAACAAATTGACTGTAGCAGGTTTTGGATGCTGGCCTCTAAGGATTCTTAAAATATTAAACTGAGGAGTAGTAAGACCGTAGTTTTTAAAGAGCTGCGCATTCTGCTGATTAATCCAGGCATTGGTGTATAAAATATTCACCACTGCTTTCGAAAACTGGCTTTTAAATTTTTCTTGCTTTATTTCTTCTGCTATTCCCATATTTCATTAAATACAATTACATTAAATGTAACAACATTCCTTAAAAAAGGTTGCCTAACTCAAATATTTTGATTGCAAATTAAACCTTCACCTATCTTTATAATCTAAGACTCGTACCCACCTGAAAAAATTGGAAGAGCTGATAATAGAAAAAATCCGAAAAGAGGAAACCCGTAACTATGGGTTTAATCTTTTGGTACGAGAGTATCAGGAACGAGTTTACTGGCATGTCAGAAAAATGGTAATTGATCATGATGATGCCGATGACTTAGTTCAAGAGATTTTTGTTAAAGTCTGGCATAACCTGAGCAAGTTCAGGGAAGACTCCAGGCTCTACACTTGGATCTATCGAATAGCGACAAATGAGTGTCTTAATTTTCTCAAAAAGAAAAAGCGACGCTTTTTTCTTCCGATTCATGATCTTGAAGGAGAGCTTACTGAGAAATTGACCAGTAGTGTTGAATTATCTGGCGATGAGGTTCAACTCAAATTGCAAAAATCGTTATTGAGATTACCTGATAAGCAAAGAATGGTGTTCAATATGAAATATTTTGATGATATGAAGTTCACAGAAATAGCTGAGATCACAGGTACAAGTGTTGGAGCGCTAAAGGCAAATTATCACCATGCGGTGAAAAAAATTGAAGATTTTTTAAATGAAGATTAAACCTTTTGAACTTTGATCAATCTAAAGGAAACGAGATGAAGTACAAACTTGACGATATTGAGAAAAAAGAAGCCTTCAAAGTGCCGGATGGTTATTTTGAAGAATTACCATTAAAAATTCAACAGAGGGTTTCTAATGAAAAAAAGACTTATGGATTCAATGTCCCAAGTTGGAGCCTCGCCTTAGCAGCCTCACTCCTTTTGGTTGTGACATTTGTTTTTGTACTACCCGGAAATGAACAATCAGCTGAGGAACTATTGGCTGAAATCTCGCAAGAGGAAATTGTTGCTTACCTGGACCAAATTGAATTAGACGAATACGATATAGCCTCTGCAATTGGAGATGATGTAAATGACTTAGAATTTGAGAATACCAATATCCTCGATGCCATTGATCTTGAAGATCAGTCTATCGACGATGTATTATTAGAATATGATTTAGGAGATGAATATTTATAAAGACATGAAAAGAATATTAATTATTGCAGCAATTGGCGCTTGCCTCGGTGCGTTTGGCCAAAGTCCTGATGCACTAAAAAAGATCGAAGCAGCGAAGATCGCTCTCATTACTGAACGATTAGAATTATCTCCAAAACAGGCGGAGAAGTTTTGGCCCATCTACAGAGAATACGGACAACAGCGTAAGGAAATCCGCAGGGACTTTGATCAGGCAAGAAGAACCTTTGATCCTAACCAAGCTACGGAAGAGGAGAATAAGAAAATGCTTGATATGGCCAATAAAGTCAAAGACCAGCAGCTGAAACTGGAACGAGAATATTCGGACAGAATATTAAAAGTGATTACATCTCGACAATTAAATAACTTAAGGAAAGCAGAAAGTGATTTTAAGGAAATGTTGCTGAAAAGAATTAGAGCTCAACAAAGGCAACGACAGAATCAAAAAAGAAATGGAGAGCGACTAAAGAATCGACGTAACTAATCAACCTACCTACCTGATGCATCGCATTGTCGCCATATTGGTGCTGCTGATGATAGCTCGTCCTTCTTTATCACAAGAAAATGCCATGAGTTACGCTGAGCAGCTACAAGCTATTGAAGATGAAATGGATTCATTATCTATTTTCAATCTCATTGATGGAATACTTTCCGCTGAGCCTACCAATGAGTTGAGTTTAAGAATGGGCTTTACCACTAATGTAACTAGTGCCGGCCGTGATTATGATTTAAGTCAAAGTGGAATGTCAGCAGGTGCAGCATATTATCATAAATCTGGATTTTTTGGAGATGTTTCCGGTTACTGGAATAGCGGTGTAGATCCAAACTATAACCCAACAGTTCTTTCAGCAGGTTATTTGGGTAGTTTCAAAAATACAGATTGGAGCTACTCTGTAGATGCTGAAAGTTGGTTCTTCAACCCCAAAGATTCGTCTGAAAATCCATTGAAGTATTCACTTGGGGCGTCATTAAATTATGACTTTAAGTGGGGATTCACTTCACTGGATTATTCATTTCTATTTGGTAGGGAGACAGCCAATCGAATCATACTAAATGTTACTGGATCGATAGATCTAGGCAAATTTTGGAAATTCAAAACAGTAGGTTTTTATCCATCAGCAGGAATGATTATTGGCAACGGAGATATTACCCAACTAAGAATTACAAATCAAGAAATCAATGCTCAAACGGCAAATCGACTAAATAGAATTACGACTTTTGCAGGCCTAACAACTGATCAAAAAAGATATTTAGGACTACTCATTTTAAGAGCCTTTG
Organism: uncultured Roseivirgaceae bacterium; assembly: GCA_964634415.1. Classification (GTDB taxonomy): domain Bacteria; phylum Bacteroidota; class Bacteroidia; order Cytophagales; family Cyclobacteriaceae; genus Ekhidna. The sequence continues at coordinate 10,962 of CAZWLS010000059.1, read as the reverse complement.
AAAATGGGACCATCGATACAGAAACTAGAAACGAACTATTAATCGATTTAAGAAATTCCGAGGAACTATCATCAGAAGATATTGCCGCACTACAAACTATTGCTAATGAAGGCTATGAAATAACTGAGTTTGTAGATAGCAAAAGGTTTGGAACACTAAGCTATGCTTTCACGCTTCCTCTCTCCCTTTCAACGGACCAGTTATACTTTCTATTTGCGTACACATACAGTATTCCAGTGCAATTACCAGAGGAGTTTATTGATGTAGATCCAATCGGATATTTCAGTGCCTCAATTACTTACAGAATACCTTTCAAATAACACTGAAGAAATAGAATAAAAGCCTACCTTTGCATCCCGTAACAAGGAAAAAGGAAAACGTTCTTCATGTCTAAAACGAAATACATTTTTGTTACGGGCGGTGTAACATCTTCACTCGGAAAAGGAATCATCGCAGCTTCTCTTGGTAAATTACTTCAAGCAAGAGGCTTATCCGTAACCATTCAAAAGTTTGATCCCTACATCAATATTGATCCAGGGACATTAAATCCATATGAACATGGAGAGTGCTATGTAACTAATGATGGGGCTGAAACAGACCTCGATCTTGGTCACTACGAAAGGTTTTTGAGCATTGAAACCTCTCAAGCAAACAATGTTACTACTGGAAGAATTTATAACAATGTCATAAATAAGGAACGCCAGGGCGAGTTTCTTGGTAAAACAGTACAAGTAGTTCCACATATTACTGACGAGATCAAAAACAACATTTATAAGCTTGGTGAAACTGGAAAGTATGATGTTGTAATCACTGAAATAGGTGGATGTGTTGGTGATATTGAATCATTACCATTTGTAGAAGCAGTCAGGCAGGCACGTTTTGAATTAGGACCTACAAATAGTATCTCTATTCACTTGACCTTGATTCCATACCTAAAGGCCTCAGGTGAATTAAAAACTAAACCAACCCAACATTCAGTAAAAGAACTACTAGAAGCAGGCATCCAACCAGATATCCTTGTATGTCGTTCTGAATATCCAATTAGCCAAGATATACGTAAGAAATTGGCATTGTTTTGTAACGTTCCAATTAATTCAGTCATCGAAGCATTGGATGCACCAACGATTTATGATGTGCCTATCTTAATGCGTAAGGAAAAACTAGATGAGCGCGTGCTCACCAAGTTCAAAATGCCGTATAAAAAGGAGCCAAAGATTGTCAAATGGAAAGAATTTCTTGGCCGCTTGAAGAATCCGACAGCCTCAGTGAACATTGGTCTTGTTGGTAAGTATGTTGAGCTTCAAGATGCATACAAGTCTATTGCAGAGGCATTTATTCACGCTGGAGCAGCTAATGAGTGTAAGGTCAATGTAAGTTGGATTCATGCAGAGGAACTTGATGGAGATAATGTTAGCAAGTCTCTTCAAAACCTTGATGGCATATTAGTGGCACCTGGATTTGGAGAAAGAGGAATAGAAGGGAAAATATACGCTGTACAGTATGCCAGAGAGAACAAAATTCCTTTCTTCGGCATTTGTTTAGGTATGCAATGTGCAGTGATTGAATTTGCAAGGAATGTACTAGGAAAGAAAAAAGCTAATAGTAGGGAAATGGCAAAAACCAACTACCCTGTTATTGACTTAATGGAGAGCCAGAAAAACATTAAAGATATGGGTGGAACCATGCGATTGGGGGCTTATGTTTGCGAACTGAAAAAAGGAAGCAAAGCATACGCTGCTTATGGTTCTAAAAAAATCATGGAACGCCACCGACACCGATATGAATTCAACAATAAGTATTTGGATGAATACCAAAATGCTGGAATGACTGCAACTGGTATAAATCCAAAAACCAACCTTGTAGAGATCATGGAGATCGCTGATCATCCTTGGTTCGTTGGAACACAATATCACCCAGAATTAAAATCAACAGTAATGGATCCACATCCGTTATTCGTAAAATTTATCAAAGCATCCCTAGATCTTAAGAAAAGTCAGGAGATATAATTCAAGCTAAATGGATCGAAATCAATTTATAGGACTTATCCTAATGTTTGCCTTATTGGCAGTTTATTTTACATGGTTTGCACCAGAACCTCCAGTACCAGAAGAATTGGTTACTCAGGAAGAGTCAGTTGTGGAGCCAACGCAAGAATTAGTTTCACTAGATACCGCGCAAACAACGACAACAATTCCAGATTCGCTTCAAGCAACTTTAAATATCCAGAAGTATGGTGCATTCGCATTCGCTTCGGATGCTGAAGAAGAAAGTCAATTGATTCAAAATGGAGATTTGAGCATTCTATTCTCAAATAAGGGTGGAAGAATTAAAAATGTCTATCTAAATAATCACTTGGACTATAATGGAAATCAGTTTGTTTTGATGGATGCCTCAAAATCCAAGACAGACCTGATTGTTGACCATAATGGAAGGAAGATCAGTCTTTCTGAACTTGCTTTTAAAGCATCTGTAAATACAGTAGGTGATACAACTCAAGTGACTTACACACTATCAGATGGCAACTTTTCAATAGCACAACGTTACCTCATCCCTCCTACTGGATTTGAAATCGCTTACAGCATAGAAACTTCTGGCTTGAATAACATTTTGAATCCTACTGACATCAATTTTAATTGGTATCATGCTGTAAATAGAGCTGAGAGAAACCTTGATGATAGCCGTCTCAATACCAATGTCAGATACTTGAAAGCTGATGGCGATTTCGACGATTTATCTCAAAGATCAACAGAGTTTGAAGAAGAGACTTTAGGCAATCAAGTAAGATGGGTTTCATTCAAACAAAAATTCTTTACTGCTGCTATCATAACAAATAATGCTTTCAAATCAGGATATGTAAATCAGACGGTAGATTTTGATGATACTACTTCAGTAAAAAACCTATCCATGCAAATGCTGATTCCATATTCTGACTTTGCAAATGGATTTGAAGCACGCTATTATTTCGGAACCAATAAATACGATATCTTAAAATCTGTCGCTCCAGATTTTGAGGAAAATCTTGATATGGGTTGGGGCCCGCTGCCAATAGTGAACAAGTACTTGATCATTCCAATCTTTCACTTTCTTGAAGGCTTTTTGACGAACTATGGAATCATCATCCTAATTGTCGTAATCGTGATCAGGCTGATTCTTTCGCCACTCACTTGGAAATCTCATATGTCTATGGCAAAAATGAGAGCCATGAAACCAGAACTTGATGAAATCAAGGAAAAACACGGTGGCGACATGCAAAAGGCGCAACAGGAACAAATGAAGCTTTATCAGCAAGTAGGAATCAATCCAGTAAGTGGTTGTATTCCAATGTTGCTTCAAATGCCTATTCTGTTCTCGCTCTTTTTCTTTTTCCCTAATGCAGTGGAACTAAGACAACAATCTTTTTTATGGGCAAGTGATTTATCTACCTACGACAGTGTTATCAACCTGCCTTTCACCATTCCATTCTATGGAGATCATGTGAGTTTGTTTACGCTACTAATGACCTTATCAACAATTCTCTATACATGGAGCAACAGTCAAATCACGACTGTTCAAGGTCCAATGAAAACATTGCAGTACATGATGCCAATCATGTTCTTATTTGTCTTGAATAGCTACGCTTCTGGACTTACCTTTTATTACTTCGTATCAAATATGACCACCTTCGGTCAGACGGTATTATTCAGGAAGATCATTGACGAGGATAAAATCCACAAGTTGCTGCAGGAGAATAAAAAGAAAAATGCCAATAAGAAGAAATCAAAATTTCAGACACGGCTAGAAGAAGCCATGAAGGCAAATCAAGAAGCGCAGAAAAAGAATAAAAAGAAAAAATAGATTGTTGATATCTTAAGTAAAAACCTTGGTTCAAATTAAATGAATCAAGGTTTTTCTTTTTTACACAAGTTATTCACAACATGACTATCTTGGGATCAGGTTGGATATATTTGTGTCCTTTACGCTACCAAAAATCACATCAAGAAAAAAGAAATTATGGGTAAAATCATTTCTATCGCAAATCAAAAAGGTGGAGTTGGAAAAACGACTTCAGCCATCAATCTTGCTGCGAGCCTTGCTGCTCTTGAGTTTAAAACATTGATTGTTGACGCTGATCCGCAAGCTAATGCTACCTCTGGTGTTGGAGTAGATCCTAAAAACGTAGAAGTGAGTATTTACGAATGCATGGTAGATGGGGCAAGCGCGAAAGAAAGCATTGTAGAGACAGATATTAAGTTCTTAGACCTTCTACCCTCTCACATCGACCTAGTTGGGGCTGAAGTGGAAATGGTAAATATTGAAGATCGTGAAGAGAAAATGAAAATTGCCTTAGCTGAGGTTAGAGATGATTATGATTTCATCATCATTGATTGCTCTCCTTCACTAGGATTGATTACGATCAATGCGTTGACCGCTTCTGATTCGGTAGTGGTACCTGTTCAGTGCGAGTACTTTGCACTAGAAGGATTGGGCAAATTATTGAATACAATCAAGATCATTCAAACAAGACTAAATCCTGATTTGGACATCGAAGGAATCTTATTGACGATGTATGATGTAAGGCTGAATTTAGCCAATCAAGTAGTAGAAGAAGTAAAAATGCACTTTGAATCATTAGTGTTTAGCACAATGATCCCAAGAAATATTAAGCTGAGTGAATCACCAGGATTTGGAATGCCGGCAATCACACATGATGCGGATAGCAAAGGATCCATAAGCTATCTGAACCTTGCCAAAGAAATTTTAGAAAGAAACGAAGTAAAAGCAGCCTGAAGAGATGGCAGAGAGTAAGTTTAAGAAAAGATCAGGCTTAGGAAGAGGCCTAGGAGCACTTCTTGAAGATTCTGGAGAGAAGGAAAAAATTAGTGGCTCAGGAGCTACACCAAAAGGTGCAATCAGCGAAATTGAAATTTCAAAGATAGAAACCAACCCTTGGCAACCAAGATCAGACTTTGATGAAGAAGCATTGAATGAGCTTGCAGAGTCGATAAAGGTACAAGGCATCATTCAGCCAATTACCGTCCGAGCATTAAGTGAAAATGAATTTCAGTTGATCTCTGGTGAAAGAAGATTTCAAGCCAGCCAACGTGCTGGATTAAAGACCATACCTGCATACATACGTATTGCTGACGATCAGCAGATGCTGGAAATGGCTCTCATAGAAAACATTCAACGTGAAAACTTAAATGCAATAGAAATTGCATTAAGTTATCAGCGACTCTTGGCAGAGTGTGATTTAAAACAGGAGCAACTTGGTGAGCGTGTAGGAAAAAACAGAAGCACGGTCACCAATTATCTACGTTTACTAAAACTTCCACCAGATATTCAAGTAGCATTAAGAGATGGCAAGCTAAGCATGGGACATGCAAGAGCATTGATCTCGATAGATGATGTTACGCTGCAACTTGATATTTTCAACCAAATCATCAAAAATGAACTCTCTGTAAGAAAGGTTGAAGAACTTGTTCGAGGTAGTAGTAAGCCTGCGGCTAAAGAAGCAAAGACCCCTTCAGTAGATCCTGAAATCAAGAAGTTGCAGGATAAATTATCTACTCATTTTGGCTCTAAGATTGCTATTAAGTCAAATGATCAAAATAAGGGAGAGATCAAGATTCCATTTTCATCTACGCAAGACTTGAATAGAATTTTGGAAATTTTGGAATTATAATTTCTTAATTCAAATTAAATCTTTGCCGAATTCCTTAATAATTCAGCTTTAGGCGCGAACTTTGCAACGCAATCGCGCGAATGATGAAAAGACTACTATTCGTAATTAGCTTCTGCTCTTTGAGCCTGTCACTATTGGCTCAGGATCAGCCTGTTTTAATTGATGATTCTACTTTTGTTAAAGCAGAAGAAAACGCAGAGTTATTTGAGGAAATCTCAGAACTTGACCCTCAAAGAGCAGCCCTCCTGTCGGCATTGGTACCTGGATTGGGGCAAGTCTACAACAAACAATACTGGAAGGTACCGATTGTACTCGCAGGAATGCTTACGTTCGGTCACTTTATACATTACAACAATCAAGTGTATCATGGATTAAGAAATGCTGCATTGTTAACATCACAGGGATTAACCAATCCTTATCAAGCTATTATCACCTCCGAATCGTCTCTTATTAGGAATAGAGATGTTTTTAGAAGAAACCGAGACTTTCTTATCATTCTCGGATCTGCATTTTATATCCTTCAAATCGTTGATGCCCATGTATCCGCGCATCTGGAAGAATTTAAGATCAATGATAAACTTGCTTTCGGTATAGAGCCATCAATTCAGTCAACTCCATTACTTTCGCAGGCTGTAGGAGTTTCATTTGTACTGAAAATCAATCAATGAGAATAGCACTAATCGGATACGGAAAGATGGGTAAAGCCATCGAAAAGATTGCTGTTCAGCAAGGTCATGATATTGCTATCGTCATTAATGATTCTAGCGAACTTGAGCAATTGGTCGCATCTAACACAGATATCGCCATAGAGTTTACACAACCGGAATCTGCGTATAATAATCTATCTTTCTGCATAGGCAAAGGCATTCCGGTTATTTCTGGAACTACTGGTTGGCTAGACAAATTACCTACTATTGAAGAACAATGCGACCAATACAATGGCACCTTCTTGTATGCTTCTAATTTCAGCATTGGCGTAAATCTGTTTTTTGAGTTAAATAAATGGCTAGCAAACAAGATGTCATCGCTAGATTTTCAACCTTCGATGAAAGAAATTCACCACACTGAGAAGAAGGATAGTCCTAGTGGCACAGCAATTACCTTGGCAGAAGGAATAATGGCCTCTCACCCTGCTATTTCAGAATGGATAAATGATGAATCTGCCGATCATAAAAAATTAGGAATAGTTTCGGAAAGAACACCCAACGTACCGGGCACTCATACCGTAAGCTATTCGTCTCCTTTAGAGTCTATTGAAATAACTCACACCGCACATGATCGAAGCGTATTTGCTGAGGGTGTGGTTAAAGTGGCTGACTGGATTCACAAAAAGAAAGGAGTTTATACTATGTCTGATTTCATAAACGATAACTAACCATATGTACTTTCACGATTTTAATCCGGTCTTTGTCATAACGTTCCTTATTCTATGGTACGTTTTACAAGGAACAGCTTATTACAAATTCTTTGAAAAAGCAGGAAAAGAAGGTTGGAAAGGATTTGTACCAATTTTAAACTACTACATACACCTTGAAATTGTTGGGCGTCCTAAATGGTGGGTGTTGCTACTTTTTGTTCCCGTAATTAACTTCTTCGTGGGACTTACCATGCATCTAGATTTGATGAAATCGTTTGGCAAGTACACTTACTTAGATCAAGTTTTGGGAGTTGTTTTAGCACCAATCTATATGAATTACATCGCTTGGTCCGACACTAAATACCTAGATAAGGCTACTGAAATACCTAAACCAAACAAGTCTTTTGGTAAAGAATGGTTTGAAGCTATCGTGTTTGCCGTTTTCTGCGCAACATTCGTACGATGGATATTCATGGAGGCATACGTTATTCCTACTGGATCAATGGAAAGGTCGCTACTAGTGGGGGATTTTCTATTTGTGAGTAAAGCTGAGTACGGCCCTCGTACCCCACAGACCCCACTTCAGGTTCCTTTGACTCATCAAACAATCTGGGGCACTGAAATTCCTTCATACATCCCAGGCGTTTCATTACCTAGCTTAAGACTTCCATCTTTAGGGAAAGTAGAAAGAAACGATGTTGTAGTCTTTAACTACCCTGTTAATGACAACTACAATCAGCGAAGAGACGGAGATTACCATCCTATGGATCTCAAAACACACTACATCAAACGGTGTGTAGCTATTGCTGGTGAGACGATAGAAATTAAAAACACGCAAGTGTATGTGAACGGTGAAGTACAAGAGAACCCTCCTTTAATGCAGCACCAATACTTTGTGAGAACGAATGAGAATATACGTGAACGTGTATTCGAAAATTTAAATGTAAACCCTTACAACAGTGTATCAAGACATGCCAATGGATTTTTCGTTCATATGCCCAAAACAGTGGCGGAGGAGTTTGAAAAGTTGCCATTCGTTGAAAGTGTGACGCTACAATTAATTCCTGAAACAGAACCAGAGAGAAATATTTTTCCAAATGCTACCTACTTCAGGTGGAATAGGGACTTTTATGGACCATTAACAGTCCCTGCAAGGGGCATGACTATAGAAGTAAACGAGGAAAATCTAGCAATGTATGGATCAACAATTTCAGATTACGAAGGAAATGATTCTGTTGAAATCAATGTTGACAAACTGACTGTGAATGGAGAAAGTGTTTCTGAATATACATTCAAGAAAGACTATTATTTCATGATGGGAGACAATCGTCATGCTTCAGATGATTCTCGTTATTGGGGATTTGTACCTGAAGATAATATTGTTGGTGAAGCATCATTTATTTGGATGTCATACGATACCAATGCAAGCTTCATAAACAAAATAAGATGGGGACGATTATTCAACGGAATCGAATAATCAAGAAATCCACCCAACGAAATAAAATAATCCTATTATAAAGGCTGCACCCAGCCCAAGGAAGAAAAACAAAGCAAGGCATCCCGGAAGGAATGCCTTTTTTTGATGGTCCGGTCTGTAAAAGTGTTCAAGGTTATGACTCATATCATTGATTAGAACACTTGCTTACCTATTACTTTAATGATTTCAGAATCGTCTATTCGAATCGTGCTTGCCGGCTGCTTCAATCGAACATCCCTAAATGGCTGCATATTGCTATTACTCATGTTCGACTTTTGAGATAAACGTCCAGAACCTGTAATCATGGATAAAGCTTCAGCTAAAAGCGGTTCACTCAGATCACCTAGTGGTTTCAAATCATCAAGGAAATCAATTTCTCTTAACCGCACATCAGGAGTAAAACCATCGATGTAGTCTGTAAAACCTTCAGAATTTGCCAATTGGCTGATAATAGGCTGTATAGCATAGGTATGATTAGGATTAAGAGAAGAGGATTTTGAGTAATCCTCAGAATCATAAAGCGTAATAGATCCTACATTTTTCCCAACAGTCGCATCACCAATGAGGGTGACATCCATAAAAGGAATTAGTCCAGCTATTACAAATTCTGAGGCTGATGCTGTGCTACTGCTAGTAAGTACAAATATTCTATTAAGATTAAGTCTATTCATTGCAGAGGTAGAAACCTGCGCCCCTTGAGTATCGTAAACCGGGACTTTAGTTAAAAAAGTAAGGTCTGTATTGAAGTCAGATAGTTTCTCGTTATAAATAATGGTTCCTAATACATCAACAGAATCTGCTTTTCCATAAATCATACCGCTCAATATTCTAGAGCTCGTTAAGGATCCCCCACTATTGTATCTCAAATCCAGAATAAAGTCATCAATACCTTCGCTATTAAACTGAGCAATAACGTTATTCATTTCTGTATTGTATTGATTATTAAGGATAAATGAGTTGTAGACCAGGTAACCAACTTTTAACCCATCTATCTCTATGACAGAAGACATAAAAATAGGATTTTCAAAGAAGTCAGGAGCTGCACTCATGGTTACTTCTTCAGAAGTAGCTACCAAGGCATTATCCACTATTTCAGTTAGTTTAATCGTAATGGTGCTAGTCTCAAATAAAAGAGATGCATAGTTGCTAAGATTTAGTGTTTGGCCGTTTACCTCTGTAAAAAGGTCACCTCTCACTAAACCTACATTTTCAGCAGGACCTCCATCAATAACGTAGCGGACATATCCAAGCAAGTCTCCCTCGTCATTAATTCGAACTAATCCGAAATTATAGCCAAATTCATTAAACCCTTCAAAGGATTCTTCTAACGCAACAAAGTCGTTTACTATCCATGAAAACCGATCCTGGGAAAACAAAACATCTCTAAACAGATCTTCAGGGGTATCATAATCATCTACAAAAGCACTTAATACTGCAGCATTTGCATCGTTTAGCTCAGATACATCTGACTGCCAGTAATAAAATTGATTCATTGCTGTCCAAATGAATCGTTTCACCTGAGTATCAACGGAAACAGGATCATCTGAACTACACCCTACTGCTAATCCAATTAACAGTAACAGTCCTACCAACTTAATTTTCATCAACTTCATAATTTAATCTCACTTACTAATAAACAACCATGACTAGCTGTTCACCATAGTAAACGTAAAATTACCAATTTATGCATGTAAGACCCTTAGATGTCAGATATTGGTTGGTTTTTGAAAAAGGTTTTGAACCAAAAAATCCTGAGTGTGCTGAAAACGGTGATGGATGAGGTGATTTCAAAATCAAATGTTTCTTTTGATCAAGAAACGAACCTTTCTTCTGAGCATAAGCACCCCATAGGATAAAAACAATATGCTCTTTTTCTTGAGAAACTACATCAAGAACCGCATCGGTAAACGTCTCCCACCCTTTATTTTGATGTGAGCCTGCCTTCGAAGCTTCTACAGTCAAGGTCGCATTAAGTAATAAAACTCCTTGATCTGCCCACCGCTCTAAATTCCCAGACGCTGGAATATCAAGGCCTAAGTCGCTTTTAATTTCCTTAAAAATATTCTGCAATGAAGGTGGATGCCTAACTCCATCAGCTACTGAAAAACACAGTCCATTAGCTTGCCCTGGACCATGATACGGATCTTGACCAACAATCACGACTTTCAAATCCTCGAATGCACAATGATCGAATGCACTAAAAATTAGCGAACCTGGCGGGTAAATACGTTTTTGACTGTACTCGCTTTTTACAAATGCGATTAGTTGCTTGAAATACTCCTTCTCAAATTCTTTTTCAAGCTGTTTTTTCCAGCTTTCTTCAATTTTAACGGACATAATGAATTACTTAATCCTGATGTTGGTAAATTAAATTGAAATTCGTTTAAATTGTCCCTCAAGAATATGATTACTGGAGTTACCAAAGGGATCAAAGTTTCAGTCGAAACAAACTATCAGCCGGAACAT
>CAZWLS010000058.1:0-16332 GCA_964634415.1 uncultured Roseivirgaceae bacterium | reverse complement strand
ACTGAACCGGCACCGGCGACTGCATGACCAATCATTGATTTAGGCGTATTTATTAACGGAAAATCTTCTCCTGACCTTCCTAAAGCCTTGACCCAATTTCTTATTTCTGCGGGATCACCTTTGGTTGAAGTAAGGTGCCCATTAATTAAATCTATTTCTTCAGGGTTAATTCCTGAGGATTGCATCGCTCTCTTTATGCAATCAACCACAGCCTCTGGATTTGCAGCTGTCATCGTACCGCCGCTTCGTTGACCGCCAGAATTTACATGCCCACCTAAAACTTCACCATAGATTTTGGCACCACGTGCTTTTGCACTCTCAAGTGTTTCTAAAACTAATGCCCCTGAACCACCAGAAGGAACAAAGCCGGCAGACGAATCACTCATTGGACGTGAACCAAATTCAGGATTATCATTTGAATTCGAACAAAGCACCCGCATAGCATCGAAGGCTGCCCAAATGTATCTTCCATCACCTTCAGTACTTCCGCAAATCATTCGATCTGCACGTCCTTGAGCTAAGTATTCATAACCCATCAAAACGGCCTCAGATCCAGTTATACATGCGGAAGAATTGGATTGCACACGATTGCCCACACCCAGAATTGAATTAAGATAGGCTGCAGCACCACTATTCATGCACTCGGATATGGTTCTAGAGCCTAGCTTTCTGCTTTCTCCATTATCTATCGGATAAGAAGGGAATGGCCTATTGATAAAACTGTCAAAGCTCAAATCTCCAGCACCAAATATCATCCCGGAATTAAAATCTCTTTCTTCTGTATTCGGCTCTAATCCCGCATCGCTCCAGGCTTCGACACCTGCTAGCATCGCATATAAAATCCCTTTATTAGTGATTTTTTCGGCAAGTAATCGCGGCAAATGATCACCTAAATTGATTGATGATAAATCTGGTGCTCCACCAATCTGACACTTGAGATTGATTTTATCTAATTCTTCCCAATGCTTTATGCCAGACTTACCCTCTCTTAAAGCCTTTTCATAATTGTCAACACCAATTGCATTGGCGGCAATAACGCCTAGCCCAGTAATTACAACTCTATGTTTTTCCAAAATTTACGCTTCTGCTTTTACAACCATTCCTGCAAGCTCTCCTTTAGCCACCACCGTTTCATCGGTTTTTTTGCAAGTGACCATACATTTTAACTTGCCAAAGCGAAAATAGACTTTTTTTGACTCAACAATAAGTTTGTCACCAGGGATAACTTTAGAAAGGAAGTCTACATTGGCACTGGTGAAGGCTGGCAGAACTTTAGAATTCTCATCCAACTGCATCAGATGCATGGCCAATGTGACGAGGCCAATTTGGCACATAATCTCCGTTAATATAACGCCAGGAACAATTGGGTTGCCCGGAAAATGTCCCTCAAGATAAAATTCATCTTTTCGAATAGTGTAACTACCAACTGCACCATCATCATCGAGAGATTCTATTTCGTCTACAAATAGAAAAGGTTCTTTATAAGGAAGAAGTCGAAGTATGTTGTCAAAATTACTCATATCAAATGCTCACCTCCATCTACATGAATAAGTGCTCCATTGATCCAGTTTGCCTCAGGTTGAGAAAGTAAATAGATCGTATTAGCTACATCTTCTGGGGTTGTCAGGCGGTTAAAGGGGTTCCTTTGTCTGGATTCTTCTACCAATTTATCTGATCCCGGAATCAATCGTAAAGATGGTGTATCTGTTACTCCGGCTTGTATAATATTTACCGTAATGCCGTAAGGGGCAAGTTCTATCGCTAGATATTTTGAAAGGGTCTCAAGTGTTGACTTAGCAAGTGCTACCGCTCCATATCCAGGCCAGAACTTATCATTTCCTTCAGAAGTAAGTGTCAGTACTTTACTACCATTCGCAAGTAGTTTATTTTCTAGAAGCTCATTAGTCCAAACCTGGAGGTTAGTGCCCATGGCCTCAATAGTTAAGGCAAGGTCCTGTGGAGTGAGTTTGGGACCTTCTGAAACGAATGGTTTCAAGTTTCCTCTAGATACTGCATGAAGTACAGTGTCGAAATTTGAAATCCCGGCTTCTTTTATAGTCTGAACACATTCGTTGATCTTTTCGGGATTAGTCGCATCGATGTTGAAGTTCTCAATTTTAACTCCAAATTCGTTCTTTAGATTTGAACATATTTCCTCAAGAGCAAGGACACCTTGTTTTCTATCCCTATGAATAATGACGAGGTTGCAGCCATGCGATGCTAGCTTTTTTACAGTGGCTAAACCAATACCACTTGACCCACCGATAATCAGTGCATGCTTACCATTCAGTTCCATTCTGTGAAACTACTAAACTCAGCTTAAAAATGTTTGATGAAACAGCTGCGCTTTATTTTACCCACATCTATATCGAATTCGTTCCAAGTATTAAGAACGTTTTTGTTGTCTTCCAACATTGGCCCTGAAGCCATGTATTTAATACCAGCCTTCTCGTAGATTTTCTGCAGATAATCGTAAATCAGCGCATGTATACCTAATTTTTGATACCTAGGTTTGACTGCAATTAAGAATAAGTCTGCTAAATCATTGAAATAAAATGATTTTAGCACATGGATGAATCCGAAAGGATATAAGGATCCTTTGGCTTTTTGAAATGCTTTAGAAAGTGAAGGTAGCGTTAGAGCAAATCCCACAACCTCATCTGACTCATTAACTATGATGCAAACAAATTCTTTTCGGATAAATCCGAAATATTGCTCAACGTAATAATCTATTTGTTTTGGAGTAAGCGGGTAATATCCATAGAGATTGGAATATGATTCATTTAGTACATCGAATACTCCTGGAGCGTACTTTAAGATCTCTTTAGTGTTCTTGAATTTCTTCACTTTCACCTTAAATCGATCTTCAATAATTCTTACGGCACGGTCAACTTTTTCTGGATTTTTACTTGGAGCTTTACCCCTCAGCTCAACCCAGGATGCAGCTACTTCTAGGTTCCAGGATTTATAATGATCTATGTAATATGGATGATTATAGATTGTAGCTTGTGTTGCTAACTCTTCGTATCCTTCCACCAAGGCACCTTCAAAATCAAGATCTGTGAAGCCCATAGGTCCATGGATCGCAGTAGCTCCCTTTGTTTCTACCCATGCTTTAGCAGTTTCAAGAAGTAGTTTAGATACTTCTTGGTCGTCTATGAAATCTATCCATCCAAACCTAGCAAGTGATTTTTCTTTCAACTCATGATCCAATACGATAGCTGCAATTCTTCCAACGATTTTTCCATCCCTTTCAGCGACCCAATATTTAGCCTCTGAATGATCGAATGCTGGATTCTTTTCTTTAAGTAGCGTACTCATTTCAAACTCAATGAGCGGGGTGACATAGTATGGGTTGTCCTTATAAAGTCCAAAAGGAAACTTAATGAACTGCTTAAGTTCTTTTTTGCTGGAGATTTCCTTGATAGCTAGCGACATCAGATAAGTTTATTTTTCTCGTAATATTTCAGCGCATCTTCAAATCCTTCTTTCAAAGATATTTGAGGCTTTACTGAAGAGTGACGCAAATCTGTGGTATGAAGATCCCAATGTTGAGAGATTTCGTCAAACTTCTCTAAAGTTATTCCTGGCCTTTTATTTATAATCTTATGCCAAATGTCGGATGAACCCATGGAAAATTTAGCAAGCCACTTAGGTAATGGGAATTTTCGCACTCTTTTGTTGAGAAGCTCTTCAAAAACACGAATAAAGTCTTGATGCAAATAGGTATTTCCATCATTATAGTGGAGAATGCCAGGAGAAGTTTGCATGTCTTTCACAATCATCCTTGCTAAATCTTCTGCATGGATCATACTCATTCGTTGATTGCTATCCGTGACTGGATACACCCCCATTTTAGCTCCCTTAAACAATGGTAGGAAAGCCACATCGCCTGCCCCATATATCGCAGTTGGCCTTACCAATAAAAAGTCAGACATTTTTTCCTGTATCACCTTTTCTGCCTGAAGTTTACTTCTTCCATAATGTGAGACAGGCTTGTTTACAGAAGCTGGCCCTTGGGCTGCATATGAGGATGTATATACAAATCTGCCATTCTTTTTTAGGAATTGAGTTGCCAACAAAGCATCAGTGATAGCGGTCGTGATTCCAACATTTACTTGGTAGTATTCTTCATTGACTAAACTGACAGTCATGCCGGCATTATGAATGAAGTAGTCAATATCACCGATATCATTTTTGATACGATTGAATTGATCCTCTAGTGAGGTTCTATAGTCAATCTCATGGATTGAGAAAACAGAGTCATCAGGAAGTAGTGATTTGTTTGCTTTAGCTCTAACAAGAGCATGCACTTCAATCTTTTGCTTGAGGCATTCTTTTACAAGGTAAGACCCTAAAAAGCCATTTGCCCCAGTGATTGCAACTTTCAAACTAAGCTACCTCAGTTTGACGTTTTACATCTAGCTCATTCGCAACCTTTAAAATCTTGTCAATTGCTATATCTATTTGCTCAATAGTGTGAGTTGCCATTAAAGAAAACCTAATAAGAGTGTCTGTAGGTGCTACCGCAGGTGCTACAACCGGGTTTACAAAAACACCTTCTTCAAACAAGCGCATAGTCATTTTATACGCTTTTTCATTGTCTCTTATATAAATTGGGATGATAGGAGTTTCGGCATAACCGGTGTCAAACCCAAGTTCTTTCAGTCTCTTCAATGAATAATTTGTATTCTCCCAGAGTTTCAGTCTTCTCGAATCGTCAGACTCCATGATTTCCAATGCAGCAATAGTGGCTGCTGTGGAAGCAGGGGTCATACTGGCACTAAATATTAGAGAGCGTGCAACATGTCGTATGTATTGTATTGTTTCTTTATCTCCAGCGACGAACCCACCAAGTGAAGCAAGTGATTTACTAAAGGTTCCACCAATTAGTTCAATGTCGTCGGAAATTCCAAAATGATCTGGCGTGCCTCTTCCGTGATCCCCAAGTACTCCAATAGCATGCGCACAGTCACTCATTACTGAAGCGTTGTACTTTTTAGCAAGCTCAACTATTTCTGGAAGCTTTGCGATGTTGCCTTCCATACTAAATATGCCATCCACTGCAATGATTCTATGATTGGCATCTTGCAGTTGAGATAATTTCTTTTCAAGCGATTGCATGTCATTATGCCTAAAAATCACAGAGGAGGCATCACTCAATTTAGCACCCTCATACAGTGAGGCGTGATTAAGTCTATCGAGTAATAATGCATCGCCTTGTTTAGCGATAGTAGGCAAGACTCCAAGGTTTACCTGAAATCCTGTGCTGAAAACAAGCGCTTCTTCTTTATTGAGAAATTTTGCAAGGTTGTTTTCAAGCTGTTCGTGCATGTCGGTGGTTCCATTTAAAAATCTAGAACCTGAACAACTTGAGCCATATTTACGAACTGCAGCTTCGGCCGCTTCGATTACTTTAGGATGTGTAGTTAGGCCCAAATAACTATTAGAACCGAACATCAATACATCCTTTCCGTTCACTTTTACCTGCGTCTCCTGTTTAGACTCAAACGTTCGGAAGAAAGCATAATACCCGTTCTTTTTAGCATCCTCCGCTAGTCTAAAACTTGAAAATCGATCTCTCAAAAATTTCCCCATTTTGCAAATTTAGTTATATCACTTGGAAACATTTTCGTAACATTGACATTTGAATCGAATCCCAAGTCAATTTTGACATATTTCTTTAAAAAATCCCCAATTTGAACCTTGTAATATTAGCTGCTGGTAAAAATACCCGATTAGATACAGGCATCCCAAAAAGTCTGGTCACTTTAAACGGTGAAACTTTAATGTCTCGCCATATCAGAATATTTAAAGCCTGTGGAGTTGAAAAATTTTGCATAATAAGTGGCTACGGTTCGGATAAGTTACAAGCAGCACTTCCTTCACTTAGTAAAACCCATAACGCAGACATAACCATTTTGCATAACGAGAGGTTTGATCTGGAGAATGGTTTTTCGGTTTTTCGTGCTAAGGAATGGGTTGAAAAAAATGGCATGAGTGATTTCTTCTTAACTATGGGAGACCACGTCTTTGATCCAGACTTTGTCAATGAATTTGTTGAAAAGTCATCAAGTCTTGAAAATACACTGCAATTAGCTGTAGATATGCCTGGCGAATCAAATAAGCACATTGATATAGATGATGTTACTAAAGTATTGGTAGATAGCAATGGTTTCATTGATTCAATTGGGAAAACAATTCCTGACTACAATAGGTATGATACCGGGTTGTTTCGCTTAAAGGCTGAAGTTTTTGATACATTTCAAAAGTCGTTTGACAATGAAGAGTATACCATTTCCGAATCAGTTTCAAAGCTGATGGACGGTCGCGAAGCAAAATCAGTATTAGTAGAAGGGTACACCTGGAATGATGTTGACAATCCAGATGACCTTCAAAGTACCATTAACTTGATGGATCAGAATTTACTTTGATCAATCGTAGTAATCCAATCCTAAGTTCGTAATTAAGTCTTCTCCTGCTAAATGACGAAGCGTATTTTTAAGCTTCATGAGTTGGACAAATATGTCATGCTGTGGCTTAAGACCTTTTAGCGCCTGTGGAGATTTTAGATAGAAGGATAGCCACTCTTGGATTCCTTTCATCTCTGATCTCTTGGCAAGATCGAGGAATAGCGCCAAATCAAGAACTAAAGGAGCTGCTAAGATCGAGTCCTTACAAAGGAAATCTACCTTAATCTGCATCTTGTACCCTAACCATCCTTTAATATCAATGTTGTCCCAGCCTTCTTTATCGTCACCTCTTGGTGGATAATAATTGATTCTTACCTTGTGGTATAGATCACCATAAAGCGTTGGGTGAAGTTCAGGCTCAAGAACTTGCTCAAGCACTCCAAGTTTAGATACTTCTTTGGTTTTGAAGTTGTCAGGATCATCAAGTACTTCTCCATCTCGGTTTCCTAGGATATTTGTAGAGAACCATCCATCAATACCTAAAGACCTTGCTTTAAGGCCAGGAGCTAATATGGTCTTCATTAATGTCTGACCAGTTTTAAAATCTTTACCAGCAATAGGTGCCCCTGTTTCTTTCGCTAATTCGACAAGACAATCAACATCACACGAAAGGTTAGGTGCTCCATTAGCATATGGTACACCCATCTTGATTGCTGCGTATGCATAGATCATACTAGGTGGAATGTCCGGATGATTGTTTCTAAGACCATCTTCAAATTTTTCAATTGTAGAATGGACTTCGCTCTCCTCAATATAGATCTCGGTAGATCCGCACCATACCATTACCACTCGTTCGCAGTTATTTTCTTTTTTGAAGTTGGTAATATCTTCCATTAGCATCTCTGCTAATTCCATCTTGTTGGCTCCCTGCTTTACATGACTGCCTTCAAGTCTTTTGACATAGTTTTTGTCAAAAACAGCTTTCATTGGCTTGATCTGCTCAAGCTCGTCTTTTAATTCATTTAAAAGATCTTTATCCAAAACCTGAGCATGCATTGCTGCTTCGTATGCGTTATCCTCGAATAGATCCCAACCACCAAGAGCTACATCCTCAAGTGGTGCAAGAGGAACAAAATCTTTAATTAATGGATTTCTATTTTCTGTACGCTTACCAAGGCGAATGGTGCCCATTTGTGTTAGTGAACCGATTGGTTCGGAAAGCCCTTTACGGATACTAAGTACACCTGCCATGAACGTAGTGGCTACCGCCCCCATTCCTGGAGTTAAAATTCCTAGTCTGCCATTTGGCTTTTGGATAGTTGTATTGTCTGACATTGCAGTTTTATTTCTTTTGTAGTCTTTCGGTAAAATCTAATGTCATAATATATAGGTGACATCCCTAAAGAAGACATTAAATTTTCCGCAAAATAAATTAATCCATACTGGATAAGCTTAACATTTTGGTAATTTGATCTTTAAATCTTTGAATTTTAGCCTTGTGGGGTAGTTCAAACTTTGGAATATTATGGCTGCTGAGTTTATAAAGTTATATTCTGCGAATCCTGAGAGAAGGAAGATTGAGGAGGTGGTAAGGGTACTTCGCAACGGGGGAGTAATTATATATCCTACTGACACGGTTTATGGATTGGGGTGTGATATTTTTAATCAGAAGGCTGTTGAACGTATTCGTCAAATTAAAGGGATAAAGGGGAAGCACTTGAACTTGTCTTTTATATGTTTTGATCTGAGTCATATTTCTGAATACACAAGGCATTTGGACACACCTACGTTTAAATTGATGAAGAAAGCACTTCCTGGACCCTATACATTCATATTAGAATCTTCATCTAAGGTTCCAAAAATTCTTAATGTGAAGAAAAAAACGGTAGGAATTCGAATACCCGATAATAACATACCAAGAGAAATCGTAAATGAGCTAGGTAATCCAATAATTACCACTTCTATCCATGATGACGAAATTCATGATCATGCCACTGATCCAGAGATCATTTATGATGACTTTAAAAATCTTGTAGATATAGTCATTGATGGGGGATTTGGACAAGTGCATCCCAGTACGGTAATTGATTGTACCAGTGGAACCCCACTACTGGTGAGAGAGGGTATGGGAGATGTAAATATTATCTCATGAGTAAGCTGATAATAGAACCTCATTACCTGGGTAGCTTAGAGTATTTCACGCTCTTATCTCAATATCAAGAAGTTTGTTTTGAAGTCAATGAATCATTCCCTAAACAAACTTTTAGGAATCGCGCATATTTTCTTACTTCCAATAAAATCCAGCCGTTGATTATTCCGGTCAAATATTCCAATAGGGATAAAACTGCAGATGTTAAGGTTGATTATTCGCAACGTTGGATTAAAGATCATTGGGGTGCCTTTTACTCTGCCTATGGAAAAGCTCCTTTTTTTGAATATTTCGGAGAAGAGTTTAAAGGTATTTGGGAAATGAAGAAAGAGGACTTGGTAGATGTCTGCTTTGAATTTATGAGTCTTGTTTTCAAAATACTTCAATTGGACATCAAGGTTTCTTATACTTCAGATTTTCAAAAACACTATGAGAACGATTTTAGGAATGTAGTAAATCCCAAGAAACCGTTTTCTGATCGAAAAATATACGATCCAACACCGTATGCTCAGCTTTTTGGTGATACATTTGTTCCAAATCTGAGCATAGTGGATTTGATCATGTGTGAAGGACCAAACGCGGCACAAATTTTGAGCAATTCATACCTGAGAAATTGACCTAACGAAAAGAAAAATCGAATTACATAAAGTATTTCGATTAGATAATGAACAAATCCGAAATTGCTCGCGTTTTTTCATCTACATTAAGGGATATCATCGTATATCTTATATTTTTACTAAAAGCGAAAGGCGATACGCATGTCAAAAGAGGCAAAATTTTCAAATAGAGTAAAAGAAGTAATCTCACTCAGTAGAGAAGAGGCGCTACGGCTAGGACACGATTACATTGGCACAGAGCATCTCTTACTTGGTATGATCAGAGAGGGGGAAGGTGTTGCAGTTAGCGTAATGAAGAAGCTTGGTTTATCCATGAAGGAGTTACGATCTGCTATAGAGCAAGCTACCAAAGGGACGGCCACTAGCAATGTCAAGAATCTAGCAAACATACCTTTGACTCGCCAATCAGAGAAAGTATTAAAACTCACTTACCTGGAAGCTAAGATCTTCAAAAGTGCACTCATAGGCACTGAACATTTGTTGCTTTCGATCTTAAGAGATGAAGATAATCTTGCTACTCAAATACTCGAGAAGTTTGAAGTGAATTATGATCTAGTGAAGGAGATGCTTGAATATCAAACCGAGAATCCAATGTCTTCGGCATATACTGCTGATCCAAATGATGAGGGTGATGAACTTTATTCTAGTAGTCCGAGAGGATCTGGAAGATCTAGCGCAGGCAAAGAGAAAGGGAATGAAAAATCAAGGACCCCTGTCCTAGATAACTTCGGACGGGATCTTACAAAGCTTGCAGAAGAAGAAAAACTCGATCCAATTATCGGTCGAGAAAAAGAAATTGAACGAGTAGCTCAAGTATTGAGTAGAAGAAAAAAGAATAATCCAATACTAATTGGGGAACCTGGTGTGGGTAAAACAGCAATAGCTGAGGGGCTTGCATTAAGAATAGTTCAGAAAAAGGTTTCTCGAATTTTATTTGGAAAGCGCGTGGT
The DNA here is from genome assembly GCA_964634415.1 of uncultured Roseivirgaceae bacterium. Classification (GTDB taxonomy): domain Bacteria; phylum Bacteroidota; class Bacteroidia; order Cytophagales; family Cyclobacteriaceae; genus Ekhidna. Next base: position 6,203 of record CAZWLS010000058.1, on the reverse strand, counting down.
GACTTTGGACTTGGCTTCGTTGGTGGCTGGCACAAAGTATAGAGGTCAGTTCGAAGAGCGGATGAAAGCAGTAATGAATGAGATTGAAAAATCTCCAGAAGTGATTCTTTTTATCGATGAGCTTCACACTATTGTGGGTGCGGGAGGCGCCTCAGGTTCATTAGATGCTTCAAACATGTTCAAACCGGCACTAGCAAGAGGAGAGATTCAATGTATTGGTGCAACCACTCTTGATGAGTACAGACAATATATCGAAAAAGATGGAGCACTTGCTCGTCGTTTTCAGATGGTAATGGTAGATGCTACCTCTCCTGAGGAGACGCATCAAATCCTTGAAAATATTAAGGAGAAGTATGAAAATCATCACCATGTAAATTATACACCTGATGCAATCAAAGCGTGTGTGACTTTATCAGATAGATACATTTCTGATCGCTTCCTTCCGGATAAAGCAATAGATGTAATGGATGAGGCAGGGGCACGCGTTCACATCAACAACATCAATGTTCCAAAGATCATTACGGAATTGGAAGAGAAGATTGAAGATGTGAAGAAAGAAAAAAATAAGGTAGTTAAAAGCCAGAAGTACGAGGAGGCTGCGCAGCTTCGAGACAAAGAGAAGAAGCTTATCGCTCAGCTAGAAGACGAAAAAGCGAGATGGGAGGAGGAAACCAAGACGAAGAGATACGAGGTGAGTGAGGATAATGTAGCTGATGTAATAGCTATGATGACTGGTATCCCAACTAAACGAATAGCTGAGAACGAGAGTGAAAAACTACTCACGATGGGCGAAGATCTTGAGGGTAAAGTCATTGGACAGAATGATGCCATCAAGAAACTATCTAAAGCAATTCAGAGAACAAGAGTTGGACTAAAAGATCCTAAGAAACCTATTGGGTCATTTGTTTTCCTAGGGCCAACAGGTGTTGGTAAGACTGAGATGGCAAAGGTTCTTTCCAATTTCTTATTTGATAAAGATGATTCGCTTGTCCGCATTGACATGAGTGAGTACATGGAGAAGTTTTCGGTTTCAAGACTAGTAGGTGCGCCTCCGGGGTATGTAGGTTATGAGGAAGGTGGTCAATTGACTGAAAAAGTTAGAAGAAAGCCATATAGCGTTGTATTACTTGATGAAATTGAGAAAGCACACCCAGATGTGTTTAATATATTACTTCAGGTATTAGATGATGGTGTATTGACTGATGGACTTGGTAGAAAAGTTGATTTCAGAAATACGATCATTATTATGACTTCTAACATTGGCGTTAGAGATCTTAAAGATTTTGGCGCTGGTATTGGTTTCGCCACGCAGAGTAGAAAGGATAGCATGGATGAAATGATGAAGTCTACTATTCAGAATGCTCTGAAGAAAACGTTTAGCCCAGAATTCTTAAACAGACTAGATGATGTGATCATCTTCAACTCTCTAGAGAAAGAAGATTTATTCAAGATTATCGATATCACTTTAGGTAAGTTGTTTTCAAGAATTACTGACTTAGGATATGGAATTGAGTTAACCAAGAAAGCTAAGGAGTTTCTTGCTGAAAAAGGCTATGATCCGCAGTATGGAGCTAGACCGTTGGCTAGAGCCGTACAAAAGCATCTTGAAGATCCAGTGGCAGAAGAAATTCTTAAAGGAGAAATTCAAGAGGGTGATACCTTAGTTGCAGATTGGGATGGAAAGAAAGAAGAACTCAATATCAAGCTTAAGAAAAAGAAAGCAACAAAAGCACAGGATAAGAAAGAAAAATAGAATAAAAGGGTAGCATCATGGCTATCCTTTATTTCTAATATTTGGTTTATAATATAAACTAATTTATTTTTGTTTCGTATTTATAGTAAAATCTATAAAATCATGAGTAACAAAGAACTAACAAAAGAAGAGAGCTTAGAGCTAATCACGAATATGATTGGACAAGCTAAGCGCAATGTTGCTAAAGGTGGAAGTTTTTATTTCCTTCTTTGGGGCTGGGTAATAATGTTGGCTAATCTCGGCCATTATATTCTTGAAAAATTTAAACTGTATGATCATCCATATATAGTTTGGACGTTAATAATTCCTGCCGTGGCAATAACTATTTGGTATAGTGCAAGGCAAGGAAGAAATGCTACTGTAGTAAGTCACTACGATAGAATTTACGGTACAATCTGGTCATGTATTTTTGTGACTATCGTAACTCTGCTAGTCTTTGCAGACAAACTTGCTTTCAATCAGAATGCGGTCATACTTCTTTTTTCTGGACTAGGAACATATTTAAGCGGCTCATTACTAAGATTTAAGCCATTGCTAATTGGAGGCGTATCTTTGTGGGGAGCATCTGTTGTAGCGTTTAATGTAAGTATTCTGGATCAGTATTTGGTTGCGGCAGTAGGCTTATTGATTGGATATTTAGTACCAGGATATTTATTAAGAAAAGCTGAAAAATGAGTGGTTTCGCACAATTAGACCCTTTACTACATTCTCAATTGCGACTTGCAGTTATGTCACTTTTGATAGGCGTTGATTCTGCTGAGTTTGTATTTATAAAGGAGAAGACTGGAGCAACTGCCGGTAATCTGAGCGTGCAGTTGGATAAGTTATCTAATGCAGGTTACATCAGTGTGGTTAAATCATTCAAGGGAAAGAAACCACTGACTACTTGTAGTATTACAAAAGTCGGAATCAAAGCATTTGAAGATTATGTCAATAATCTGAAAGGATATATCGAATAAATTTTTTTACATATATGGTTTATAAAATAAACTACTTTAAATAATAATAAAATGAAAAAACTACTTACAATCGGAATGCTATTGATGGCTGGGCTGTCGATGGCACAAACATCAAGTCAAATGCAGTATGCTGCTTATCTAAATGCTAGCAAGACGATGTGGGAGCGTAGCATCGAACAAGCAGAAAGCGAATATGGAGAAAGAAGTTTCGAAAAAGCTGTTGCTATGTACGGCCTGTTAAGCAATACAATGGCCACAAAAGATGAAGAAACTTTTGATGCCAATGTAGATGAAACCATAGATCTTCTCAAAGAGATTATTGATGCCGATAAAGCTCATGGGGAAGCGAGAGCATTGTTATCATCTGTATATGGATTAGTGATGGCATACAGTCCAATGAAAGGCATGCTGTACGGTATGAAAAGCTCTTCTTTGATGGAAGAGGCTATGCGTTTATCTCCAGCGTCTGCAATTGTTCAAAAATTATATGGTGGCTCCAAGCTATATACACCTGAGATGTGGGGAGGGGATGCTGAAAAAGCTGTTCTTGCCTTTCAAAAATCAATTGAGCTATTCGAAAATGAAACGGCTAAAGAGAACTGGCTGTACATGGATACCCACATGGGCTTGGCAATGGCGTACAATAAGGTGAAAAAAAGAGAAGAGGCAAAAGCTACATTGAAGAAGGCAATTTCTATGGAGCCACAATACCACTGGGCCAAGGCAGTTTTATCCCAACTAGAAAAGTCATGAGGTCTTTGATAGCCATATTTATATTTCTTTTCTCGATCTCTTTATTTTCTCAACGAACGTTCATTGGACACGTAGTAGATGAAAAAGGTGAAGGACTAATAGGCGCCCATGTCTACTTACTAAACAATTGGAGAAAAGGAGCTATAACTGATATTGATGGGAAATATCAATTAGAAATCGGTCCTGATGATGAAAATGATTCTCTAATTGTATCCTATGTTGGTTTTGAGGAGAGACTCATCCCGATGCAAGCTGGAACAAGAATTGAATTAATAGCAATAGAAACTTTGGTAGAAACAGTCGTGGTTACTGCCAAGCCGCTTATTGCAGAGGAATTCAAGTATTTGGAAATCAAGAAGCTTGATATTTATACTAACCCGGCAGCAAAAGCGGATCCAATTCTTGCGGTTAATTCACTGCCTTCCGCAACAACCACAGATGAATCTGCAAACATTAGTTTGAGAGGAAGTAGTCCGCTTGAGACGGGTGTGTTTATGAATAACGTACCCATCTATGATGGTGTGCGTTATTCTCAACTAAATGGCATTGGGACTTTTAGCATATTCAATACAGCAATTATTAAGGGTGTGACTGTATTTCCTGGAAATCCTCCATTAGAGTTTGGAAATGTTACATCAGGAATTATTGCCATGGAAACGGATGATTTGGTGCTTGATGGAAATGCTAATTCACTTTCAATTAGTTTGGCGAGTATCGGATATTCTCGCGAACAGAAAATTAATGATAGACAAAGTCTAAAATTGTTTACCAATTGGCAATTGAGTAGTCCAATTAAAATGGTAAATGAAAGTGCATTAGAAGATATCAAGTCATTTAATTCTAACGATTTTGGTCTCTACTGGTATGGAAGTAATAATTGGATCAACTGGAAAATTCTAGGGTATGGTGTTAATGAGGGCTATGAATTTAATTTTCAGCACCCAAGTTTTTCTGGAATTTTTGATCAGGAGAAGCAAAGAGGATTTTTAATTTCTTCTTTTGAAAAGCAAGTGGGTAACGGTACTATTAGTATCAATAAAGGACTGAGTGCTAGTCAGGGAGATTATACGTATTCAAATGTGGCCTTCAACGTACAGAAGAAAGACCTTTTTCTAAGCGCCAATTATCTCTTAACAAGAAATAAATTCAATCTAAAAACAGGAATGAGTTATGATTATCGACACTCATCGATAGATGGTAATTTTCATGAATTGAGTTATGCGCTAAATACGAATCATCCAACTTTCGACTTATCAAATGGAATAGGTCTTAAAGTCTTAGAAGGATATAGTTACCTAAAGTATCTCGCTTCTGATAAGATTGCTATTGGTGTTGGAATAAGAAAGAATATAGCAATTGATGAAATACCCGATTACTTAAGTAGTCAAGGTAATATTTCTTATTCGGATGATGGATGGACTATCACAATGGGAGTTGGGAAGTATCATAAAAATAGCCTTGTAGAGAATACAGGAGCACCTTTTCAATCAGAGAGTGTTCAAAAATCTATTGACATTAAAAGGGATATTAATGGCCTAGAAGTAGCTTTAAGCTTGTTTGATAAGAATGGCACCTTGAACAAGGAAAAATATACTTCAAGAGGTATAGAAGTATTTACCAGCTATCTGTTTGCTTCAAAAATCAATACTTCAGCATCTATCACCTTGCTTGATGCAAGCAATGAGGGTGAAATTTATGCCTATGATCTCTCTTATTTCTTTCGTGGTAATATTTCTTATTCTCCAGGTCGATTTTGGACCATTGAGACTACAATTGTAACTAGGCAAGGGTCAACCATTAGCGAGGTGACCTCAGCAAATTACGATGAAAACTTAGACGTTTACATCCCAAACTATTCAGAGGGGTCATTTCGACTTGCACATTATTCGAATATCGGTTTGTCGGTGAGCAAAGTGTTTACAATTTCAGAGAAATTGAACATTATCGCCTTTGCCAGTGTCAATAACATCTTAGATCGAAAAAATCAACGTGGGTTTGAATACAATGTTGATTATACTCAGAGAGAGAACAGCTTATTCTCATTAAGAACAGGATATTTTGGGGCTGTTATTAACTTCTAATATCCTCCCCAGAATTTCCTTAGGAACCACTCAGATGAGAATAAAATGAAAATTATTAGGTACCACCACCAAGCACGAAAAAGTGGTATTAAGTCTTCCTCACTTTTTATTACTGGCTTAAAATCTCTCGCTTCTATTTCCTGTATTACTTGAGAGGCGTTGCTAAAATCAACAAAAGAACCACCTGTTTTGTCAGATAGGTTCTTAAGTATCCGATGATCTGCGGCGAGGTTTAAAAATTCTGGATTAATATTTTGGACAGAAAATTCACCTTTATCTGTCAATTTTTTATCACCAATTTGTGTGCTCGCTGAATATTGATAAATGCCTGGTTCGAAAGTCGGAGACTTGAATGTGTTGTTGAATTCAGAATCTGTAAAAGAAAAGCTCTGTTGTTTTCCATCTTTTGACGTTATATCAATATCAATTGCGTTGTTGTAGGTGCGCTCATAAATATCATTATAAACTTCAGCGTCAAATAGTATTGGCTCAGTGTCTGTAAAGTTGTTTTCCCTGGTGGTGAATCGGAATTGTTTCTTATCATTCTTCACGGATAGAAACTGAACAGTCTTTTTGATTAGATTTTCAAATTGTTCTGCATTTCCATTCAATGCCGACTCCTGGAGTTTCCATTTCCAAATATTCTGGCCAAGAAGC
>CAZWLS010000057.1:16094-16433 GCA_964634415.1 uncultured Roseivirgaceae bacterium | reverse complement strand
ACTCCTGGAGTTTCCATTTCCAAATATTCTGGCCAAGAAGCACAGCATTTTTTTGCGAACCATCGTCAAATACTGCCATCAAAGGTTTTTGTGTTTTGACACTTCCTAGCTTTTGGTACATAAGTATTTCTACAGGCCCGCTCAGGCTATAATTACCAAATGGCACTTCGATAGGCGGATATTCTTCAAAAGCCGAGACATCTTCAATTTTATACTTACTGAAATTTTGGTTAAATGAGCCAACAACCTTATCGGGTTGTGAACCTCTTCGCTCGATATTTAGAAAAGAAAGTGTTTTATTGACAGAGGTAATTGAACTTTCATTGCTCATAATGTACC
>CAZWLS010000057.1:0-16084 GCA_964634415.1 uncultured Roseivirgaceae bacterium | reverse complement strand
GGGTTCTCTTTAGGAACGTAATTCACACCGGAGGTAAATGCGCCATGAAAAATCACCACATCAAATACTTCGTTAGGTTTTTCATCATGTATTTCTGGAATGTAAACTTCGGTTCTATAATTTCCTGTTTCAGAAAGAATGCTTCTAATTGCTTTAATATCTGGATGTGGAGCGTTGGCTACAATCAGAACCTGTTGTCTGCCATCAATTACTTCCATGAAAATATTTGTCCTGTTGTTTTCCAAAGTGGATTCACTCCCCTGGTCATCGATTTTAGCTACCAAATGTCTTAGGCCTTCACTCTCAGATTTAACTATAAATTCAATTTCCTGTAAGGAATTTCTCAGCCTAATGCTTTGTTCAGCAATCACTTTGCCGTTTTCACTAAGCTGAACATTGACAGATTTATTATCAAAACCCGTTTGACTGATTTCAAGAACTATTGGAGTTTCATTATCCTTAAAGGTCACTTTGTTATATAAAGTCCTTGTGATGCTGATATCTTTTGGAGGGATTGTATCACCAAGCCCGATTGAAAAAATGGGCGCTACATAATTTTTGTAAAGGGGTGAGCTGCCACGATTGTAGATGCCATCAGTAAGCAAAATGGTGGCAACAAAGTGCCTGTTATCCATTTTTTCATCAATCTCGTCCATTAAGTTGGAAAGGTTTGATGTGGACTGATTAAAGTTGGTAGAGTCATTAAATGATGTGATTACAACCTCAAAGTCATTGTCAGTAAGCTCATCTTTTAAATCTTCAACCAATGTTAAAATCTCATCTTCTGAATGTGTTCTTTGAATGATTGATTGAGAATTATCAAGTGCAATATTGATAATGGGATCCTCCAGACGATTGCTAATTTTTATGATGGATGGTGAAAGAAGCAAGGTAAGTAACGCGGTAATACCCAGAAATCTGATAGATGCCAAAACCCAATTTTGGTATTTATTCCATGGTACGTTCTTTTTTGCATAAAGAAAATAGGAAAGAATAATCGAGACTAATATTATCAGTACCACCCACCAGCCGGAGTATTCTAAATGAAGAAAGCTTCTATCCATTAATTGTATTGTCGATTTGATTGCGAAGATAGTAGATGAATTGGTGCATCTGGGTTTATAATCTATCTCTGTGAATCAATACGAGTAACATGGGTGTTAGGATGTCGTATTTTTTTAAGAGGTTAATTGATAATTCCGGCGATTTCGGAAGCTGAAATCTTGTTCAATGTAATTCGCTCAAAACGTCCTGCCACGAATGTTGTGCCAAGGATTAGAATTGAATTGTCAGACCCAACTTTTACAGATTTGAATGTAAAAGGATTTAGAAATCCAATTCTATGCGACCCACTTATTTCTCCAGTTTCAGAATAAAAGTTAAGTAGCACTTGTCTTCCCTTCGTTTCAGCAGCGAAAACAGAAAAATTTGCTCCAGTGGAATATCTAATGATTTTAGTTGGCGTATATGATTTTAATTCAGCCATATCCCCTGGATATAGATCTGCACTAGAAGATATCCCACCTGTGGAAAGAGAAGAGCTAGCTAGTTGATAGTTATCATCAAATTGAAATCCAGCAACCGCAAAATCGCTACCACTTATTGGTAGTATTGCTCTTATTCCAGCATTTGACGATTGACCTTGAACAACACCACTAGGTGAATCAGAAAAATCTGTAAAAACTAAAGAAAAACTGTAATTGTAGAATCCATTGAAATAATAATTACCAGTTGATACCTCACCGCAGAAAAATGGGAGTGGCCGTTCATTGGCATTTAGGTAATGATTGACAATCTCTTCTTCCACATCATCCCCTGGTCCGATAGAATATCGATTACCACCTACGTACATTCCCTCCAAAGATATTTCTGATATTTCAGTCTCTTGTGAAAGAGGGTCATAGCTTTGAAGTAATAAATTTCCATTACTTAGAATGCTGGAAGAAAGAGGATAATTAGTTCCTCCTATAAGCGCTTCTGATACCACTTCTAACTCCGGGTTAACAGCTATTAGTACAGCTTCCAGGGATGTAGGATTCATGGCAAAGAAATAGCTGTTACTGTCGGCTTCATTCAAATACATATCGCCAACAGGTACAACATAATCATTCAATGCTACATCTGTGACATAGTTTCCTTCTTCGTCAATTTTAATAAGACGAATGCCCATGAAGTCTGTGTTATTAAGTTCAGTGCCACTTAAAACTATGTACCCATCGATTGTCTCGACAACATCTATGGGTCTGTAACTTAAGTCAATATTCGAGTCGTCATAAATTTTTAAAAAAGACTCACTCAATGATGGCTCATCATTTGAACACCCGTTAATAAATACTGTGACAAAAGCAATTAGCGTGGCTCTAGATATTGATGCTGACTGGAAGAATTGAACTATTGATTTCATAGAGATATTTTTCAACTTGGAGGAGATCTGAGTGGTTAATAGGCTTTGAATTGAGTATCGATAAATCTGAATGGGAATACAAAACCCAGAGATATGCTGATGTCTCTTAAGAAAATTTCATCGTTAGTCTCACCCAATGAAGCAAGTTCGTTTTGCTCAGAATTTTGACGTGTTGCTGCAGTGAGAGATCTCTTATAGTTGATCTCAAATACTGTTCGAATATTCCAGTAGTCAAGATTTAATCCAACACCCCCGCCAAGTCCAGCAAAATTTTTAAAGGAATCTTTAACCCCTAGGGTACTTGTTCCCCCAGAAGACTGGAGAGGATTGCCAGATGAAAAATCTATTTGTGTAATCCTTACATCTTTCTGCGCTGATACAACAAATGAGTAAAATCCACCCACCATTGCAAATGGTCTAATTTTCCCTTTTTTAATGATGTCGTACTTTATCATCAAAGGCAACTCTATTAGATCTAATCTTTGTTCAATGTTGTATCTAGTTTGAAATCGATTGCCTGATTCTCCCTGCCATTCTAAGTTGCTAGAGTACCTGTACCTACTACGTTTATATGCTGGTTGAAATGAAGCTGAAAAGCCTTTGTGATAGAAATTCATTTCCAAACCCATGTGAGCACCTGGTAGTGCAAAATCATCATAGCTTTTCTGCAAACTATCTGCATTATAATCTATCGGGCTAAAGCCTGTATTTCTTGTTTCGGGAAATGCTTGTGTATAGTTTATTCCCATTTTAAGGCCTAGCCAAAACTGGGTGTCCAAGAATGATTCCAACGGATTTTTGGTTGGCGGTTTCTTCTGTGCTTGAACGCTGCTTGCTAGAAGCAACAAAATGAAGCAGCAAAGTAGCTTACTTGCGAATGATGAGTCTCTTAGTTTCATCTAATATTTCTGATTTGGCTTTAACAAAATAGAATCCTGGGCTGAGTGTGTCGAGTACAAATGAAAAGGTATGTTCGCCTGGTGCAACCCGACGAGTGGACTGTGCAACAACGTGTCCACTGACATTTATTAATTGAACATTTACATCCTGATAATTATTGACAAAGATTTTTGCCTGTGTATAATTAGATGCAGGATTAGGATAAACAGATTCAATTCTATAGTTTTTTTTGAGGTATTCTTTTTCACCTAAGATGACCTCTTTTATCAAATCCATTGGCTCATAATTTCCACCCAAAGGATTTGATCCTTCAATAAAGTCTTGGAAAAAAATATCGTTCTCAATCACTGATTTATCCACGCCCATCCACTCAAATAATACATTAGCATAAATCTGTCGATAGTCGAATTGCATACCTACATTACTTTGAGAGACATCAGGGACGGTTCCGTAAATGCCTGGCTTTACTCCCAATCCAAACATCATAACAGGCCCCCCAGTACCATGATCACTTCCATAACTCCCATTAGATCCTACTCTTCTGCCAAATTCGGACATGGTCAAGGTAAGTACTCGATCTTCTATTCCTCGCGACTGAAGATCCTTTTGGAATGCTGCCATTGCGGAAGAAATGTGATAAAGAAGTGCAGAATGAACTCCCATAGTTGGGTCATAACTCTCCACTTGCGATGCATGAGTATCGAATCCTCCCATTTTCACCAAAAAAACCTTTGTTTTGACTCCTCCTGCTAACAAACGAGCGACTAAGCTTAATTGACTGCTTAATGGGTTTCTTTTTGAGCCATCAGGAGCATTGAAGGGATATGACTCTGGATAAGTAACAGATGTTTCAGAGGCAGATTCATAAATTTCAGTTAATCTGCGAATGTATGTTTCAGACTTATCTTCCAGTCCTAAAATCCAATTCATCTCTTGTCCATATGGAGAATTATTCAGGAATGCAGGTGGATTACCTCTTGGGTCAATTCCTTCATCTTCAAAACCTTCTAGTTGGTCAATAAGATTGGCCAAATTTCCTGGATTACTTCCCAATGAAATAGATGTAGGTATGTTCCCCTCTTGATGAAATAATAGAGAAACATCATTTCCCATTTCCAATGCTAGAGGGTCTGGCATATCGTCAGTTGGGAAGTCGCTCGGATAAGTAAGTGGTTCATATTCTTTTCCTAAGTATCTTCCTATCCATCCAGAGCTATAATAGTCATCAGCTCCACCGCCCATAAACCAAATATCTCTTCCTCTAAAATGTGAACCATTATTCCTTTCATAAGATACACCTTGAAATATTGCTGCCTTACCAGTATCATAGAGTCTTTTAAAGTCATGCATATCTGGATGCAGCCCTACTTGTTCTTCACTTGCAACCGTGCTGTCCAAAGGGATAAGCGTGCGATTTCCTACTTTATACGGGATCGCGATGTTAGCTCGTCTACTGTAATATTCATCATAGTTTGAAATTGGTATAATGGTATTGAGTCCATCATTACCACCATGAAGTTGTAAGATGATCAGCACTCGATCATTTGTACTCTGTTGAGCGAGTTGCTGGTATTCTTGATGAGAGGCTAGCAGTTTTAATGGTACACCTTGAAATGCAATTGGTGCACCTGCTGCAAAGCCTATTTTCTTTAAAAAATTCCTTCTTTTCATTGTAATAGCTGGTTACATGAGTTGATATTCGGGCGATTGCAGCATCGCGTTAAATAAATTCGTTAACTGATTTCTTACTGTATCCATATCAATTCCATTTGTCCATCGGTTGGTCCATGCTGCTTCAGGATCGGGATCAATCTGAGGTGAAAATAGGAAAGCAGTTAAGAAGTAATTAAGTCGTTCAACAGTAAGCTCGCCAATATCGGGTGTGTCAAAAGTGAGATTTTCTGATGTTGGTAAGAAATATTCTGCAACTGCAATTACTAAATCTCTTGCATTTGCTGCAACACCGGAAAAATTAGCTTGTACAAAAGTCAGAATATCGACTTGACCCATTTCCGGGTCTTGACTTACAATAGAACTACGTATAAAGTTGTAGCGATTGGCTAAATAATTAGTGGTAATCCAACTTCTGTTGAAGATAGGGAATTGATGATAAGCTGGGTATCCTGCTACCTCGAAAGGTTCATAATAGTCCATTCCCTGAATATTGATAGCTCCGAGCAGTGCCCCCGTATAATCATAATAGTCTGCTAGCTCAGTTTCGTAATCGGGTAGAGCTAGATCAAAATTCCGCATAAACCCTAATACCAAATCCAGCGGAGATTTAATGATACTTCCAAAGTTGTTATCATCTTCACCTGCTTCTGCTTCAAAAAAATGTTCGCTTGTAAGTAGCGCCTCTAAAACGGGTTGAATTTTGAATTCGTTTGCAGTAAAAATATCTGCCATATCTTGAATGATATCTTCTTGCAGGGACAAATCGATTTGATGATAAACAAAGAATCGATATAGTTCACGACAGATACTCCGAGCAGTTTCTGCTTGATCATAAATTATGTCAACATATTGGCTAATCTCATCTAACACACTTTCTTCGGTTGGATTACCACCCAGTAAAAGCTCAGGATCTGGAGTAACTACCTGATTATTTAGTCTGACACTAAATGTTTTTGATCCTTCTTCATGACTGGATGCAATATCTCCACCTCTCACAATCCCTCTAGGAAGCCCAGTTTCTCTATCGATATTTGAAAAAGTTGGGTCAACGGTAAAACCGGATAAAACCTGCGCTCCAACCTGAACATCTTCTTCGGTGTAGTTGAAATAATCACCGTCAAATTCCGGATCAGGGACATTTCCCTCCAAGCCGCGCCCAATTGAATAAAGCTCCATTAGCTCTCTTGCATAATTTTCATTTGGACTACCCTTTACATTAAATCTTCCGTCTAGAAAGACCAACATAGCGTTATCTACACTCAACTTTTTGGTGAGTTGCTTGAGATTTCTAGGTACTATTTCATCTGGATCATCTGGATCCTCGGCGGGTATGGTTATATCTTCCCCATCTAGTGCGAATAGTCGAAATAGCGCTTGCTGATAGTAAAGACCCCTAGAACTACCTACAACCGATCGTTTTGTTGTAAAATGGGTATGTAGAAAGAATACTAACCTTTCTCGAAAAATATAGGGCAGTTTGATAGTATCATCAATTCCATTTCCAAGCATTTGGCCAAGATGCCAAGCCAAGAAATATCTTTCCAACTCAAAGCCTTCGCTTTGAGCATTTCCAGTGGTAATCCATTCTGTTCCAGACAATGGATCTACTGGTAGAGTTGGATCGGGAAGTTCATTATTGAAAAGCTGAGCAACAGCTTGCGCCGGAGTAAGTGTGGCAAAGGAATCTATCTCAGAAACAGATCCGCCAAAACACGTCCGACGAAGTAGGTGAGCAGCTCTCTTCCTTCCCAATGTGCTGGTGAGTTCATTTAAAGGCATTGGAGCAGTTTTGGTATTAAAACACTAAAATTAATCTATTTATTATAAAATAAGTGATAAAAAATATTAAAATAGTTTAATTATTTGTTAAAAGAATGCAAAACAACTACTTGGCTCTAAAGAAGATATTGCCATGGATCCTTATCTAGATGTCGATAAGAATGATTTACGCCTTGCATGTATAAGAAGAAAAAGATTAGGCCTACGGTTAAAAATATTGACGAAATATTGATGAAGTTAGAAAGTCTCTTTGTTCGCCTCAAATATTTGCTGTCACTTTTCTTAGCCTCCCACCAAGTAGTAAAGAAGTATAGAAAACCTTGTTCGTAATGTTGAGAAGAACGTGTACGATTACTACTTCCATAATGACCGACGCCTTCAAATTTTTCAAGATTATAGATGTAACTGTCCATAGCTTGATGGACGAAATAGTTGAGAACAAACTTAAAGAGCAGGTATACACCTGCTCCCCAATAAATTATATCTTGAAAATGGTAAAAGTAAAGGTCCACTATAAACTTAAGTAAGCATGCCGCCGTCTACTTGGATGGTTTGTCCTGTTATGTAAGAAGACATATCTGACCCTAAAAAGATACACGCATTAGCAACATCTTCAGGAGCCCCGCCTCTTTTCAAAGGAATTGCATCTCTCCAGCTTTGAACTGTCTTTTCATCCAAAGCATCAGTCATTTCAGTTTCTATAAACCCTGGAGCGATTGCATTGCATCTTATCCCTCTAGATCCTAATTCAAGAGCTACTGACTTGGTAAAACCAATGATTCCAGCTTTTGAAGCTGCATAGTTGGCTTGACCAGCATTACCCTTAACTCCTACTACAGAAGACATATTTATGATAGACCCACTTCTTTGCTTCATCATCGTTCTACAAGCAGCTTTCACGGTGTTAAAACAAGATTTGAGGTTGATATTTTGGATTGCGTCCCAATCTGCTTCACCCATTCTCATCAACAAATTGTCTTTGGTAATGCCCGCATTGTTAATGAGGATATCCAATGATCCAAAATCAGCAACCACACTATTGATAAGTTCTTGAGCAGCCTCGTAATCTGAAGCATCAGACCTATACCCTTTAGCTTTAATTCCTTTAGCTGCCAATTCTTTTTCAAGGGCTTCACCTTTTTCTACGCTTGATAGGTAAGTAAATGCAATGTTGGCACCTTGCTCAGCATATTGTTCCGCGATAGATTTCCCAATGCCTTTTGAGGCTCCGGTGATAAGAGCCGTTTTTCCTTCTAGTAGTTTCATTTTCTGTAATTTGTATGCGAAGGTATATAATGGCATGAATTTCGCTCTATTCAAGTAGAACCAAACGCTATTTATTATGAAAGTTTACACTACTCTAGCACTGATACTTTTATCATTAGGATCTTATTCGCAATCGGTTTTAATAAACACTGCAAGGTGGGATAGTCCGGTTGCATACGAAAATTCTTTAACCCCAACAATCAAGGCATTTGGAGAGCATAGCGACTCGTTGAAAACCATATATGGAGTTCAGTTTTTGTATCATAATGGAAACTACTACCACCTTACAACGTGGGCTGATTATTATTTATGGTTTACGCAGAAGTACTCATACTTATTCTATCTAAGCCCAGAAGTATATAAGAATCACTATGATGCAGGCAACAATTATGCGATGATGGATTATGTGTTCAACTTTTATAGAGGAGATATTTTACCTACCATTAAAGTTGATTTAGGTACTGGAGGAAGTAGAGATATTAGAAGTTATGCCTTCAATGCAAATAGGTTTAGAAATTTTGATAATGAGTTGGCTAGAGAGCGTAACTTAATGTATCTGGCACGTACTTCACAGGAGAGAACTAATTCACGACAGTTCAATCGCTCTGTAGTTACAAATCCAGGAAGAAGTACAAGCTCATCTAGCTCTGGGACTTCGAGTGGTTCTTCAGGTGGGATAAGCTCTAATAGTTCAGGATCTTCAGCTAATATCTCATCGGCTTCTGGAAAAAACTGATAAGAAGATTATTTTTGCGCAAAAAAAAGATATGGCGTCAAAATATGATCTAATTGTAATCGGAAGTGGGCCTGGCGGATATGTTGCTGCAATTCGTGCATCACAGCTCGGAATGAAGGTTGGTGTAGTTGAAAAATCTGAGCTTGGCGGAGTTTGTTTGAATTGGGGTTGCATTCCTACTAAGGCCCTATTAAAGAGTGCTCAAGTTTTTGAATATATCAATCATGCTGAAGATTATGGGATCAAAGTGA
The DNA here is from genome assembly GCA_964634415.1 of uncultured Roseivirgaceae bacterium. Classification (GTDB taxonomy): domain Bacteria; phylum Bacteroidota; class Bacteroidia; order Cytophagales; family Cyclobacteriaceae; genus Ekhidna. Next base: position 7,074 of record CAZWLS010000057.1, on the reverse strand, counting down.
AGGATGCTAAAGCGGATTTCACGGGTATGGTTAAGAGAAGTAGAGAAGTAGCCGGAGGAATGAGCAAAGGGATTCAATTCCTATTTAAAAAGAACAAGATTGATCATATCGCCGGATATGGTACTTTGAAAAAAGGTAAGAAAGTAGAAGTGAAGGACGATGCGGGTAAGATCACAACGTATGATGCAGATCATATTATTCTTGCTACTGGAGGCCGTGCAAGAGAACTGCCGAATTTACCTATAGATGGGAAAAAAATAATTGGCTACAGAGAGGCAATGGTACTCGATAAGCAACCAAAGAAAATGGTTGTTGTTGGCTCTGGTGCTATTGGTGTTGAGTTTGCATACTTCTACAAATCAATAGGCACTGAAGTGACAATTGTTGAATTCATGGACCGAATTGTTCCAGTAGAAGATGAAGAGGTAAGTAAACAGCTTGAAAGAACTTACAAAAAAGCTGGTATGAAAATTATGACTAGCTCGGAAGTAACTAAAGTAGATACTAAAGGTGCTGGTTGCAAGGTTACCGTTAAAACGAAGAAAGGCGAGGAGCAAATTGATTGTGATGTTGTATTATCAGCAGTAGGTGTTGCCACTAATATTGAAAATATTGGTTTAGAGAGTGTAGGAGTTAAGACTGAGAAAGGAAAAGTCATAGTTGACGATTACTACAAGACCAATATTGATGGAGTATATGCAATTGGTGATATCGTGAAAGGTCAAGCATTAGCTCACGTAGCATCAGCAGAGGGTATTATTTGTGTTGAGAAAATCAAGGGAATGCATGTTGAGCCACTTGACTACAACAACATACCTGGCTGTACCTACTGTTCTCCTGAAATAGCTTCAGTAGGATATACTGAGAAGGCAGCTAAAGAGGCAGGTTACGAAGTTAAAGTTGGTAAATTCCCCTTCTCAGCTTCGGGTAAAGCAAAAGCGGCCGGCGCATCTGATGGATTTGTAAAAGTAATTTTCGATGCTAAATACGGAGAGTGGCTTGGTGCTCATATGATTGGTGCCAATGTTACTGAGATGATTGCTGAGGCAGTCGCTGCTAGGAAGCTTGAAACTACTGGCCATGAAATTATAAAGACTGTTCATCCACACCCTACAATGAGTGAGGCTGTAATGGAAGCAGCAGCTGCTGCTTACGATGAGGTGATACACCTATAAGATTTTTGAACCATAAGTAAAAGCCCTGTTGAAAAACAGGGCTTTTTTTATTTCTTGATAGTATGATAGAAATTAATCTCGTAAAACAACTTTAATGGATAGCTCATCCATTTTACTAGTCAATTTGAGAATATAGACACCATCTTTCAATCTACTTCCTTGGTCGTCCTTACCATCCCAAGCAATCTCATGTTCTCCAAGAGTCTTATATGCGCGCTCAAGTGATCTTACTTGACGACCCATCATATCATATACTTGAATGCTTATTTCTGAATTTTTAGTTAATCCATACCGAATAGTTGTCTGTTCTCTGAATGGGTTTGGCGTACTGGTAAAAAGTTGAAGTGGTTCACGGCTATTCGTGCCTAGGGGGTTAGGTCCGTATCTATTTTTCCAGAATGTCATCAGTTTCCTGAGTGACTCTGGCTTATTGGTAGGCTCTCTGTTGCCTGCTTGATCAAATTTGTTTATTCCATGGCAACCTGGGCATGTCATAATTTCTCCGGGAGCAAATGTCAAATCTTGCCTTTCAACTACCACCTCTTTGTTTTCTGGAGACTTGGTCCACCATGAAAGAGATCTTGTAGCTGGCACGAATAAAGCAATCGATCCGTCTGACTCTATTTTAATACTGCTTTCAGGCCCATCCGGATCATATGGGTTAATGCTTGCTAAGTTTGGGTGGGAAGGAGAATTTTTAAAAGGCAAAGGGAACGTACGTCTGCCATCTCTTCCTTGATAGCCTCGTTCCAGATACCTGACAAATGGTTGGAAGTGTGAGATTTCATAGACTTTTCCATCATCCCCGGTCCTTATTGTTGAAGTCCCCCCTGGTACTCTTAAATTGTAAGGTTGTTGAAAATCATTCCTATCTCTAGAAGTCAAATTTCTAACAGTAATCATGGCCAAATCATTCTCAATAAGCCAGGCTCGAAGCTCATCTATATTTACCCCTTCTTCCTCAATTACACTTTGCTCAATTGGGTCAATCTGATATGTCGGTAAAATGGCAGGTCTTGAACGCGCTACAATTGGTTCTGTCTGGGCCTCCATAAGTTTTACCGTCAACCTTTGAAGCTCGGTATTGTCTCCCCACCATACAATTTCTTTTTCAAATCCATCACCGGTTAATGGATTCTTTTCAAAATTTCCCTCCTCCATTCTATTGAGCTGAAGGTGATATATTCTTCCCTCTTCTCTATTATAATTTGCAACATCGTCGGTGTGTGATACAACTAACGAGCCATCATCCATCATTACGATATCTCTGAATCTACCATATTGATTGTTTTCAGTACCTCCAGATATATCCCTTACAATTATATCTTCAGGGTTGGTCCCAATAGATAAGTTGGAAGCTAAAGGAGTACCCGAAGCGAAAAATGTGAATTCTCTTGAATAAACAAAATAGAAATTGCCCTGCATGCCGTCTCGATGATCCTCATTGACTTGGAAGAATCCTGCGTCACCACGGATTCTTTGTCTCATAGCTGTATTGCTCGTGTAAATAGAAGTCTCTAAATAACTTGAACCACTAGAAAAATTAGGATCATCTAGGAATGATCCCTGGGTATACGCTCCGCCTAAATCATGTCTTCCGGAATGTAAAATTGTTTGATTCCTCTCTCCATTTGGAAGCATTTCCCATATCTGAAATTCGTTGAATTTAAGCGTGTTTTTGTTAGGGTTATAGTCTGGCCATGACTCGGATCGGGGTTCTGGAAATAATTGATATCTAGTACCATTTTCATCAGCAAACGGCTTACCATCAACAGTTTGAGGTGCAATTTCTATCTCTGCATCTAGGGCTTCACTAACGAAATTGTGAGGTTTAAAATGATCACCCAAATCACCTAATCGATTTGCTTCTGCTTGTTGATCTCGTTGTTCGTGAGCCCATCTTATGAAAAGTAGTCTACCATCTGAGGCAAAGGTTAGATCAAAGTCACCATCTGCTGCATGTGTAAGGTGTGTAACTACTCCTGTGGTTCTATTCAATTTCCAAATGCCAGTTGGAACCTCACTACTCTCATATCTGTCCCTTTGAGGATAGGTATGATGCATATCATCGTATGGGTTGTCACTTGTGAAAAATATTTCATCATCATTGATTCCATAAATTGGAGAGGTGTTATTATACCCTTCTGGTTGATTTTCTACTTTGATAATGTTGGGTGTGGCGCCTTCCAGAACATCACATAAGTTGGTAACTTCCCAAATCTGCCATCTGTTCTGTTTGTAGGATTGGTCAAATGCTTCAGTAGGCCCTCCAATGACCATAGAGAAAAGGGCCTTGCAGCCATCCCAGTGCACGCAAGGTTGTCTGACAGAAATCCCTTCTTCTGATTGAATTTCTCCGCTTAATACGCCAAAACCTGCTTCTTTTGTAAGCAGCCTAACTGAGCCATCTATATTCATCAATGCAAGATCACCTCCGCGGGGGGAGGTGACCATATCTGTAGAAATGTTAGTAAAAGGCTCTAGTGGATGGCCGAAAGTACTACTATTGGTTAATGGTGGTACGAATAGACCAAAAAGTATGGGATTGGATATTACGGGATCATTTACATACTTGGTAGTACTAGTTCCTAAACTTCCAATAAGGATTAAGCACATTGTTACAAGCACAATGAATTTCTTTTTTTGAGTATACATATTCTAATATTCCGATTATGAGATTTGAATCGCGGAATTTAGAAGGATACCAAACCAAGAGATATCACAGCCCAGTGTACTATTGGTAAACTAAGGGGTATTGACTAATTGACTGCCAACTTTTAATTGTCTATATCAAAATCTTAGATTCTTTCTTTACCTGATAGCTGAATCCATTAAGAATGCGTTTTAGATCCTCCAAAACTGCAGATCCTGTAGGTAATGAACCAGCTCCTTTTCCTGCTGCAGTATGCTTACCACTTATGAGTGTATCTACGCTTATTGCATTATTCTCAAAATCGATGCTATATAATTCATCATTAGGACTGACCAATTCCGGTTTTATAGTGCACGTAATTTCACCTCCTAATCGCTCGATTGTAGCAACAGGTTTTATCTTTTTCCCTTTCAATTTTGCCTTCTTTATGTCCTCTTTAGTTACGTTCTCTATACTTTCAGCATTAAAGCTGTTCATAGAAAAGACTTCACCGAAAGCATGATAAGCGAGAATTAAAAGCTTATAAGAAGCGTCTACACCACTAACATCTAGCGTTGGATTTCGTTCTGCAAAACCTTTTTTCTGAGCATCAACAAGTGCCTTGTTAAAGTCCCAGTTGTTTTGTTGCATTTGAGTCAAAATATAATTGGATGATCCATTGAGGATGCCTCGAATTTTCGTTACCTCTTGATCTCTTAAGAAGCCATCAATCGCATGAACTATTGGTATTCCTCCACCAACTGCTGCTTCGTATAATAATGAGGTTTCAAATTCGGAATGCCAAAAGTCTACTTCGCTCAGAGACTCTCCAATCATCTTTTTGTTGGCGCTTATTACGTTTTTCCCATTTCTTAGAGCAGTATGTACGTATTTTTTAGCAGCATCTGCATCATCAATCAATTCAACTATTATGTCGATAGCTGGATCAAGAAGTAATTCGTCCGGATTGTCGGTGAAATATAGCTCATGACCAATCCTTGGTAAATCAACTCTTTTCACACATACCTTTTCAATTGTGGCGGGTAAATGTGGTTGCTTTTTTAGGTTTTCGTAGAATCCTTTGCCGACAGTGCCGAATCCAAAGAGTCCTATTTTTTTATGTTTGTTCATTGTAATTCTTTCTTTAAAATGGAGCTTATTTGTTCTGTTTCAATTAAAAATCCATCATGTCCATATAGGCTTTGAAGTGGATAAAAAATTGAATCTGGAATGTGGTCAAAAATGAATTTCTGTTCATGAATAGGAAATAGAATGTCAGATTCAATTCCTATTACAATAGCCCTAGATTTAATACTCTCTAATGCATCGACTAATCCATTTTTATTAATTCCCACATTGTGACTATCCATAGCTTTAGATAAATAGTAGTAGCTAAATGGAGAAAATCGATTACTAAGTTTTTGCCCCTGATATCGTTGATATGAGGACGCAGAAAAGTCATTAATTCGGTCGTCAACATCCTTTTGCGTTGCTTCATATGTTTCTTGGTTCCTGTATGATAGCATCGCAATTGCTCTTGCTACTTCTAGTCCTTGATCTGGATTAGAAGCATGTTTTATAGCTATTCGCTGAGTTTCATTGAATGCAATACCCCAAGGTGAATGTTTTGCATTAGTTGCAAGAGGTATTATCGTTTCAAAAAGTTCAGGTTCTTGAGCAGCCCACTCTAGTAATTGCTGTCCACCCATGGATCCTCCAATACCTATTCTGATTTTACCTATGCCTAAGTGTTCTTTCAATAGCTTGTGCGCATTGACCATATCCCTTATTGTTAACAATGGGAATTCAAAATTTTCAGGCTCAGTACTGCCATAACAGGACCCAAGCATATTTGCACATACTATGAAATAGTCATTAGGATTTATCAAATCATCCTCACCTATCAACCCTGGCCACCATTCAAGCGGATTGCTATTTGCGGTAAGCGCATGAAAAACCCAAACAACATTAGACTTTTCATTATTAAGCCGGCCGTAAGTATTGAATTGGATCCTAAGATCCCGGAGCGATTTTCCACACTCCAGGATCAAAGGCTCCTTAACCTCAAAACCATGTTTTTCAGATTTGTGCTGTATCAACGTCGGCATAAACTTTTTCAAATGCTTGTTCAAAATCTGATTTTATGTCATCGATGTGTTCGATACCAACAGATACTCTAAGAAGGTTTGGAACTACCCCTGCATCAAGCTGTTCAGATTCAGAAAGTTGCTGATGGGTTGTTGCAGAAGGCTGTATGATTAATGTTTTAGCATCTCCTACATTTGCTAAATGACTAACCAGTTTTAGGTTATCAACAAACTGGGTGGTCTCTTCTTTTTCACCTTTTAATTCAAAAGAAAGTACCCCGCCAAATCCATTTTTGAGGTATTTATTGGCCAAATCGTGATATGGACTAGACGTTAAGCCTGGATAATTAACCTTAGATACTAATGGGTGTTCTTCCAACCAACTTGCTAGAGCCAAAGCATTGTCAACGGTTCGTTGCACTCTCAAAGAGAGTGTCTCTAGTCCTTGTAAAAGAAGAAATGAATTAAATGGACTAAGAGCTGGTCCAAAATCTCTTAACCCTTCGACCCTTGCTCGGATTGCAAACGCAATATTGGGAAGCCCCAATGGATTACCTTCTCCAAATACCTCCCAAAACTTAAGTCCATGATAACCTTCAGAAGGTTCTGTGAATTGTGGGTATTTGCCATTTCCCCAGTTGTAATTTCCACTGTCAATTATTACTCCTCCTATTGATGTGCCATGTCCACCAATCCATTTTGTAGCTGAAGCAGTTACTACCGCTGCCCCATGATCGATAGGTCGAAAAAGAAACCCAGCTGCTCCAAATGTGTTATCAACTACTAAAGGAATTTCATAGTCTTGAGCTACCTCAGCTATCGCTTCAAAGTCTGGAATGTTAAACCCTGGATTCCCGATTGTTTCTAAGTAGATAGCCTTTGTGTTTTCATCAATCAATTTTTCGAAATCCGATGCTTTATCTGTTTTTGCAAAGCGAGCTTCGATGCCTAACCTTTTGAATGCTACCTTAAATTGATTGTAAGTTCCCCCATAAAGGAAAGAGGTAGATATAAAATTATCTCCAGCTTCAAGAATATTGTTTAGAGCAATGAACTGTGCGGCCTGACCGGATCCGACTGCCAGTGCGGCAACGCCACCCTCAAGTGCAGCAATTCTTTTTTCAAAAACGTCTGTAGTTGGATTCATAATTCGGGTATATATATTCCCAAATTCTTTAAG
>CAZWLS010000056.1:0-16462 GCA_964634415.1 uncultured Roseivirgaceae bacterium | reverse complement strand
AATTTTCCCATCGAACCTGTAGGAAGTAGATGCCTGAATCAAAATTAGCAGTTTGAATTTCGAGGTTGTTTCCACGAATACCGCTCGTAAATACTTGTCCACTACTATTGATTAATCTTACATCCTTGATGTCAAATATTGATTGTATTTGAATTGGACCCGACTTATCATGTTGATAAGAAAATTGATATAAGTCTGCACCTAGCGAATGCTCAACTCGTATTGTCGAGTGAAGCTCAGAAGAACCATCAAAATCTACTTGAAGTAATCTGTAAAAGCCCTCTTTCCAAGGGTTTTGATCAACGAATTCATAATTTTTTACGCTATTGGTGGTTCCATGTCCACCTACTCGGCCGATCGTAGTGAAATTGACACCATCCCAACTTCTTTGGATATCAAAATATTGATTGTTTAGCTCTGTGGCTGTTGACCATTCTAATGTGACATTTGAAGCTGATGCAATACCAGAAAAGCTAATTAAATCTACAGGAAGCAGTCCTCCGTCATCAGTATATGATCCACCACCCGATGTATTTATATAATCACCAATAACTCCTGATTCAGGTGAAGATGTGGTACTCGTAATAGATCCTCCGGTAATATTTATTTCTGTCGTTCCTGTGGCGCCGGCAGGAGTAGAGGTACATACCCTTAATATCCCACTACCACTTGTATTATCAAGAGATCCACCACTCATGTTGATTGATCCACCTGCGCATAGGTTCAGATCATCACCTGTCGCATTGGATCCACTTTGAATATTTAAAGATGAATTATTTCGGATGATATAATCATCAGTAAGACTCAAGTCTGCTTGTAATGTTAATGATGCTCCATCTTGGATAAATACATCAGTAGGCGAAAAAGAAGAATTTACGGTAATTACCGGGGCATTGGTATATAGATCTCCGTCTATAGTAATCGCTCCTCCAGTGGGTAAAGTATTGCCGGACCAATTATTTGGATTTTCCCAGTCTGAATCAACATCTCCTTCCCATACTGCTCCTGAAGAACCTTGGTTGCAGCTCCCACATTGTGCAGCACTCACTAAACTGATAAATACTAATATGCCGGCGGAAACATATTTCATATTCATTTTGTGTACTAATAGGTATTATCAAAGATCAATAGATTATAGGAATAATACAAATAGGAGTTCTCAGTGGATCTAGCCAAGCTGTATTAGTGCTTTTGCCTAGTTAACTTTTGGTGTACTTACACAATCCCGTTTCCAATAAGTTGGTCACCTTTGTTTAGTCTTGTGTATTAAGATTTATCGACTATCTTTTTATTTTAAAACCTTAGTATAAATGCTGTCGCCATTACAAAAACAAAAAATATCTCACTATTTCCATGTTGTTCTTGATCAAGATCGAAACGGCGTGTTAGAGGCAAATGATTTTATGGAAATTGGAGAATCATTGTGTCTCCTATGGACATATAAGCCAGGTACTGAGGAATATAAAAAAGTGATTCATAGGAGTGTTCAGAGTTGGAAGATGTTTCAAAAGTATTTTGAGACACAGGGTGGTGTTGCCAATGAGGAACATTTTCTGGAATTCATGGATAATATGCTCAAAAAAGGAAATGAACAGATTTATAAGAGCTGGGTCATCCACATGATTAGCTCAATCTTCGATTCATTTGATGTAAACAATGATGGCGTCATTTCAGTCAATGAATACTCTGATATGTTCATGTGCTACCACATTCCAATCAAGCATTCTGCAAAAGCATTTATAAAATTAGATAGAGATGGTGACGACTACATCACCAAGAAAGAACTCATGCATGCCGTCGACGAATTTTTCAGGTCAAGTAATGAAAAGTCACCTGGTAATTGGCTTTTTGGTTTTTGGGCAGATAGAGACTAAAAAACAAAACCCTACCGTAACGGCAGGGTTCACGCACCTATTCCTATTTCTAACCTAGTGGCTCACCGCTACGCCACGTTTAGCTGGTTGATATAGGTTTGACACTTTTCTTTCGTTCCTATGTATAGGATCTTTAAATTCTTTTTAACAACCCATTCTCCAGAATCTGTTTTACTCAATTTAACAGCATCTTTTTTTGCGAGAAGATTAAATATAAAGCTCATGGTAGTAGTTTGTTGATAATTATAAATCAAAGTTTCATAAAAATACTACTATAATATATTGGTATTGTACCATATAAAAGGGTAGTCAATATGACTACCCTTTATGATTATTTAACTATATAATTGTATTATTTACCGATGATTTTGTGCTGTTTACTTACTCATGTAGTCTAGCGTGAGACCCATCATCGCTCTCATTCCGAGCTTCATGCCACTATCATCTACGTAGAAATCGGGAGTATGATGACCCGCAACTTTCGTATGATCCTTGTCCGGAGGACACCCGCCAATAAAGAAGTATAAACCTGGAACTTGCTCCTGGAAGAATGAAAAATCTTCTGCTCCAGTTATAGGCTTAATAATTTCAACATTTTCATCACCAGCTGCTCTTTTCAATGTTGGTAGCATTTGATTATATAATGAAGTTTCATTGTAGGTAACAGGATATCCTTCATCAATCCATACTTCTATCTCTGCATTGTTGGATTCTGCAGTTTTTGTTGCCACCTCTCTAATTCTTTGAAGGATTTGCGTTCTCATATCTGCATCCAATGTCCGGATAGTACCCAACATATAAAGGTCTTCAGGGATAATATTATACCTCACACCACCATGGATTGCGCCGATGGTAATGACTGCAGGAGCTTCTGTCAGCTTCATGTTTCGACTTACTACTGATTGGAGGTTATTTATGATTTGAGCTGCAGTAACAACAGGATCAATGCCATCCCAAGGGGCCGAACCATGGGCTTGTTTTCCTTTTATATCAATTCTCATTGAATTCACAGCAGCCATTATCCCCTCTGGTCTTACCTTGAGTGTACCGACAGGAGTTTGTGCATTTATGTGTAGACCGAATATTGCATCAACATCTGGGTTTTTCAATACACCCTCTTTAACCATTAATTTGGCACCGCCCTCTTCACCTTGTGGTGCACCTTCCTCAGCTGGTTGGAAAATGAATTTCACTGTGCCTGGTACTTGATCTTTCATCTCCCATAGCATCTTGGCTACTCCTAATAGAATACTTACATGAGTATCGTGACCACAGGCATGCATGACAGGAACCATTTCACCGTTGTATTCTCCCATTTGCTTGGAAGCCCATGGTAGTTCTACTCGCTCTTTCACTGGAAGACCATCAATATCCGCGCGTAATCCAACGACAGGGCCGGGTTTTCCTCCCTTTAATACTGCTACAACACCTGTTTTAGCAACGCCTGTTTGCGGCTCATACCCGATATCGGTTAAGATTTGAGCAATTCGTTTTGCTGTTTCAAATTCACGATTACTTAGCTCCGCATTTTGATGAAACCAATGACGCCACTCGATTACATCTTTTTCGGTTTGAGCGATCATTTTATCGATCTGTTTGTCAAATTTTTGAGCTGATAACGTGATTGTAAAACCAGCTAAGAGAATGCTTAATACAACTTTTTTCATTTGTCTATCGGTCTATTTTTCGAAAATAATATCATTGGTTGAGAGCTTTAATTTAGAAAAAAAACTTTTGGGAGAGTACCCCGTGATCCTTTTGCACTCTTTAGAAAAATGTGACTGATCGTAATATCCAAATGATAAAGCTTCAATTAACTTGTTTGCATCGCTTTTTTTGAGATGAGAAGTAGTGCTTTCAAATCGAACCACATTCCACAGTTCTTTAGGCGAAAGCCTAAATTTATTTTTAGTAAATCTCTCCAATGTTTTGCTTGACATATTCATATGATCTGCCAGCTTAACGACTTTAAATTCACTATTAAGCTGACCTTCAATAAATTCTAACAGTTTGAGAATTTTAAGATTTGATGAGGCTTTTGACAGACTATTGTTAAGGACTGAATCTATAAGTTTTGGATCGAATGAAGGTTTGTTGATATCTACTGCATTAATAATCTGTTGTCGGTTTGTATCAGAAATCAATTCATCAATAGTTCGAGTTTGCCACTGAGTCAAAAGGCCTTCGAACAATGAAAGTGAAAGGATTTTTAGATTCAGCTTGATATTCAGACAAACCAATCTATTAGGAATTTGGAATAAAGTCACCTTGTTACCCGCAGGTAGGAATCCACTCTGACCACTCGGTTGAAACATGTTAGTATTTTCATCAAATCGCTCGAAACTGCCTTCTATATTGAGATAGCACTCCATTTTTCCGTTTGGAATGGTCTTTAAAAATGCGGATTCTTCTATAATAAATAGTTGGTAACGATCTATGTAGCTAGAAACTAACGCCTCCTTCGGATGATCTTCAACAAGAATCAAAATGTCTGATTTTTACAATGAATTAACTGGTCTTGTAATATAGGTTTGACTTAAAATTAAAAGGATAATATGAAAAGACTAGGACTGCTACTATCTGCGTTTTGCTTTATTTTTATTTGTGACGCGCAGAATACTTTAGAAATTAAAGGAGCTAAAGGCAAGAGCTACAATCTCAAAACAAAAGCCGGAAATATTTACTATGAAGTATTTGGTGAAGGTGCGCCGCTATTGATACTACATGGAAATAGCGGATCTACCGTAGGAAAACATCATCTTGTTCCGGCGCTGATGCAAGATTATCAAGTTATACTGATGGATAGTAGGTGTCATGGAAAAAGCTTTTGTCCAGATGCCGAGTTGGACTATTATGAAATGGCCGAAGATGCCTTTCTTCTCATGGATGAATTAGGGCATGAAAAATATTCCTTGTGGGGACATAGTGATGGTGGAATATTGAGTTTAATTCTTGGATTCAAACACACAGATAGGATTGATCGAATTGTAGTTTCTGGAGCTAACGCGAGGTTATCAGGCTTGAAACCAGAGCTTATCAAGATGATGGAGAATTACAAAGCGATCCCAGATCCTATGCTTAGTCGGCAAATTGGCTTGATGATGAATCAAAAAGAAATTCTTATTGATGATCTTAAGAAAGTTGATGTGCCTGTTTTGTTAATAGTAGGTGATAGAGATGCCGTTTTACTTGAACATACACTAGAGATGTTTCGAGCACTGCCAAAATCTAATTTATGTGTATTGCCGGGAGCGTCGCATTTTGTTGATCACGAGCAACCGGATCAAATTGTCTATAGAATTAAAGAATTTAAGAAGCCTTTCAAGGCGCCATCCACGATTAAAATAGCCGAGCAAATGGCTAAACAACTTTATTCTGATCATTAATTACAGTTCATCCTAGAAATACTACAGTTCGGTAGAACGAATTAGATAAGGGATGTCCTCATGGTCACTTTTGGCTTATGATAAAAGTCAAAGGCATGAGGACATTTCTATTATTAACATTTTTGGTGATGCTGTTTAAGACTAATGCACAGCATACCATCTCTGGAACTATTAAGGAGAAAACTGGTGAGCCGCTTCTTGGGGTAAATGTCTACTTAAAAGGGACATATGATGGAGCTACCACTGACATTGAAGGTAAATTCTCCTTTGAGACAAATGAAACGGATAGCTTAGTTCTCGTTGCTTCCTTTATAGGATTTCGAGATGTAAACCTTCCTTTAGAACCCAAAAGTCAACAACTCAACATAAGCTTAAAGGAGGAGATAAGCGTATTGAATGCAGTGGTAATTACTGCGGGCTCTTTTAATGCTTCGGATGAAAGTAAGAGAGAGGTTATGAAACCGCTTGATATCGTAACTACGGCGGGAGCGACTGCCGATATTCCTGGAGCCTTAAACACTTTACCAGGCACGCAAACGGTAGGGGAGACAGGACGCCTTTTTGTGCGCGGGGGTGATGGGCGAGAGACCAAGACATTCATTGATGGGATGTTGGTTCACAGCGAATACGGACCCTCTGCACCAAATACTCCTAGCAGAAGTCGATTCTCTCCATTCATGTTTAAAGGGATGAGCTTTTCTACAGGGGGGTACTCTGCTGAATATGGCCAAGCCCTTTCCTCAGCATTAATCTTACAATCTAAAGATGTAGCTGAAAACAATCGAACAGATATTTCAATAATGTCGGTAGGAGGCGATGTATCTACCACTCGTTCTTTCGAGAATAGTTCTTTTGCAGGCAAAATTCAATACACCAATCTTCGTCCATATTTTGAGCTTGCTCCTCAAAATTTAAGCTGGGATAAAGCGCCTGAAGGTTTGGATGGAAATTTTGCGTACCGTGCGAAGACCAGTAAAACCGGACTGCTTAAACTATATGCCAACCTAAGTACGTCGAAAATGGAACTGTTTGAGTCTGAAGTTGGAAATTCAGATATACTACTCCCTGTTTCAGTAACTAACGATTATATACATCTCAACTCATCCTACCGTGAACTAATCGGTGAAAAATGGGGAATTAGAGGTGGGGCTTCTTTCACGCAGAGTAATGATTTTGCGTCACTTGGCGAAAGAAGTAGAGATCGCGACTTACAAGGTGGACACTTAAAATTTGTGACGGACTATCAACATTCAGATAGGCTTTCGATATTGATTGGTAGTGAGTTGATTCAAAGAAATGTAGACCAGGAATTAACTGATGAGCTTGGCGGCTTGACTCAGTCGTTTGACGAAACCTTATCGGCAACATTTCTGGAAACTGAAATATTCGCTTCTTCGGCCCTTGCGTTTAAAGGCGGAGTCCGAATGGAAAGCAATAGCTTGAACGATGAGCTGACGGTGGTTCCTCGGTTTTCAGCAGCATATAAAACAGGAGAGTTTAGTCAAATTTCATTAGCCTATGGCCAATTCAATCAGTTGGCTCAAACTCAGGTAATGCTAACTAATCAAAACGTTAATTCAGAAAAAGCTCAACACTACATAGCTAACTATCAGTGGGTTAAAGATGGACAAAGTTTTAGAATTGAAACCTACAACAAGCAATACGATGATTTAATCACCTATTCTAATCCGCTAGATGGTGCTTCTTTTGAGAGTGATGGGAATGGCTTTGCCAGAGGTTTTGATCTTTTCTGGAGAGATAACAAAACCTTCGAGAATATGGATTACTGGGTCAGCTATTCGTTCCTTAAAACAGCGCGTGAGTATCTGGATTTTCCTGGATCTTTTACTCCGTCTTTTGCTTCAACGCACAACTTCTCATTTGTCATGAAAAAATTCATCAATGACATTAAGAGTCAAGTAGGAGTAACATATTCATTCGCTTCTGGAAGAACTTACAATGATTTAAACAGTGATGAATTTTTAAGCGGAAGAACTCCTGCATATCACGATCTAAGCTTCAACATAAGTTATTTATATAGTAATCAAGTCATTGTACATGCCATGGTCAACAATGTGCTAGGTATAAATAATATCTATGGTTATGAATTTTCAGAGCAGCCAAACGATGCCGGAGTATATGCTAGAAGAGCTATAACTCCACCTGCTAAACGATTCATTTTCCTGGGTGTGTTCATAACACTTTCCAAAAACAAAGGCATTAATCAATTACCAAATCTTTAATTCAAAAACTATAATCAATTATGAAAAAGAATCTAATACTAATGATCGGTGTATTTCTAGCTTCTGTAGCGCTAGCCAATGGACAATTTGAAAAGGCAATGGGCAAGAACATTCCTGCAATGTTTTCTGCTAAAACACCGGCGGAGATGCAGGATGTACTGAATCAGTTAAATCGAATAGGTGAGGCGGAAGGAGACCGATGGGAACCATATTACTACGTAGCTTTTGGTTACTTGCGCATGAGTGAGATGTTTGAGACTGCTGAAGACAAAGACAAATACTTGGATCTAGCACTTGCTGCAGTAGCAAAAGGAGAGGAAATTAAACCCAATGATTCAGAACTTGAAGCAATGCGAGGATATGTGAATATGATAAAGTTAACGGTTGATCCTGCGAGCAGAGGTATGACTTACAGTGGACTAGCGTTTCAATCGTTTCAAAAGGCCATTGCTTTAGATCCGAATAACCCTAGAGCGCAATTTTTATTGGGAAGAATGCAGTATGGTACAGCACAGTTTATGGGGAGTGGTACAGAGGAGGCTTGTGGAAGCTTGTTCAAAGCATTGATACTCTTTGATAAAGAAGAAAAATCGGATAATCCATTTGCACCAACTTGGGGTAAGGGAGCAACTGAAGAAGCGATAAAACAACTTTGTGAAAAAGGCAATTAAGAAATCAAAGCGGCTAAGGCCGCTTTTTTTATTCTTCTTCGAATTCCAAGCCGAATGTAGTTAATTCGTTGAGCAATTGCATTTCTCTTTTAATACCCTTTCGGATGGAGTAGACCAAAAAAATGGCAATAAATACATATGAGCCATCCATTAGTATTACCTGATTCAAGGTAAGATGGTCACTGAACTCGGGAGTCAAAATATAAAATCCGATAGTGTATGAGATCAAAATTATAATTGTGATTGGCCCATGGATCTTCTTTCGGTATGCATAAAATTTTACTGTTTCAAGATTTGCCTTGGCAGCTGTTTCACTTAGATCTATCTTCTTCGACTTAAAAACGCTGAAGCATTCAATCGTAATTCGAATCAAAAGGCCTCCAATCATCATTGTAACCCCTATTCGACTTAATAGCTGTTCGAATGGTGTGATGTAGTAAAAGAAATAGGAGATCATAATCGCCGTAAGCGTTAAAATTAGAATGTTGCCATAGTGGGAATAAACAACACTTTTCATCTTCTTATTCGCTGAGGCTATTATGTCTGATGTATTTAATTCCTTTGGTTCAGAGCTAGTTTTAGCCTTATCCCACTGGCTTTTAAGTTTATTAATTGGATCGCTCATTTTTCTAATATTTTCTTGAGTTGTTTTTTTATTCGATGAATTTTTACTCTGAGATTTCCTTCGTTAATACCTATTACTTTCGCTATCTCCTCATATTCTAGTTCATCTAGAACCATCATGATGATCAGGCGATCAAGTTCGCCTAGTTGACCTATTGCTAAATAGAGTTCTTGATTGGTATCCGACCTATCTTCTTCCACTGGAAGTTGTGGTTGAGTATCGATATCCACTTGATTTTTCTGTCTATTATCTCGGATGTATTTCAAACATGTGTTTACTGTAATTCTATAAATCCATGTTTTATAGCTTGAAGCTCCTTTGAATTTGTCTAGCGATCTCCATGCATTGATAAAAGATTCTTGAGTCAAGTCGTTTGCTAAATCAACATCACCTTTCATAAACCCCATACACATCTGATT
This sequence comes from uncultured Roseivirgaceae bacterium, assembly GCA_964634415.1. GTDB lineage: Bacteria > Bacteroidota > Bacteroidia > Cytophagales > Cyclobacteriaceae > Ekhidna. Next base: position 7,244 of record CAZWLS010000056.1, on the reverse strand, counting down.
CACCATTGAATGGTAATCAGTGTGAAGGGATTCAAATAGTTGGGTGTTACTGTGCATTCTTTTTTAAGTAAGAATTGATTTGAGCATAAAGCCACTCTGGTTGATCAAACATGATAAAATGTTTACTGTTGTCAGCAAGTTCAATGGTTTTGTTAGCCAAGTTAACATACTGTTTTTCAAATGTTTGATGTGACATTTCTCTACTCGGAAAAGTAGCGCCAAGGATCAATGTCTTTGTAGTAATATCCTTGAGCGATGGTCTTTGATCGAGTTTTAAAAGATCAGTATATCCATAAACATAGGTTTCTCTATCTGCTTTTATGGACCAACTGGCCAATAATTCAATTTTATCTTCTTGGTTGGTCATATTGCGGGCCATTGTAAGCGCAACATTTTTGAAAGCGTCCGCAGGCATTTTCAGCATTTGGTTGTTGTACGGGCTATCGTACTGTAATGAGCTTGCGGGTACACCAGGCATCATTAGGTCTCTCATGCATGGCAAAGATTCCACTAATATTAACCCGGATAATTCACTGCTAAATTCAATCGCAAGGTCGGTGGCCAAGTTGCCACCCATACTATGACCAATGATGGTAAGGTTCGTCATATTTTCATTTCTGATATAAGCAATTAGTTCTTCCTTAATTGGTGTGTACCACGGAGTGCCAATTGGATCTATTCCATTGAATCCAGCATACGAAATAGCATGTGTTTCGTAAGATCCATCAAGATTTTCGATGGTTTGATCCCACACCGAACCAGGGGTAGTAAAGCCTGGGAGAAGAATTATAGGATTGCCCTGGCCACTCTTTTCAACTGTGAATGCAGACTGGGCGTTTGTATGTTTTACAATTACTAAAATGCTTAGAAGGAGTAATATCTTTTTCATGATCTGTGTGTTAAAATTTCTCCTTTGATCCAGATGGATGGGATTTGTTACACGCAGACTAAAAAATATTTTTCAAATCGTTTTATGGATTTCTTCTCATAAACCAAAGTGTATATTCTTCCGACTCCTTCCAGATGTGATAGCATTCAAACCCAAATCGCTCATAGACCAGTTTGTTTCGCTCCACGGAAGTTTCTATTAGGATTGGCAGATTTTTACGTTTAGAGAGACTGAAAATCCCTTCTTTAAGGTCGAATACACTGCCAGTTCTTTTCTTTTTTGGATCTACTCCTAGAAACCAAAAATTTAGATGAGGTATATCTGGTCGATGTTTTTTTAAATACGCTTCTCTTGCCAGTACTTTGAAGATTCTAGAAAATCCAATCGCTTTTTTTACAAGCTGAAACTGATTCCAATAGCTCTTTAATCCTTCTTTTATTGGCTCTTGCATACATATTGCAGCAGCCGTTTTGTCATCAGATAAGAAAACACCATCATTTTGAACACCTGTTTTCACGGCGTATTCAACCAAGGCTTGTAGTCTATAATCTATTTTGCCATCCTTCTTTATTACCCAAAGAGCACTTGGATTTGTCTTAAATGAATCAGTCAGAATTCTGGTTGCTATTGCTGAGGTAAGTACAGTTGCTTTTTTCAAATTGATTTCATTATCAAGTCAAGACAAAACTCCGTGAAATTATTCAATTGTACGTTAGGGTACACTTCAACAAATTACATTCATATTCATGTCAAAGGGTTGAAAAAATTTATAGATTGTTAGAGCATTTAAAAGCCAGTAGAAGTAATGAGAAACCAATTCATCATTGTATCCATAATCGTTATCACAGGGATACTTGCGATTTCATATTTTGAGCCAACGGCACTTTGGGCCTTTGTAATCGTTGGGCCACTTTTTATAACAGGTCTCTATGATATCCTGCAAAAGAAACATGCGATAAGAAGGAATTTCCCATTGTTAGGAAATTTAAGGTACATCCTCGAAGGAATAAGACCAGAGATCAGCCAGTATTTTATAGAAACCAATTCCAGCGGAGTTCCCTTTTCGCGAAACTCAAGATCTCTTGTATATCAAAGGGCTAAAAGCCAGTTATCTACAATGCCATTTGGTACGCAAAAAGATGTTTATGATGTTGGATATGAATGGGTGAATCACTCATTGAGTCCTACTGAAGTAGATCCGAAAAGCTTGAGGGTAGTAATTGGTGGGCCTGATTGTAACAAGCCTTATGATGCGAGTATTTTGAATATTTCAGCTATGAGCTATGGTTCACTTAGCAAAAATGCAGTTCAAGCGTTGAATAAAGGCGCTCAAATGGGTCGATTTGCGCACAATACTGGGGAGGGTGGTCTCACAGAATATCATTTGGATAATGGAGGTGATATTATTTGGCAAATAGGTACTGGGTATTTTGGAGCTCGTACGCATGATGGAGATTTTGATCCAGAGTTGTTCAAGGAAAAGTCCAATCATGAAAATGTAAAAATGATTGAGATAAAACTTTCTCAGGGAGCTAAACCTGGTCATGGAGGTATTTTACCTGGAGAAAAAGTAAATGCTGAGATAGCTAAGATCCGAAATGTGCCCATAGGAAAAACCGTTGCTTCGCCTCCTGGGCATACTGCATTTAATACCCCTCTTGAGATGATGAGCTTTATTAAACAACTGAGAGATCTCTCAGGAGGGAAGCCGATTGGTATCAAGTTGTGTATAGGGAAGCGGAGGGAGTTTATCGCTATATGTAAGGCAATGGTTGAATCGGGTATAAGCCCTGATTATGTGGATATCGATGGAAGTGAAGGGGGTACTGGTGCTGCACCTGTGGAGTATTCGGATCGCATAGGAACACCATTGGTTGAAGCACTGTCTTTTGCTCATAATACATTGGTCGGCTACAATTTGAGAGATAAGGTTAAAGTGCTTTGTAGCGGTAAAATTATTACTGCATTTGACGTGATCAAAAACATTGCAATAGGTGCTGATGTATGCTATTCAGCTCGAGGAATGATGATGGCGATTGGTTGTATTCAAGCGTTGCGCTGTAATTCAAATAATTGTCCAACAGGGGTGGCAACACAAGATCCAAAGTTGGTAAAAGGATTAGATGTAAAGGATAAAGCAAAACGTACGGCCGAATATCATGATGCAACTTTGCATGGAGTTGCTGAGATGTTGGGGTCGATGGGGCTTCATTCAACTAGCGAGTTGAGACCATGGCATCGAATGCGCCGAACCGATTTTACTGAGATTAAGCACTATGGAGAAATTTATCCTGCCTTACAGCCTGGGGATTTGCTCAATCAAAATGTACCTAAGGGATGGGAAAGAGCAGTAGTGGCTGCCTCGGCAGATACATTTAGCAATATTGTAGGAGACGACTCATAGTATTGAGATTTAATCATCACACGGTTTATATTCGCAGACATGCGGCCAATCCTATTTATTGACAGAGATGGTACCATCATTCAGGAGACGGATGATGAGAAAATTGAAACCATTGAAAAATTAGATTTCTTACCTGAAGCACTCTTCTATTTAAAGAAGCTAAAACTAGAAACCAACTATTTATTTGTAATGGTAACTAATCAGGATGGGTTGGGTACAGAGGCCTTTCCAGACCATGAATTTTGGCCTGTACATAACTTTATCATGAGGCTTTTAGAAACAGAAGGAATAACCTTTGATGCGGTACATATTGATGAACATTTTGAGAAGGACAATCATCCAAATAGAAAGCCAGGCACGGGAATGCTTACAGACTATATGAATGGTGATTACGATTTGGAAAACTCCTACGTACTGGGTGATCGAGCCACAGATGTTCAGCTTGCAAGAAACCTTGGATGCAAGGCAATCTATCTTACCTCTGCTTATTCAGATAATTCAACTGAAGCAGAATTAAAGCCAAAAAGTTGGAAAGAGATTTATGAATTTCTCGTTTAGATTCTATTCCAAGGAATACCCAAAATCATAAGCACTAGTGCCATTCCAAAGAAAATAGACTGAAATCTAAATTTGACTTGAGCATCTTGTGTCTTTTTACTAATGGAACGCCCCACTTGAGCTGCCACAACAGCAAATAACATCAAAGCAAGGTGCTCAACCGACCAGAATCTTGAAACCTTGTCGCTCATATTATAGGTGATGAAAGGGCTGTAGATGAAATACAGTATGAGTCCGGTTAGCAACTGAAGGTGCATCATTCCCACTAATGCAACAGCCACAATTTTATCAAATTTCGAGTACTCGGTTCCTGCAAAAAGACCTATTAGAGATTTAAGCACAGCAATAACGATTGCTACCAGGATTAACCACCTAAGGCCAGAATGAAATTGTAGAATGAAATTGTACATAAGTGAGATATTTTACTTCAAATATAAGTCGAGTTCCTGATTGTACTTTCAATTTATTTATCGATTGTCATCAAGGCGCTCATTAGCTTTATTCCATACCAGAGGTTTCCAATTCTCATATTCTCATCTGCTGCATGTTGGTTGTTGTCATGATTCGCAATAGGTAGTATGATTGCTGGTTTCTTTAGTTCGTCGGTAAAAAGATAAAGAGGCAGTGATCCGCCTAATGTTGGTAGTAAGATAAGATCTTCGCCTGCCACATCTTTTGCACGACCAATAACAGACTGGATAATGGGTAAATCCATTGATGTTCTAGCAGCCGGATATCCACTTGATCTGGTCACCTTGGCGATTTTGGAGTATTTCAGCCTTGTTTCATTATCTGGATCTTCTCTCACGACGTGAAAACCTTGTTTTCTGATATGCGCTTCTACCAGATCTTTTTGTTTTTCTGGATCACACCCTTTTACCAGACGCATACCTATTGTTGCTGTAGCAGTCGATGGCACAACATTTCTAGCAAGTTTGCCAGTGTTTCCACTGCTCAGCCCTCGTATGGTAAGCGAAGGTTTGAGAAGCCTTTCATTATAAGACTCAGTTCCTTCAGGATTGTTAATCCCAAGTTCCCTCTTCAAATCTTCGTCTATTCTCGGGATGTTTTTCATTGCTTGTATTTCTGTATCACTGAGTGGTTCTACATCGTCGTAGAATCCATCGATGATTACATCACCTTCATCATCTTTCATACTTGCGATTAATTCTGACAACAATTGGCCAGGTACTGGAGCCCAGTTACCATAATGCCCACTGTGCAATGGTCGATTGGGACCAAAGGTGGTTATTTCCATTCCTGTGACACCGCGAACTCCAAATACTAACTGTGGACGTCTTGATTGATGAACAGGACCATCACAGAACAACCATAAGTCAATTTCGTCCACCAGTTCCCTGTTATCATTTAGGTATTGCTGAAGTTGCTTTGAACCGGCCTCTTCTTGTCCTTCAAAAAAGAAAATTAAATTGGAAGTTGGCTTGATTTTATTGGCTTGCAATAGATCTAATGCGGTTAAAATAGTGATGACAGGAGCTTTATCGTCACCAGTTGATCGCGCATAAATTCGATGTTCCTCATCTATTTCATCAAAGGAAGTGGGGAAAGATAATGGTGTGCCACCTTCGTAAATGGCTCTCGAATAATATGTTGGCTCCCAAGGATCATGTGTCCATGTTGATTTATCTACTGGCTGTCCATCGTAATGAACGTAGAATGCAATAGTCCTTTTTGCTCCCTTTACCGGATAGCTACCATAAATAATTGGTGGCGTTCCAACCATTCTCAGCAACTTGGTTTCTACACCTCTCTTGTTTAGTTCTCCAATTATGTAATCTGCATTCTTGTTAATGTTAGGCAGGTCAAAAGCAACATTAGGAATGGATAACAATGTTTTGTAATCCTGAATTATTTGTACACCATTTTCCTCTATGTGTTTTTCGGAGAGTTTGTTGATGTTTTGAGCATTTAAAAAAGTGGATAAGAACAAGAGTTTTATTGCAATGAATCTCATGATTTTTAAATTTGGGTGTGGCCAAGATTATAAAAATACCTTCTGTATTTGTATATGACACTAAAGTTGTTGGTGTATCTAAAGATAATTCAGATGGTTCATCACGTCAGGAAATTATACGACAAGAGGTTGCTGAAGATGATAAGCTGAGTCTTGAGGCCGAACCTGAAAATGCCTTTGATCCGAATGCGGTCAAAGTGCTCTCTAAAAATCACAATCAAATAGGATACCTTAACAAGGAAATGGCAGCTACTATTTTGCCGGCCTTAATTAATGAAACCGAAATTCATGTGACAGCCAAATGGGTGAATGGTGAGAAAATAAAAGGGGTAGGGCTTAGAATTGAGCTTGTCAGTTAGGAATTATCATTAATCTTCTCATATTCTTTGGGGTATTTGTTCTTATATCAGTTATTTAAAATATAACCTGAAAGACATAACCTATGTCCTTTATGTACAGTTAAATAATAAATAACGAAATGTTATATTAATTCAGTTATATGTAGATTATATTGTGTTACTAATTTTTTGCATAAACCACCATGCGGATACTCACTAACATTAAGAACCTGTCGCTTAAGTTCAAGCTTGGCTTTATTCCATCTTTTTTCGCACTGCTTTTTTTAGCAAGCTTTATCATCATTTTCAATTCTCAGATCAATCAAAAGGCTGATTCTGAGATAGTTAATGTGGCTGGTAGGCAAAGAATGTTGTCGCAAAAAATAGCTTTTATAGCGGAAAGAATAGTTAGGGGTGAAGAAGGTTTAAAAGATGAATTTTTAAATACCATCGCGTTGTGTGATAAATCTCTAGAGGTTTTAGAAAAAGGAGGTGTTGCACCTGGTATGAATGGAATTACTATTCCAGCAATCAATGACACCTTAATGAAAGAGCTTGTTGCAGCTAAATCGCTATGGATGGATTATAAAGCCAATAGTGAAAGTCTGGTCCAAGGTGCTCACACGAATATTGTATTTATTGAACAAAATTCTGCACTGATGCTGACTAGATTTAATGATTTGGTACTGTCCTTCGTGAAATTGAATGCAGAAAAGCAGGACAGTCAAAATTCCCTATTATTGACATTGTTGGTAATTAATTTGGTAATCGCTGGATTGGTAATTTTTGTCGTCAACGATGCTATCACTATACCTATTATACGAATTACGAATCAGCTGAAAGAACTAGCTAAAGGTAAAACAGGGAAAAAGCTTAAGAGTAGATCTCAAGATGAGGTTGGACAAGCAATAACTAATTTGAATGAACTATCTGGTGCATTGCATAAGATATCTCATTTTGCGAAAGAGATTAGTGTTGGCGGCTTAGATACCGAATATGAGTTACTTAGTGATGATGATGAAATTGGTAAGTCGCTTATACAAATGCGTAATAATATAAGACAAATCGTACTTGAAACCA
>CAZWLS010000055.1:0-16548 GCA_964634415.1 uncultured Roseivirgaceae bacterium | reverse complement strand
ATGGCATTAGAGGGTGGTATTGGTATCATTCATAAGAATATGACCATCGATCAGCAGGCGGCACAAGTACGAAAAGTAAAACGATCTCAAAGCGGAATGATCCTAGATCCTGTCACCTTGCATATCGACGCGACAGTGAGTGATGCAGAGGCTATTATGAAAGAAAATAAGATCGGTGGGATTCCAGTTGTTGACAAGGATAATAAGCTCATAGGTATTGTTACTAACCGTGATCTTCGATTTGAAAAGAAATTGAAAAAGCCGGTAAAAGATATAATGACCAAGGAGAATTTAGTAACTGCTACCGCAGAGGTCGGATTAACGGAAGCTGAAGCAATTCTTCAAGAGCACAAAATTGAAAAACTACCGATCGTAGATAAGGATGGTAAACTAACTGGGCTGATTACTTATAAGGACATTCTTAAAAACAAGGACAGGCCAAATGCATGCAAAGATGAGTATGGCAGGCTAAGAGTAGGAGCAGCGGTTGGCGTTACTCCCGACATTGAAGATCGAATTGCTTCTTTAGTCAAAGCCGGCGTAGACTTGGTTTCTATCGATACCGCTCACGGTCATTCCAAGGGTGTAATAGATACTGCTAAGAGAATTAAGAAAGCTTTTCCAGACGTAGAAACAATTGTTGGTAACATTGCTACAGCCGAGGCTGCGAAAGCATTGGTAGAAGCAGGAGCGGATGCCGTAAAAGTTGGAGTGGGACCTGGTAGTATCTGTACTACACGCGTTATTGCAGGTGTAGGTATGCCACAGCTTTCAGCAGTATATGAATCTGCTCAGGCGATTAAAGGTTCTGGAGTGCCAATCGTAGCGGATGGTGGAATCAGGTTCTCAGGGGATGTTGTAAAAGCAATTGCTGGAGGTGGAAACACCGTAATGATTGGTTCATTATTAGCAGGAACCGAAGAGGCTCCTGGAGAGGTGATTCTATACGAAGGAAGAAAGTTCAAATCTTATCGAGGGATGGGTTCTGTAGAAGCAATGGAAGAGGGATCGAAAGATCGGTATTTCCAGGACGCTGAAGATGATATTAAGAAATTAGTGCCAGAGGGAATTGTTGGACGAGTACCTTTCAAAGGACTGGTTCAGGAAGTGCTATATCAGATGGTTGGAGGACTTAAGGCCGGAATGGGATATTGCGGTGCAGGAAACATTGAAGAACTCCACAAAGCCAAATTTGTGAAGATTTCTGCTGCGGGATATGCAGAGAGCCACCCACACGATATTCATATTACTAGAGAAGCTCCGAATTATAGTAGGAAGTAAGAATTGTATGTAGTTGATTAGTAGATTATTTCTTTATGGATTAATCTACTAATTGGTAATTAACTCAACTGTGCGATCTCGGTTTCTCCACCTAGCGTCAAATCTCCGATTTTCACTTTGATGTCTGCATCCAGGGGTAAGAATAAGTCTACACGGCTGCCAAATCTAATGAAGCCAACAGAGGTACCTTGCTCCATAGGATCTCCTACTTTTGGGTAGAAGGCAATCCTTCGAGCAACAGCTCCCGCAATCTGACGCATTAAGATGTTTACACCATTCTCGGTTTTAAACCCAATAGAAGTTCGCTCATTATCCGTACTTGATTTAGGATGCCAGGCTACTAAAAATTTACCGGGGTGATATTGGAAGAAATCTACACTCCCTTTTACCGGACTTCTGTTTACGTGCACGTTAAGCGGCGACATAAAGATTGAAACTTGTATGCGATCGTCTTTGTGATACTCGCCTTCATAGACCCGTTCTATAACAACTACTTTCCCTTCAGCTGGAGCATATACAATACCTTCTTTCGGAGGTGTAACCACATTTGGATTTCTGAAGAATCGAATCACAAGGATCATAAAGATGATTGCTACCGCAGCAATGATCATTTGGATGATAAAAATTGGTATCAGCCAATACAGCAATGCATACAGCCCTCCTGTAAGTACTGCCATTAATGGAATCATCTTTATGCCTTCCTTATGTATTCTCATTCGGTTTGGTTTAGGTTAAGTATGTGCAATATGCATACTAGTATTTCAATATAGCTATGGCCACCGCATTACGGTTAGAAGCCACCACGATATTTGTATGTTTTAGCCACTTTGTCTATTGCTACAATGTAAGCAGCAATACGCATACTCACTCCGTATTCTTCTGAGGTAGCGTACACCTTGTCAAAGGCAGTCTTCATGATACGATCGGATCGTCTGCTTACACGCTCACGCGTCCAGCCATATCCAAGTCTGTTTTGAACCCACTCAAAGTAAGAAACTGTAACACCACCAGCGTTGGCAAGAATATCCGGTACCGCCAGTATTCCTTTTTCGTTAAGAATAGCGTCAGCTTTGGCCGAAGTAGGACCGTTAGCCCCCTCTACGATCATTTTAGCTTTGATCTTATCCGCATTCTTTTGAGTGATTACATCTTCTATCGCTGCCGGAACTAGCACATCTACTTCAAGCAATAGTAGCTCTTCAGGATCAATTTTTTCAGCACCTGAATACCCTTCGAGACTTCCATTATTTCCATCTCTGTACTCCATCGCTTTCTTAATGTTGATGCCTTCTTTATTGTAGTAGGCACCCGAAAGATCACTGACAGCTACGATATTGACACCTCTTTCTTCAAGCAGTTGAGCGGCCCATGATCCAACATTTCCAAAACCTTGAATTGCGCACGTTGCCTTAAAAGGATTGATTTTTTGTTTTTCCATGGCAGCTAATGCCGAGATCATCACACCACGACCAGTTGCTTCTGTACGACCCAAAGAACCTCCAAGTACAAGTGGCTTGCCTGTTACAACAGAGTTTACAGTCATTCCTTGATTTCTTGAATACTGGTCCATCATCCACGCCATTTCTCGAGGGCCAGTGCCCATATCTGGAGCCGGGATATCGCGATCCTTACCGAACACGTCATGCATAGCTTGAGTAAAAGCTCTAGTTAGGCGTTCTACTTCTCCTGCTGACATTTCACGAGGATTACATTTGATTCCTCCTTTTGCACCACCATAAGGGATATCTACAACGGCACATTTCCAAGTCATCCAAGCAGCAAGTGCCTTAACTTCATCAATGTTAACGTCCATATCGTAGCGTACACCACCTTTGGACGGACCTAGAATCGTCGAGTGTATTACTCGATATCCTTCGAATACTTTGATCGAGCCATTATCCATAGTTACAGGCAATGAAACGATTACCTGCTTAGCAGGGGTTTTTAAAACGTCATAGACTTCCTGATCAAGACCGAGGTGTTCGGCAGCAATCTCGAAGCGTGACATCATGGACTCAAATGGATTGTCTCTGTCCTTTATTGGCGCGGGTTCTATATATGCCATAGGAAAAAAGTAAAATGTAGGGGTATGTTGTTATTTAGCCCGCAAAGCTAAAATGATTTCTGCTTCTCTCTAGAATAATTTCAAGAAAACTACAACAAAAGGTACGGCAATTAATAAGCTGTCAAAACGATCCAAAAATCCACCATGACCTGGAATGACATTTCCGGAATCTTTAATCTGTATTGAACGCTTAAAATGCGACTCAACCAGATCGCCGTAGGTTCCAGCAATTACTACGATTATTGCAACACTTATCCACTCAATTTCATTAAGGCCTTTAAAGTAGAGGCCGATTATGATGGCTACTACTACCGCAGTGGCGGCGCCTCCAATACTGCCTTCCCACGATTTCTTTGGTGATATCCGCTCAAATAATTTGGTCTTTCCGAATAAAATTCCTGTGAAATAGGCCCCAACATCATTGGCCCAGGTTAGAAAGAGAAGTCCTAAGATGATTTCATAAGAATACTCTCCACTATGAAAGACAAGCAAATTCGTAAGCGCAAAAGGGACTGCGCAATACATTATCCCCAAATAGAACAGCGCAATATTGATGAATGGGTGAACATCACTCTTCTTATATAGCTTGATGAGAAAAACAAAGGAAGCCAAGGGGAAGAGCATCACGTAGTGTTGATGTGAGAGATAATCCGTCTCTATAAAAAAGGTGATGGTGAAAAGCAGTGCGCAAATAGCAATCCCAAGAAAGCGGATCGGCAAATAGCTTTGCAAACGCATCAGACGGTAAAACTCCCAAATTGTCAAACATGAAATGGAGAGGAATACAGCAAAAAACCCCCATTTGCTCCATAGAAGTGCTGAAATGATTATTGCTCCACCGATTACAGCAGAAAAGAACCGTGGGACTAGATCAGGGTATTTACTCAAAATTTATTTCCTCTTTTATGATTTTTATTGCCCTTATCACGAAATCAGGCGCTACAAATATTTCAAAATTTCCGAAACCGTGCTGAGAAACTTGTTTGTTGACCTTCACAGGCGAAAACCCTCGATCATCAAGTACGGCTTTTACAATATCTGCGCGATACTCTCTTTCATCGGAATATATGGCTTGCCAATCACGCATTTTGAAATCTTCTATAAAAATTTCTCATTAAGATAAATGTAATTGCTGCAAATATCAGCACCATTGGCCAAGGTGCAGATTGTTCCATTTGTTCAGGAGTAACTTCTACTACATCACTTTGAATGAAGTAAAGTGCAATTAATGCGAGTCCATTGTTCACAAGATGTCCAATCATTGCAACGCTTAATTTTCCGGACCAATGGTATAGGTAGCCAAAGAGCACTCCTAACATCATCCTAGGCATTACTCCAAAGAATTGCATATGGATTGCTGCGAAGATGAATCCAGATAGCCATATTGCAACATGATGATTGCCAAAAGCTTTTGAAAAGAAATTTTGAATCATTCCTCTGAAAAGTAATTCTTCCCCGATAGCTGGAATTATCGCGATGACCAAAAAGGCCAATATAAAATGCGAGGTTGTCTGGAAATTGGTGAGATGCTCAGTTAACACTTTAAGTTTCTCTTCAGAGCCTTTAGCCCATTCTGCAAATTCTGAACTGCCAAAATCAAGGTTCATGTTGAACTCTCCAATTGCACTGTTGACAACCATGAAGCTTATTGAAATAAGAACGGTTAAGCCTGCTGTATTTAAAGAGACTTTTGGAAAGTATTCACTCAATGGAATTTTCAGTGCTATTGCGTTAAAGAGTGCAGGCACACCTATAAACATGAAAATGGAAACGATTCCTTGGGCAGCTAGAAGAAAAATTGCATTTAATCCTAAGATCATATCTGCATCAACATCATCTCCTCCATTACCAAGCATCATTACTATGGTGATATAGGCGGTCAGCCCTAGACCAAAACCCCAAGAATATGCGCGATGCTTGTCTTCCGGGTTATTTCTTAGAATATCCTGCATATAGCTAACTTTGCGGGCAAATATAACCTTTCAGGATGGTTAAAATCAGTGACATAGAGATTGGAGAGTTCCCGTTACTTCTCGCACCAATGGAGGATGTAAGCGATCCGCCATTTAGGGCTGTTTGCAAGCAGAATGGTGCAGACTTGATGTATACGGAGTTTATTTCTTCAGAAGGGCTAATTAGGCATGCAGACAAGAGTGTTCAGAAATTGGATATCTATGATTATGAAAGACCAATTGGCATTCAGATCTTCGGAGATAAGATTGAGTCAATGCGTGAAGCTGCTGCAATAGCAGAGGAGGCGAATCCTGAAATCATTGATATCAACTACGGTTGTCCGGTAAAGAAAGTGGCTTGCAAGGGAGCAGGTGCCGGAATATTACTGGACCTTCCTAAGATGCAGGAAATGACTGCCGAGATCGTGAAGCGTGTGAATAAACCGGTCACAGTAAAGACAAGATTGGGTTGGGATGAATCAACAATTAAGATTCAAGAGGTGGCTCATCGTCTGCAAGATGTAGGTATCAAAGCATTAAGTATCCATGGTCGTACCAGAAAGCAGATGTACAAAGGGGAAGCCAATTGGGAGCCAATTGCTGAGGTAAAGAATGATCCTGGTATACATATTCCAATATTTGGTAATGGAGATATCGATTCTCCTGAGAAAGCATTGGAATATCGAAATAGATACGGAGTTGATGGTATTATGATCGGGAGGGCTGCAATTGGATATCCATGGATTTTCAATGAAATCAAGCATTTTATGGAGACGGGCGAGCATCTAGAGGCACCATCTTTGGAAGAAAGAGTGAAGGTAGCTGTTCAACACCTTGATTTCTCTTTGGAGTGGAAGGGAGAGCGACAAGGTCTTTATGAAATGAGAAGACATTATACGAATTACTTCAGAGGTATTCGCAACTTCAAACCGTTCAGAACCACACTGGTAGAATCTGACTCACCACAAGAAGTGAAGGAAACGCTGCTTCAAATTCCTGAGGTATTTCGTGAGGCAGTCATTGGGTGATATCAAACACCTTTTGTCTATCAAAAAGTAAAAGGTTTCCTAGCTAAATCGAGCTATCTTGCGTCTATGCAAAAGTCACCTCTGCTAGCTTGGATTCTTCTATTGGTTTTAGCCTTTATCTGGGGGAGTTCGTTTATTCTAATCAAAAAAGGTCTTATCGGATTAGAACCTGGAGAGGTGGGATCTTTGAGGATCGTTGCAGCGTCACTTTTTCTTCTTCCCTCAGCTTTAAAAAGAGTTAAGCTTGTCGATAAATCGAAGCTGATATATTTCACGTCAGTCGGATTACTTGGGAGTTTAGTGCCGGCATTTCTTTTTGCGGTAGCACAAACACAGCTAGAAAGCGCCATCACGGGAGTGCTCAATGGGCTTGTTCCAATTTTCACAATTCTTATTGCATTACTGTTTTTTAAGCAAAAACAAACCAATAAAGTGTATTTGGGTGTGGTTATCGGGTTTATTGGAACGGCAATTTTGATAACAGCTGGAAATGGAAATTCACTAAGTGGGATTAATGCTTATGCATTGCTAGTTGTGTTGGCAACAATTTGTTACGCTTCGAATTTGAATCTGATAAAACAGAAACTTAATGACATCCATGCAGTGACTGTGACGAGTGTCTCACTTCTCTTAGTCGGTCCAGTCGCAGCCATTTATCTTTTTGGGTATACTGGTTTTTGGCAAAAACTGACTACTGTAGAAGGTGCGGGTTTGGCCACCTTTTATATCAGCCTACTAGGCATATTTGGTACCGCAATTGCATTAATTATATTCAATCGTATTCTTCAAATGAAGGATGCGTTATTTGCTTCATCTGTCACTTATATCATACCTGTATTCGCAGTAATGTGGGGGGTGCTTGATGGTGAAAAACTCTATCTATGGCACTATATAGGAATGGTCGCTGTGGGTATTGGCGTATATATAGCCAACACAAATCGTGCAGCTCACAAGAATGCTGGTAGCACGAAGTAGACAAGAATACTAATCAACAGGCTAGAAGCAATATTTAGCCATACACCAGCTTTTACCATATCATTCATTTTCAACTCTCCGGAACTAAAAACAATAGCGTTTGGACCTGTTGCAATGGGGAGCATAAATGCACACGAAGCAGCCATGGTTGCAGGTATCATCAGTAAAAAGGGGTGTATTCCAATTGCCTCGGCTAGTGATGCCAATACTGGAAGCATAATCGATGCCGTAGCTACGTTAGAAGTCACTTCAGTTAAGAAATTCACAAAAAGTGCTACGATCAGGATAATGATGACAGTAGGCAGCTGAGCAAGTCCAGTAAGCTGAAGTCCTAGCCACTGCGCAAGGCTAGAGCTTTGGAAAGCCGCTGCAAGCGAAAGTCCACCTCCAAAAAGAATAATAACTCCCCATGGGAGTCTCTCTGCTTCCTCCCAGCTCAAAAGAGGCTTGCCATTTTTCTCTTTTGATGGTACAATAAACATAGTCAATGCCGCTGCGATAGCTATTACAGTGTCATTGATACCTGGAATGAATTGATTCAGTAAAAATGAACGTGTAATCCAAAGGAAAGCGGTGATAAGAAAAATGATGCCGACAATTTTTTCCTCTTGACTCATCTTGCCGAGATTTTCGCGCTCCCTTAAGATCATTTCTCGTCCGATCGAAATTTCAATTTTATGGAGGGGAAAGGTAAGTCTGGTGAGTACCAACCAGCTAAATCCAAGCATTACGAGCGAGAATGGCATGGCAAAGGCTAGCCAATTAGCAAAGTTGAATTCTTGCCCGTAAAGCTTGGTCGCAATAGAAACAAATATTGGGTTGGTAGGAGTGCCCACCAACGTTGCTACTCCCCCAATTGAAGCCGAGAATGCTATTCCAAGAAGTAAGGATTTAAAGAACATCTTTCCGGATTCACCTGTGAGTTCCCGCATTTCAGAGATTAGAGCTGTTCCAATTGTGACCATCATCAATGTTGTGGCTGTATTGGAAATCCACATGGAAAGAAGCCCAGTAGCTAGCATAAAGCCAAGAACGATAAGTCGGGCATTGGTCCCAACTGCCGAGATAATTTCAATAGCAATTCTACGATGTAGATTCCATCGCTGCATAGCAATGGCTATAATGAAACCTCCGACAAACAAATAGAGCATCTTATCTCCGTATGCTGCAGTAGTCTGTCCAATGGGTGCTCCTCCAGATAGTGGGAGCAATACTATGGGGAGTAGAGCTGTTGCTGCAATGGGCAGTGCTTCTGAAAGCCACCAGGTAGCCACCCAAAGTGTAGTAGCTAAAACGGCGTTGGCCTCTGAATTCAACCCGTCGAAAGGCTGCCAGAAAAAAACGATAATAAACAAAATGGGCCCGATAACGAGCCCAATTTTTTTTCTAGTCATAACCAACGTTTGGTTTGCTAATCTTGAAGTTTTTCGAAATCAAACTCATTCAAGAAGTTTTTAGCCTGATCGAGGTTTTGGAAATCGTATTCCTTAACCTCACCGCCACTTCCATGGATTTCTACCTTTATAACAGTAATTCTACCATCATGATCCAGCGGGTTGTCAATTAATTGGCCACTTTCAGAGCTGTCTTTGAACCTTCTGGTTAGAACCACATTCTTACGCTTGATTCGTCCACAGTAAGAGCAATTAAACTCCTTAAGTAATTCTCCATCTTCGGTTTCTGTGGCCTCTTTGATTATTTCTTCCTTAGCGAGTCGTAGGGTTTGGAATCCACATCTGTCACATTCAAGTGCACTTAAGTGACCTTTGTACTTTTCAATCTTAGTATATCCGGTGGATTCATCAATCCAAACATCATAATCAACAGAGAAAACGTTTTCTTCAGCTTGCATACCTTCATCAAGGTAAGCATCCTCTTCATCCTCGCTCAAAAGCTTCATCTTATTGCCATTTTCAGGATTGATACGAGGAGTATATCTGAGTTTCTTTAACTTTTTCTCAAGTACTCCTGGATAATAGAACTTGATAATAAGCTGTGCGATATAACCGTATAGTACACCAATACAAAGAGAAACGAATAATCGAATGAAGAACCAAAGTTCATCCAACTTCATTGTTTCGTACTCCAGGGTGTTACAGAATAAGAAAAGTGCTACTGCGACAAAAATATGTCCTGAAAGCAGTTTCTTAGATTCTTTTTCACTGGCAAGATCAAATTTCTCCTTGTAAGTCTTTTTAGACATGAAAGAGATCTTGAAAAAGATGTAATTCAATACACCAATACCAAGCGTAATAAATACTAGGATGTATACGATTTGCTGCCATTTGGCTAGAAAATCGAGGTATAATTCGTTATTCATAGGGTGACAAGTTTCAACAAAAATAAGATGATTTGAAAAATCAACACATTTTTATAAAAACACTACGAATTTTTAGTCCCCTAATTGTTTACAGGAATAACTTTTTCTGAAGTATTTGGAAGAAATATTTGCTCTAAGGTTACATACTGGGCATTTGGTGCCAAAGTATCGGCTTTTACTTCTTCTGGAGTCACAGGAAGTAAAGACGCCCATTTAGAAAGCTCTTTTTGTGCAACCGCTGAAATTCTTTCCTCTGCTTCCATCAAGAAAGCGAAAGTGCCGAGAATCAGCAATAGCGTTATGAGTTTATTGAGCTTGGGTTTCATTTTTAGTCCTTGTTTCTTAAATGAGCGTCTATAACTTCTTGTTTGAAAACCTAACCTTGTTATAAGGATGAGCAACGCTATGAAAAAGTTGCACGATTCCTCAAATTTTACGGATCGAGTTGTTAATTGCTGTTAATTAATGTTATAAGGCGCATTTTACCTCCCGAACTGTACATGAAGTACTTCGGTTAGAGCGAGAGGTTACAAGGACTTTGAAACTATTTCCAGCTCATCGGATAATTCCCATCGACATATTGCAAGCCAGTCTCAGTGACATAGATAGGACCAAAAGTGTCAAGCATGACTGCAAGTTCTTCAGTTTCCTTTGCTCCAATACTAGCTTCAACCGTTCCCGGGTGTGGTCCGTGCGGAAGCCCTCCTGGATGTAAAGTGAATGAACCACGATCGATTCCTTTGCGACTCATGAAATTCCCTTCGACATAGTACAGGATCTCATCAGAATCAATATTTGAATGATTGTAAGGTGCAGGTATAGATTGTGGATGATAATCGAAAAGCCTCGGAACAAATGAACAGATTACATATCCGTGTGCTTGAAATGTCTGATGTACCGGAGGTGGTTGATGAATCCTTCCGGTAATAGGTTCAAAGTCATGAATAGACAATGCATATGGAAACAAATAACCGTCCCATCCTACTAAATCGAAAGGTGAATGCTGATAGAAATAGTCATGCAGCATATCATCATGCTTGATTTTCACTAAATATTCACCTTTTTCACTTTCTGTTACTAATTCAGAAGGTGGGCGTATATCTCTTTCACAATATGGTGAGTGCTCAAGCAGTTGGCCTAGTTCGTTTCTATACCTTTTCACTGTCTCTACTGGGTTAGTCGATTCAATGATTAAAAGCTTAAGTGGACCATCATCCCATTCGAGTCGATAGATAGTGGTCCTGGGAATTACCACATAATCTCCTTGCTTGATTCTTAATTTTCCAAATTGGGAATACAAATATCCATTTCCATCATGAATGAAAATCACTTCGTCTGCTTGCCCATTTTTATAGTAATAGTCCATCTTACGTGAAGTAGGATGGCAAATGGCCATGCTTACATCTTTATTCTTGAAAAGAATTTTTCTTGATTCTAGAAAATCATCGCCCGTAGTCTCAACTTTGGATGTATTGAGGTGTGTTTGCTTTAATGTATAGTCTTTAGCTATCTCTTCCTTCCAGATTTTAGACTCTCCAACTTTTTCTACTCTAGTTGGCGGATTGATGTGATAGAGGTTTGAATAAATACCGGAAAATCCTCGAGAGGAAACAAGTTCTTCTGCGTATAAACTCCCATCCGGTTGTCTAAACTGGATGTGTCTTTTTGGTGGTATTTCACCTAGTCGATGATAGTATGTCATATTACCGTTGTGCTATTTTGTCCGCCTCATCCATCAATTGAATGGCTTTTAAAAATATTTCGTCTTGCTCGTTAAAAATGGGATAGAATCCATCATTATCCCAGATTCCTCTTGCAATATAGGCCTTGGTTAGCAGCCTGATTAGTTCTTTAGATCGAAGAAATTCTTTTTCATCAAACTTCAACTTATTGCCTTCTGCAATCTTCACTAGATTGTTCAACATTTTATCAGTAACCTGAAACGATGATCGATACTTTTCAAATCCCATTTCAATCAAGGATTCGCTATTTTCTTGTGCATAAGTAACCGTATATTCTTGCAACGAATTTGTGCTAAACAGGCGATTCATGTAGCGTGTGTTTTGAGATGTGTCTAGCGGCACGAAAAAATCAGGAGTGATTCCACCTCCGCCATATACAATCCGTCCTTTATCCGTTTTATATGCCAGCGAATCATTGAATTTGATACTGTCAGAAGAATAAAGCTCTCCATTTTCATATCTTTCATACGCTTCCTTGTAGTATTCATCAAGATTTCCTCCGGTGTATGTTTTTTGAATGCTTCTGCCGCTAGGGGTATAATACCTTGATATGGTAAGTCTAAGTTCAGATCCATCATTTAGGTCGATAGGAAGCTGCACGAGACCCTTGCCAAAAGACCGTCTTCCTACAATCAATCCACGATCGTGATCTTGAACTGCTCCAGCCACAATTTCGGATGCTGATGCGGAGCCTTCATCAACCATTATAACTAGAGAGCCTACTTCAAAATCCCCTTGCTCTCCAGAGTAATGCTCTTCTATGTATCTCTTTTCTTTCCCATCAGTATACACGATCATCTGACGGCCACCGAGTACCTCATCCACAATTTGAACTGCTCGGTTTAGGTATCCGCCCGGATTACCGGTAAGGTCTATCACTAGCTTCTTCATTCCCTTATCCTGTAGCTTAAGAA
The DNA here is from genome assembly GCA_964634415.1 of uncultured Roseivirgaceae bacterium. Classification (GTDB taxonomy): domain Bacteria; phylum Bacteroidota; class Bacteroidia; order Cytophagales; family Cyclobacteriaceae; genus Ekhidna. The sequence continues at coordinate 4,271 of CAZWLS010000055.1, read as the reverse complement.
GCGCTTCTTTGAATTCTAGATAAGTCGAGTTAGCAAATCTTGCAATCTTCACATATCCAATTTCATCATCTACCATATAGGATACGTCTACCGAATATTGAGGAATTACGTCACGTTCAATGTCGAAATTGATCAGGTCAGTTTCTCCGCTGCGTTTGATACTTACAGTAACAACGGATCCACCTGGTCCTCGCAGTAATTCAACTACCTTTTGATTGGTAATACCAATCCCTGCGACGATTTCACCATCCACCTTAACGATCCTGTCTCCCGCTCTAATACCAAGTTTTTCTGATGGGCCTCCGCTAAGTGGACTTACAACTTGTATCGTATCCTTGAAAATGTTGAATTCAACACCAATTCCTTCATAATTCCCTTGAAGTCTTGATTGGATCAATTTCAAATCCTTAGCAGGAATGTAAGAAGTATGAGGATCCAATTCTTCCAACATGTTAGTAATGGCGCTCTCAACAAGCTCATCACTGTCAACTTCATCCACATAGTCATTTTCAATGTGAGTAAGTACTTGTCTGAATTTGCTCAGGTTTTGAAGGAAATCGGACGCTGGCGAGGAATTTGTTCCAGCCATATTTGCTCCGATAAATACCCCTAAGCAAAGTGTAAGAGCAATGTAAAGTGGTAGTCTGATTGCTCGATTTGAATTTTTGTGTGTACTCATAATTCAAGGATATGATTCAAAAATAAGGGTTATTTGAGGGAATAGAGTGAGCTACGTGATGAGAAACTATTAAATTGACATAAAATCGGAACGTTTAACATCAAAAGGTCAATAATTTCTTAATACGCATAATGCGTCAAACTGTTGACTGGCTTCGGTCTAGCGATTATTTTTGTATATGGTCTTCGAAAAAACCGTAGGTGAAGTTGTAAATGAAAATTATGTGTATGCTCGTGCATTGCATTATTTGGGAATAGACTTTTTCGAAAATCCAGACAAGCAGCTTAAAGAGATTTGTAAGGAGCGTGGACTAAAGCGTGAACAGGTTATCAAGACCTTTTACGAATTTGATTCTTCAAACAGGCTTAGCTTCGGCCAGCTTAAAAGTTATCCGATTGAGCTTTTAACTGAATATTTAAAGCATGCCCATCATGTTTTTATAAAAGATAAGCTCCCCTACATTGTACATCTTGTAAAAAAATGGGAGCGCCGCAAAGGGTTGGAAGATTTGCTTCCTGAATTTGTGGAAGACTTTATCAAGCACATATACGAAGAAGAAGATAGCACATTCAAATACATAGAATTGCTCAGCGAAATCAAGAAAGGTTCATCGAGTGCACCTTTTGATTTAATTACCAAGTTTAAAAATTACTCTCTTGTAAAAGAATTTGAAGAGCATAAGGATGAGGATGAGTTTGGGGCCATCCGATCATTAATGTCATCGATTGATCCTAGAAATCTTCATGACCGTGTACTCATTCAAGAAGTGCAGGCTTTTGATAGAGAGATGATCTATCATGCCGAAATCGAAAACAACATCTTTTTTCCGAAGGCCATAGATCTTGAGGCTTCTGTTAACAAGAAGATTAAACTCCTAACTACCCTAAATTAATGCCAAGAGTTTTGGCTATAGACTATGGAGCTAAGCGAACAGGTTTAGCCACAACAGATCCTTTAGGCATAATTGCCTCTCCATTGGATGTAATTCCCTCTCATACGCTTGAAAATTTTCTTAAAGACTACTTTTTGAAAGAGGCAGTGGAGAAAGTAGTCATAGGTATGCCGAAAAATACGGATGGCAGCGATACAAATGCTACTCCCCTGGTTCAGGCATTTATCAACAGATTCAAAAAAGTATTCCCTTCAATGGAATTAATTTTGCACGATGAGCGGTTTACCTCAAAGATGGCAATGGATGCCATGATTGTCGGAGGGATGAAAAAAAAGGATAGAAGAAATAAAGGCAATGTAGATAAGGTAAGCGCCACTATTATTTTGCAATCATATTTAGAGAGTATTTCATGATTTTTCCAATCGTATTATACGGCGATCCGGTTTTAAAAAAGAAAGCAAGCGAAGTTGCTGAGGGTGATGAGTCTGTGAAGGAGTTTGTAGATAGCATGTATGAAACCATGTATGCTGCGCAAGGTGTCGGATTAGCTGCACCACAAGTAGGTGAGTCGTTGCGCGTTTTTGTAATAGACACAACACCTATGGAGGATGATGAAGAAGATGGCCTGAAAATGGCCTTTATCAATCCGATCATGATAGATGAGCTTGGAGAGGAGTGGGCTTTTGAGGAAGGATGTTTAAGTATCCCTGGAGTCCGTGCGGACGTAAATCGCAAGCCTGAAATTAGAATCGAGTACTTTGATGAAAACTGGGAGCTTCACGAAGAAACCTTCGATGGAATGAAAGCCCGTGTTATTCAGCATGAATACGATCATATCGAAGGAAAGCTATTCACAGACTACTTGACTCCTTTTAAAAAGAGATTGATAAAAGGGAAGCTTGCGAATATTAGCAAAGGAAAAACAGACGCAGAGTATCGAGTAAAAATTCCTCGCTAATGGAAGATCTTACCGTTTCACTGATTCAAGCAGACCTCCATTGGGAAGAAATTGATGCCAATCTGGCCATGTTTGAAGAGTTGATGTGGTCTATCGATCAAACTGATCTTGTTGTGTTACCGGAAATGTTTACTACAGGGTTTTCCATGAATGCTGAGCATTTAGCGGAACCACCTGGAGGAAAGACCTTTAAATGGATGCGACAGATGGCAACCCAGCTCAAAATCGCAGTGACGGGTAGTTACATTGTAAAAGACAAGGGCAACTATTACAATCGACTGTTTTTCGTATATCCAGATGGATCTTCTCAGCAGTATGACAAAAAGCATTTGTTTAATCTCGCCGCAGAAGGCGAAACCTATGTTCCTGGAAATGAACGGCTGATTCTGAATTATAAAGGCTGGAATATACATCCATTGATCTGCTACGATCTTAGGTTTCCAGTTTGGGCAAGGTCTCGAAGATCAGAGGATCAATTGTATGAATATGACCTTTTGTTATATGTAGCAAATTGGCCTGATACCCGAATCAATGCGTGGGATGCCCTCCTAAAAGCCAGAGCCATAGAGAATTTGTCATATGGTTTGGGTGTAAACAGGGTAGGAATAGATGGAGTAAATAAGAATTACAACGGACATTCTGCAGTTTATACCCCTAAGGGTGAAGAAATGGCTTTTTCTGATGGAAAAGAAGAAATATTAACGGTAACTCTCAACGCTGAAGATCTTCACAAGTATCGGGAAGACTTCCCGTTCCAGTCAGATGCTGATGAATTTAGCATTGACTAAACGTCAATTTGAAGACTATATAGTTTTTTCGTAAAACACTTTTTGACATTCTCCAGTTACTATAACTGTGAGAATTGTAACAGGAATATTGTCCATCGCGCTTGCGCTGACTGTATCAGCTCAGGATTTGAGTGAAATACGTTCGGAATTTCATGCGGTCGTGTTAAATCCAGACGATTCTCGCAGTTTCTATGACTTTCTCAAAGATGTAGAAAACCCTTCATCTACAATAAAGGCCTATCAAGCGGTATCTGAGGCGTTACTTGCACAAGTAGTATGGAATCCATTTTCCAAGCTTAAGCAAGTGATGAAATATGATAAGCAAATGGAAGCGGCCATTGAAGAAGACCCAGCTAATATCGAAATAAGGTTTCTTCGTTTGGCAATCGAATATAACCTTCCTTCATTCTTGGGAATGAGTACTCATTTAGAAGAAGACGTTGACAAAATCGTAAGTGGCCTTTCCAGTGTATCGAAGATGCAAGTGAATCCCATGTTTGGAAAGTACATTTTCTACTTTTTGAACGAAACGAATCTCTGCACTTCAGAACAGCTAGCACTAATGAAGCAAAGCTTTCCAAGCGCAGGTGTGGCTGTTGGGGCGGAGTAATCCATTTATCCCTTACCGAAGTGCTTCGAAGCATTGAATTAAAACTCCGAGCAGTTGATTTAACCAAGCTAAGAAAACAAAAAGCCTAGCACGCTGTGCTGTGGGTAATTACTTGCAGAGGCGGAGGGATTATTTCATGATCCCGATTGGGAATCTTGCGCAAACGAAAGCTTTGACTCACTTCGTTCGTAAAAGACCTTTTTTTATTTATTCGCTTTATGATGAAAGCACCATACGCTCTAAACGAAAAAAAGCCCGATGCTATGCGTCAGGCTTTCGTTTGCAGAGGCGGAGGGATTCGAACCCCCGGTACCTCGCGGTACAATGGTTTTCAAGACCACCGC
>CAZWLS010000054.1:0-16567 GCA_964634415.1 uncultured Roseivirgaceae bacterium | reverse complement strand
ATAAACGCTGTTGCTTGCAGTCCACATTTCCACACAAACAGAACTTATTTTCCAACAAGAGGTGATAGAATAGTTGAAGATGCCGTCTTACCTTGGCTTCAAGAGGAAAGAGAGATGGCTCTTATGCTAAGTAGAGAATTGGGGGTCTTGGTGGGCCAAGGCAGCCTTTCTAAAAAGCAAAATTTCAATAGTCTCTCTAAAAATCTTGTTTCAAACCAAACTTTGAAGTCTAGCTTAAATGTAGATGGTTCAGTTTCCGATATTGAAATTGAAGCTCTAATGGGGAAAAGAACTATTGCAATGTCTGTAACTGTTGATGCCCCACTCGATAAAGGAAATAAAGGCAAAGTAGGATGGATTAACCGACAACTTGAAACTTGCAGAAAAAAGAATAGTGAGAAATTTAATTCAATGGAAGATGAAATATGGATTGAAGCTCAAATAAAATATTCCTCCAAACATGAAAAAGTGAAATATGAAGATATTGATGAACTAGCAGAAATTGATAGAGGACGAGAAATTGTTGCCTTTAAAATTTATTTAATTGAAGATGCAGGAAGAAAATTTGATAGTGTGAAAAAGTTTGTAGAAACTATCGAATATATGCTAGTTGATTACTATCAAATACTTGTACAAAATCTGTCCAATTGGGATCGCCCTGCACCAAAAATTAAAGAAAAGGACTAACTCAAGATCCTTGCTGGCAACATAAATAGTGCTCGAATAAATGCAAATACTCCCTCCACGGCAAATCCAAGGATTCTAAAAGGGAGTAGCAATAGCCAGATGATTGGGTAAAACACCAAAATGGCCAATGCCAGTGGCCAACAGATAACAAGTAGGATAAACCAAAGTAGTAGTTTCATAGTGAGTTAAACGCAGCTAAATCGTGGCTGGTTATCTGATCGGATACGCACAATTTGCTATTAAAAACCGTCCGAAAATGTTAAAGTTGTAACACAATTCTCCACAGTCAATCCAAGATGCAGGATTTAAATAACTGTACAATGAAAAAGAGAATTGAAACAACTCACACACTAGATGCAAGCCTCGATCAGGTTTGGAAAAATGTTCGAACAGGAGCTGAATGGGAACGTTGGCTACCTATCCTTTCGGGAAGCAAGGTTGAAGGTGAAGGAAAAGGAGCAAAACGCGTTTGCGTGATGCATGATGGCAACGAACTCTTCGAGACTATCCTTGAATCAGATGATCAGCAGAAGCTATTTCAATACAGCATCGACAAGCAATCTTTTATGCCGATCTCAGATGTTATTGGAACTATGAGGTTTTCTGAAAATAATGGAGAAACCAAGCTTGAATGGAACGTGGAATTTGAAGTAGAAAACGAGGAGATTTTTGCACAAGTGAAGCCAGGAATTGAAGAGATTTATACTACTTCTTCTCAGAAATTGGCTGAGCTTTCTAGGTAACTTAGATTCTGCCCAAGGTTTTTTTAAAATGTTGGGCAGACTCTTGTAACACATTTAACTTTTTACAGTCAAAGCGTTTAAATGAATACTACTATGAATCCATTTCAACTAGAATACCAAACAGATGAGGACGACAAGAGCCTGATAGAAAAAGCATTGACTGGTAGTAAGAGTGCATTGGAAGCGCTTTTGAAAAAACATCAGCCATTCATATTCAATATTGCCTGGAAAATGGTTCAAAACCCAAATGACGCGCAAGACATTACTCAGGAGGTACTGATAAAGGTGACCACAAAGCTTTCTCAGTTCAAGGGAGAATCACAATTCAGATCCTGGCTCTATCGGATTGTTGCCAATCACTTTTTACAAATGCGTAAAATCGGAAGAGAAGAGGTGATCACGGATTTTCAAACCTTTGGAAACATCCTTGATACATTCGACAATATCGAACTAACCGAACTGGAGCAAGAAGAAAGAGAGGCAGAAATTAGAGAGATGAATCTGGCATGTATGTCAGGCATGCTTTTATGTCTAACACGCGATCAGCGCATGGTGTATATATTAGGTGAGCTATTCAATGCCGACCATACTGTGGGGTCTGAAATTTTGGGAATTAGCAAACAAAACTTTCGGGTAAGACTATCACGGGCGAGAAAAGACCTATTCCAGTTTATGAATCATAAGTGTGGTTTGGTAAACAAAGCAAATCCTTGCAGGTGCTATAAGAAAGTCACTTTTGCGATGAATAATAAACGCATAGACAGCAAAAATTTGCTCTTCAACCGAGAAGAATATTCAAACTTTCAAAAATATATTTCGAAAGATGCCGATGAGGCATTGTCCATTGTCGAGGATCAGTATCGTCAGTTGCATGATAGGCTGCCTTTTAAGAAGGACTTTGACCGGAAGACTTTTCTGGATGAGGTCATTAGCGATGAAAAGGTGGTGAGATTATTCAACCTCAATTAAATCGATAATGAAAGTACATGTTCAACGACAAATGCGATCACAGACCAGTGTTTTGTGGAAGTACCTATCGGATTTTCCCAATATTGGTCAGTTTAACCCACTCCTTAAAAGCTCTAAATGCATAGCGGGATCCATAGAAATGGGAAAGGGCGCAGAGAGGCATTGTGTGATGGTGGATGGCTCAGATTTCAAAGAGCGGGTCACTGCCTGGGAAGAGGGAAAATTTTATACAGTAGAAGTATTTGAAACATCCATGCCATTAAAATCGGCACGAGCAACTATGGGAGTTGCCTCTATTGACAAGCGTTTGAGCATGGCATATTTGCATATGGAGTTGGAACCCAAATTTGGCATTCTAAAGCCTTTTATGTTTTTGGTATTTCGATTTTTGGCGGGCCCTGCAGTCCTTCGCGGATTAGATAAAATCTCACTTCAAGAACGCAAAGCTATTGCGGCATTTTCAGGATTTGTGCTCTAAAACCTGTAACACATAGTAGTATATGTGATCTAATCATCACAAACTAAAACATTAGGAAAATGAAAAAGACAATGCGAGTGTTGGTGTTAGGATTTCTAGGAGTTTTATCCGGAAGTGTGGCAGCACAAAAACAAAAGAAGGTTCAAAAATTTCAAATCAGCAAAGTAATTGATTTACCTGCGGATGAAATCTGGGCAATCGTTGGCGAAGACTATGGAAGAATCGCTTATTCACATCCAAAAATTATCGCTTCGGATTATATCAACGGTACACTTAAAGCTGGAGAAGGCGCTGAACGAGTATGCTATTTCAATGAAAAGGAAACACAATATTTGAAGGAGAAGATGGTGAATTATTCTCCTGAGAATATGTCGTTTACCAATACAGTTTATCAGGCTGGTAAATTTCCGGTAGATCCTGAATACACCAAAGCAGTCTACAGTGTGAAGGATCTTGGAAATGGAAAAAGTGAGTTTTCATTTGACATGCAGTATCGCACAAAACCCGCTTTCATGGGTCCGATGGCAAAAGGGAAGTTTAAGAAGCTAATTCAGGATTACTTTATTGCAGTAGAGCATCATGCAAAGACCGGAGAGAAGGTAACCAAAGACAATTTCAAACAGATCAAAAAGCAGTACGCAAGTGCTAATTATCAAAAAGATGATTCACTCGTAGCTGTTGCTGATTAACGTTTGAGTTGGTAGTTGAAATGAGGGGCGCGAGCCCCTTTTTTATTGTTGGGGTGATTATTCAGGTTTGGCGTTTTTAACCTTTCCATTATCGCCTATTATCAGAATGAACATCAGTATGATCCACCAATAATCTGAAATAAATGCTTCCATAGTCTTACGAATTCTTTAACTTTTTAGTAGCCTAAACATCCATTTTATTACAAAAGCCAACAGAATGAAGCTACCTATCTATCAAGTTGATGCCTTTACAGATCATTTATTTGCAGGAAATCCAGCCGCAGTAGTACCTATTGGAGACGATTGGCCAATGGACGATGTATTACAAAAGATTGCGATTGAGAATAATCTATCGGAGACCGCTTTTTTCCAGGATCAAGGAGATGTATTTGAGTTGCGATGGTTTACTCCAGAGTTTGAGATTGACCTTTGCGGGCATGCAACGTTAGCTTCTGCACATGTGATTTATAACCACTTAGGTTATGATAAAGATGAAATCATTTTTGAAACGATGAGTGGCGAATTGGTGGTGAAACGTAAGGATCATTTGCTTCAGCTAGACTTTCCATCTCGAAAACCAGAACCTGCCGAGATGAAAGCGGATTTGTTGAAGGCGTTTTCTATTGCTCCGAAAGAAGTCTTAAAATCTAGAGATTGGGTGTTAGTATATGATAGTGAGGCTGATGTTCGTGCGCTTAAAGTGGATGAAAGCATGCTCGATCGTGATGATTTTGATATTGGAGGGATTATCTGCACTGCGCAAGGCGATGGTGTAGACATTGTGTCTCGATTTTTCTTTCCCGGAGGAGCGTTATTCGAAGATCCGGTGACTGGTTCATCTCACTGTTCACTCATTCCATATTGGTCGGAAAAGCTTGGAAAAAAAGAGCTGTTAGCGTATCAACTTTCTGAGCGAAAAGGATACCTCAACTGTACAGATCTGGGGGATCGTGTATTAATCGCCGGAAATGCCGTGACTTACCTAATTGGTGAAATCACCATTGAGCAGGCTTAACCCTGTTGCTTTTGAAGGACCATCAATTCGAGTAGCAGTGTCCAGTTGTAAGGTTCTGAAACCCATGCGATTGATGGGATATATCGACTTCTTCCTTTGCTGATATTGAATGGATTTATGGAAAAAAAACTAAACGATCGCATTTGTTTTTGCCACCGTTTCAAGTCGATCGTCTCATTCGTATCATAACCCAGCCGATAAAGCGAAGATAATATCATCACTTTCTCAACTTCATTGTTTCTTTCATTCAATAAGTCAACTAAATCATTCTGAACTTTTTCTTTTATTGAGTCAAAGCGATTGTTAGTGTCTGCGGCAATTAACCTTGCGATATGGTAAAGTACAAGTGCAGGAGAGTCACTATGATGTGAGATATTGGCAGTGCGCTCGAGGTGATCATTATTTAATACCATTTCCTTAATCAGTGATGCAGTAGCTTCGTCGTATTCATTCCATTCGAAGCCCCTTTCGATCACATATAGCAACACATTCGACATGATACACAAGTCAAATGTTTGAGGCATATTTTTCCCAAACCAGGTTTCGTAGGCTTTGGAATTTAAATACTCGTCTGGCGTAATCAACTTCACATTTGCGCGATCAGTTCTACTGGAGTATGCCACCATTTGCTTTCTTAATAGACTATCATACCTTTTGTTCTTTCCTCTTGAGAGAGCGATCAATACGGTTGTGTCAAAATCATCAGGTAGTCGAGATTTCTTGTTTGAGATCAATTTGTTCCCATTGGGAAATGGTAGATCCGGGGATACTGTCTGCCAAAAATTATAAGTGATACCTCCATTTCTGTTTCTATACTTTCCATAGACAGGATTGGTTTCTTTTAGAATTGAGGCTACTATCTTACGACTTCTGTCATCAAGCTTGTCATTCAACATTCTTAAAGTTGAATTTATGGATGCAGTAAAAAAGATGGAGTTATCATCTACATAGTTGCTAGAGAAGCTCCACTTACGCTTTACCGGAAATAAGCCAGGGTCATAAAATTCATCATCTTCAACTTGATAGGATTGAATAACATCTATCACTTCGGCTTCCGTGTACTGAGAAAAACACACGATGCTCAAAAAGATGAAAAAGATGCTGCAAAACAGCTTTATTAATGGTAAAGATTCGGTCATCTGCTTAATAAAGCAAGGATAAGAAATGCATAGGTAACATGTGATATTCTTACACTAAGTAACGCTGTTTTATTGCTGGCATTTTGAAAGAATGGGAAAAAAGAAGCCCATAGAGAGACAATTCCAATAGCAAAAAAGATAGCAGAAAGGTCAAAAGAACGTTTTTCTAATAGCAGTAATAGCGCTGATGTCGCCATCAAGAGACAAAAACCTACAAGTACTTTGACCTTAGGCAAAGAATAATACATGGGGAATGATCTTTTCCCCCACGCTCGATCTCCATCAATATCGAGCCAATCAAGGAGTACTTCTCTGGGTACCGTGAAGAAGAAAAGAAAAACAGATGAAGCCCATAGGTAGTAGTCAGGTTTGAGTACTAAAATTCCCCATTGGGTTCCGGCGGCAATAAGTGCCACAATGCTATTGGCGAGGAGACCTGTGCGTGCATTAATGAAGGAATAAATACCAGTTCCAAGTAAAAATGCAATCGCAAGTAAGAAGACATGAATCCCAAGAAACCATGAAAATATAAGTAGTAGGCACGCAAATATGACTGTCACCTTTATTGCAGTTGGCATTGATATCACGCCTGTAGCTATTGGTCTACTTTTTTTATTGAGAAGGTCTTTTTCTCGGTCATAAATGTCATTGATCATAAAGCAAAAAGCACTTCCAAAAAACATGCTTACAACAAGTAACCAGGCTTGATTCCACTCCCCTTCTTGTGGATTGAATGCAGCGAATGTCAGTAGGCAAGTTCCAAGCGTTGCCGATGGTCTTATGGTATAAGTGATCGCACTTAGTGTTTTGAAAGTATATTGAAGCGACATTTCTATTTGAGAACAGATGCCAATAATAAAGGAATCCAGTTATTCTAAACGACCACTCTTATACTTTAATTCCTACATGGAAACACTGATTCCATACTTTACAACCAAAGTGGGCAGGGTATCATATACTCGAGAGCGGTTGGAGTTGGATGATGGTGACTTCCTAGACTTGGACTGGCTAAAGTCAGGTGCTAAAGATCTAATTATAATATCACATGGGCTTGAAGGAAACTCAAAAGACCATTTCATTGAGCAGTCCGTTTCTGCCCTTCGAAAGCAAGGTTATGATATTCTTGTCTGGCATTATCGAAGTTGTAGTAGCGAAATGAATCGGTTGCCCAGGTTTTACGATCATGGTGATATTCAGGATCTTCATGAAGTAATTCAACATGCGGGTAAAAGCTATCAAAATATTAAGCTTGTTGGTTTCTCAATGGGAGGGACCATGGTTATTAACTACTTGGGGAGCGACAATGTGGATTCAAATATTAAAAAAGCGATAGTTATTTCCGCCCCCATTGATTTACAGGCGGCCTCCGAAAATCTTAATAAGGGATTAAATAAGTTTTTAGAGAAAAGCTTCTTAAAGAAATGGAAGAGAAAGATTCGCCTGAAGGCAATCAATTTCCCTAATTTATTTGACTTGAGCGCATTGGAACGTGTAACAACTCTTGTTGAATTGTATAGGTATTTGATTCCATTACATGGATATGAGACATTAGGAGAATACTATGAAAAGTGGTCGTGCGAACAATACCTTTCCAAAATTGACATCCCATTGTTAATTGTAAACGCCGTAAATGATCCCATGCTTTCAAGGAATTGCTATCCGGTTGAAGCATGTAAGAAAAGTGAAACTGTATTTCTTGAAATACCAAAATATGGGGGTCACACTGGATTTACTAAAAGGACCGATGGAAAACTTTGGTATGTCTGGAGGACAGAGCAGTTTTTATCCTGATCAAAGGATTTCAACAATATGACGAGCCACCTTGCCAGTGCCATCCCAAATCTGATGACGACACGACGTACCTGACGCAAGAATGATCGTATCCTCCTCTGCCTCCCGCACCTTGGGGAAAAGAACGAGCTCGCCAATCTTCATGGATACTTCAAAATGCTCTTTTTCATAGCCAAAAGAACCAGCCATTCCACAGCACCCACTCGGAATCATTTGCACTTTGAAATTTTCAGCTGCTTTTAACACCTTCATTGTTGGAGTCATTGAAGAAACTACTTTTTGATGACAGTGGCCATGCACCAGTATTTTCTGTTTAGTTCGGGGTAAGTCTGAGGAAGTTAGATTTCCTGCATCCAGCTCTTTAGCCAAAAACTCTTCGATGGTGAATGCTCTTTCAGCCACCTTTAATGCTTGCTCTTGTTCTTTGCCTCTAAGTAGATCTGGATATTCATCCCTGAACGTGAGAATTGCAGATGGTTCAATACCCACCAGGCAAATGTCCTTTTTCAAAAGTCCATGAAACATGCTCACATTTTTCTTTGCTAAGGCCTGCGCTTCCTCAAGCATTCCTTTTGATAAATACGGACGCCCACTGGCTGCATGATTTGCGGCCCGAACCTCATATCCCATCCGGTCTAAAAGCATGATGGCTTTTTTACCTATTTCTACATCTAAATAGTTTGTAAATTCATCAAAGAAGAAGTAAACCGTCTTCTTGGATTTTCGCTGTAGTGAATGGAATTTTTTATCAAACCAAGATCGCAGGGTCTGGTTAGCCATCTTAGGAATCGATCTTTTGCTGGCAAACCCAAGCATAGGTTTGGAAATATTTCTTGTGAGATTGTAAGCCCAAGGAGCTTTTTCAAACCGTTCCATGCTTTTAGCATAGTTGGCGATCAACTTGGTTCGAAAGGGAGCCCCATTTTCTTTCATAGACTGATACTGCCATTCAGCTTTCAACTTTCCCATATCCACATTGGATGGGCACTCACTTTTGCATCCCTTGCAAGAGAGACAGAGATCTAGAACTTCTTTTATTTCCGGACTTGCAAATGGATTGGCTTGCTCCGGTCTCGAAAGCATTTCTCTCAAGATGTTGGCCCTGGCTCTCGTTGTATCTTTTTCGTCTCTTGTGGCTTGATAGCTAGGGCACATGGTGCCACCGGTCAACTCAGATTTACGACAGTCGCCAGATCCGTTGCACAATTCCGCGGATCTTACAATCCCTTGATCTTTAGAAAAATCAAGCATGGTCTCATATTGGGGCGTATCCTGATTTTTATCATAGCGAAGTGACGTGTCCATTGGAGCCGTATCTACAATTTTTCCAGGGTTGAAAATGTTGTCAGGGTCCCATGCACTCTTCACTTTTTTGAGCAGCTGGTAGTTTTCCTCGCCAATCATTTTGGGGATAAACTCACCTCTTAATCGCCCATCTCCATGTTCGCCGGATAGTGAGCCTTCATACTTTTTCACCAAGTCGGCTATTTCCTCAGCAATGGTCCTAAAAAGCTTTACTCCCTCGTCAGTTTTTAAGTTTAGGTAAGGTCTAAGGTGCAATTCGCCAGAGCCTGCGTGCGCATAATGCACACTGTATAAATCGTGCTTCTGTAGAATTTTATTAAAGTCGCCAATGTAGTTGGGAAGGTCCTTTACATCGACCGCTGTATCTTCAATTACAGGTGCCGGCTTAGTATCTCCAGGAATATTCGAGAGCAATCCCAGACCAGCCTTTCTAAGATTCCATACTTTCTTGATGTCGTCTCCGCTTACAATGGGGAATGCATAACCCAGCCGCTGTTTGCCTAGCTCGGTGAGGAAATTTAGTATTCGTATGTCTACTTCCTTCTCCGTTTCACCAATTAACTCCACAACTAAAATGGCTTTAGGCTCACCTTCAACAAAAAATCGATTCGCAGCCTGTTCTTTATTTCTTGCTGTTGCTTCGAGGATGTAATGATCCATCAATTCGCACGCGTACGGCTGATAGTTTAGCGCAATGAGATTCGCTTTAAGGGCATCATCCACGGTTTTACTGTGTACACAGACTAGGCGTTTGAATCCTTCCGGGATCTTTGTAATCTTCAGTTTTGCTTCTGTAACTAGAGCAAGAGTACCTTCTGATCCGGCGATGAGCGAACAAAAATTGAAAGCATCACCTTTTGGGTTGAAAGGCTTCATGTTGGCTAACATATCTAATGCATAGCCGGTATTTCTTCTTGGGATATTTGGTTTTGGAAACTCTTTCTTAATCCGACTGATGTTGCTTTCATCAAGCAAAATCTCAGAAATGCCCTCATAAAGTGAATTTTCCAAATCGGATGCTCCTCTCAGATCTTGAGTTTCCTTGAAATGAGCAACTGAACCGTCAGATAAAAGTGCTTTTACTTCTAATAAGTGCTCTCTTGTACTTCCATAAACTACTGAGTTTGATCCGCAGCTATTATTTCCGATCATCCCTCCAATCATCGCACGGTTGGCGGTAGAAGTCTCGGGTGCGAAGAAATACCCGTGCTCTTCAAGCACCCGATTCAACTCGTCTCTAACTATTCCAGGTTGAACCCGAACGAATGCTTCATCCGTATTGATCTCGATTATCTTGGTAAAGTGCTTCGAAACATCTACGACGATTCCTCCACCTACTACTTGTCCGGCTAAGGAAGTGCCGGCAGTTCTTGGGATAAGGGATGTTTTATTTTCAGTAGCAAATCGAATCAGTTTCTTCAGGTCTTCTTCCGTTTCAGGAATTGCTACTGCTTCGGGAATCTCTCTATAGGCTGATGCATCTGTCGCATAAATGCGTCGTAGCGCCTTTCCAGTATGCAGTTCGCCGCTGAGCTCTTTTTTGAGGTTCTCGAAGTTCATGCTTCAAACCTACGCATGAATTTCAGAAAATTTCCAATCAAGATGTAACCTTCCGAAATTACTTAAGTTTCCCCGTCAGAATGCACCGAATGAACCTACTGGAAGACCATAGCCTGATGATGAAAGTAAAAGAGGGAGAGGTAGACAAACTCAACCTCCTTTACAAAAGATATAGCCGAAGATTCTTTGGATTCTTTTACGGAATGACCAATGATGGAGCGACGAGCGAAGACCTAGTCCAAAATGTGTTTATGCGCATTTTAAAGTACAAGCACACCTATAAGGACAATGGAGATTTTGAAGTCTGGGCTTTTCAAATGGCTAGAAACGTACATCACGATCATTATCGCAAAAACAAGCGATATGCGTTTCAAGAAGACATGAATCCTTATGAAGAGAGGCTAAGCGAAACCAAAAACCAGGAGGTAGAAATGGAACGATCTGACGAATTGAATTACTTGAAGAAAGCCCTGGCGAGTCTTTCAGATGAAAAAAGAGAACTGATAGAATTGGTCAGATTCCAGAAGGTGAAATATGCAAAGGTGGCAGAAATGCTTGGTGTAACCGAAAGTGCAATTAAAGTACGGGTACACAGAATATTGAAAGAATTAAGAGAATCATACATAAAACTTGATGCATGATGAAGATTACGAAGAAAATAGCAACGGAGCTCTGGCAGGATAAACTTACCGGTGAGATCAGCGAGAAGGAGGAGAAAGCCCTGGAACAATTTCTGGAAGCTAACCCCGAGGTAAAAACTGAACTCAATGATCTTGAAAAGACGTGGGATCTTTTTGAAGACATTGATCGGCCGGCGCCTTCTCAGTCGATGGATGCGAGATTCGAAGGAATGATGGCAGCTTATGCACATCGACAAAAAGAGTCTCGACCAAATGTGCTAGACTGGATTGTTGAGCAAATGACAAGAAGCTGGCAAGTTGGGTTAGCGGCATTAGTTATGGGCTTATTCATTGGGTGGTGGATGCTTCCCTCTCAAGATCAGCAACAGGATATCCAGCAGCTTAGCAATGAGATTCAGAGCATGAAAGAAATGATGATGCTCACTCTCATTGAGCAACCAAAGGCTCAAGAACGCATTCGTGCGGTGAACCTTGCTGCAGAGCTTCCAAAGGCTGATGCAAAAGTTGTGAATGCATTAATTGCCACTCTCAATAATGATGATAATGTCAATGTAAGGCTCGCAAGTTTAGAATCTCTGGTAAGGTATGTCGATGAACCAAACGTGAGACAAGCATTGGTTGACGCACTCAAAATGCAGGAGTCACCCTTGGTACTCATAGCCATAGCGGACGTATTGGTGGCTATTCAGGAAAGGTCTTCAGTAGAAACCATGGAGCAATTGCAAGAGAGCGTACAGGATGAATTTGTGAAGGAGAAACTCAATGAAAGCATCAAAACACTCAAAAACACTTAAATAAAAAGACAATGAAATTATTACTCATACTTATGACTTTGATCAACTCTGACTTGAAGGGTGACAAAGTAGAAATTACAAAGACTTATGCACTCGATAACCCCAGTGAAATGGTGGTTATGGTTAACAACATCAATGGAGGAATAGAAGTGGAAAGATCTACTGACAATAAAGTACACTTATCACTTACAATAGAGATGTCAGCCAGATCAGAGGAGTTACTGGATAAAGCAAAAAGGGAGTTGAAATTGGGAGAATTGAAGACTTCTGATTCACTAGTATTCTACACGAATGCACCTTTCATTAAAAAATGTAAATGGGGGAATTTTGTTGGGTATGATATGCAGGAACAACCCAAGTATAATTTCAAATACCAATACAAGCTTAAGGTTCCAAAAAATGTCAAGTTAGATGCAAGAACAATCAACAAAGGAGATGTATTGATAAAAGACATCGATGGCCCAGTGAAAGCTTGCAACATTAATGGTGAAGTGGAGATCAAAAACGCCAGAAAAGTGCTTCAAGCTTCCACAGTCAATGGGGATGTCACAATCAACTTCTTGGAAAGCCCGAAAGAGGCAATTGCATTCAATACGGTCAATGGCGATTTCAATTTTGAACTACCGAAGAACTTCAACGCGAAAATTTACTTTGACACCATGCATGGAGACATTTTTACTGCCTTTAGTTATCAGCAGATGAGTCCAAAAGTGGAGAAGAGTGATGAAAATGGGAAGTACAAAATAGGGACAAAAACAGGTGTGGAAATTGGCTCAGGAGGACCTGAACTATCCTTTCGAAGCATCAATGGAAATATTTATTTAAAAAAATCAACCCTGTAGAAGGGAATAAATTAAAATTTAAGACAATGAAAAAAGTATTAATCGTATTGTGTCTTGTAGCCTCAGGAAGTGCCTTGGCTCAGGAATTCAATGAGAAAATAACGGTGCCTTTAAGTTCACCAGACAAAAGAGGCAAACTGGATGTAGGCTTGGTTAGAGGGAATCTAACGATTGAAGCATACAATGGAAAAGAGGTGCTCATAGAAGCAACTGCGGGTGAAGCAGGAGATTGTGACAGTTGTGATGATCACGATCATGAAAGAGACCGAAAAAGAAATGTGCCTGCCGGTATGAAGCGTATTTCGAGCAGCCCGGTAGAATTGGAGGCTTCCGAAGACAATAATGTAGTGGAGATTGAGACAAATTCCTGGAAGAAGCCAATTAATCTGAATATTAAGATTCCTGCCAACTTTGACCTTGAGGTATCCACGATTCATGGAAAGGTAGAAGTGACGGGTGTTGATGGAACTCATGAAATTTCTTCAGTGAATGGTCCGCTCACCCTCAAAGACATGAGTGGATCGATCGTTTCGAATACCGTGAATGGCACAATACTGGTAAACTTCAAATCGATCACACCGAATGAACCTATGTCATTTGTGACATTAAATGGTGATGTAGATGTTACTTTCCCTGACAATATCAAAGCAAGAGCTAAGATGAAGTCGGATCGTGGTGAGATATTCACAGATTTTGAGATGACGGTTGATCGCTCAAAGCCAGAAGTAAACACCGACGATGGAGCGTACAAAGTATCGATAAACTCATGGGTCTTTGGAGACATAAATGGAGGTGGACCGGAATACACATTTAAGAATATGCAAGGAGATATTATCATCCGGAAACAGTAGCTAGCAGTAAGCTTTCCGAACCCGTTAAATTTTTAGCGGGTTTTTTTATTCCTATCTTTCCATTCATGGAATCCATAGATCAGGTAACATTAAACTTTAGCGAGGCAAACCTTTTTTACCTCAATATAAGCCTGGGATTCATCATGTTTGGAGTTGCCATAAACCTTCATTTGAATGATTTTCTTCACGTACTAAGAAATCCGAAGGCTGCTCTTGCAGGTATTCTCTCCCAATTTTTGATATTGCCAGCGCTGACTTATCTCCTGATATTAATAGTTCAGCCCAGACCAAGCTTTGCTTTAGGGATGATGCTTGTGGCTGCTTGCCCCGGAGGGAATATTTCAAACTTTATGGCGGCAATGGCTAGAGGTAATGCGGCGCTTTCAGTAAGCCTTACAGCAGTCTCTAGTTCGTTGGCAATTTTTATGACCCCTATAAACTTAACACTTTGGGCAAGTATGTATGAACCTACTGCGGTCATCCTCACAGAAGTAAGCCTTGATTTCTGGCAGTTATTGAAGACCATCACAATGCTGCTTTTAATCCCACTTATTTTAGGGATGGCGTTGCGGAGTTGGAAACCGAAAATGGCGGACAAATTGCATCCAATTATGCATTATAGCTCCATTTTCATTTTTGCAGTGATTGTGTGCTTAGCATTCAGTGCCAATTTCAATTTGTTTTTAGAATACATTCACCTTGTGCTGCTCTTGGTATTGGCGCACAATGCAGTAGCGCTTACAACGGGATATCAAATTGGGAAGCTCTTCAAATTGGAACAGGCAGACAAAAGATCCATTGCTATTGAAACAGGCATACAAAATTCAGGTCTAGGCCTTATTCTCATCTTCAGCTTTTTTGAAGGTTTAGGAGGAATGGCAATTGTGGCGGCCTGGTGGGGAATTTGGCATATAATTTCAGGTCTGAGTCTCGCATATTTCTGGAGCAGAAATACAGA
The DNA here is from genome assembly GCA_964634415.1 of uncultured Roseivirgaceae bacterium. Classification (GTDB taxonomy): domain Bacteria; phylum Bacteroidota; class Bacteroidia; order Cytophagales; family Cyclobacteriaceae; genus Ekhidna. Next base: position 2,105 of record CAZWLS010000054.1, on the reverse strand, counting down.
ATTATCTACTGCAAAGGCCGCAGAATCTGGCCATTAATTCTTAATGATCGTGTGGCTGAGAACCTCTATAATTTAGGTTCATGATTATCAAGAAGTTAACGGATTAAATTCAATTGTAAAGTGAATAGCCAATAGCAAATTATTTCCTTATTTTTGCCGACCTTATAAAAAGAGCAATTAGATAACATGGCACTAATAGGCACACTGAGAAACAAGATGGGTAAGATCGTGGTGGGAGCAATCATGGTCACTATGGTCGCTTTCATTGGAACTGACCTAATTGGAAATTCCACACTGCTAGGTGGAGGAGATAATCCTGATATCGGGGAGATCGCTGGACAGGGAATTACCAATGCCGAGTTTCAAAACAAAGTTGATATTCTTTCATACAACTTTGCAATAAATACTGGAAGAAACCCGCTTCAGCAAGAGACAGACCAAATAAGAAATCAAGCTTGGAACGCACTTATTTTAGATAAGGCATACGAGGCTCAGTTTGAAGAGCTAGGCATTGAAGTAACAAATGCGGAGCTTGTAGATATGGTACAGGGAGCTAACATAAGCCCTCAGATACAACAGTTTTTTGCTGATCCACAAACAGGACTATTCAACAAGGAGAACGTAACATCTTTTCTTAATAGTCTTCAACAGGCTGCACCTCAGCAGAGAGATTCATGGATTTCTTTCGAGCAGTCGTTAATTCCAAGCAGAAAAATTGAGAAGTATTCAAACTTATTCACGAAGACAAACTACGTAACGAAATACGAAGCTAAGGATGAGTACACTAGTCAGAATGCTACTGCAACTATTGATTACTTGTATGTTCCTTACCTAAGTGTTTCGGATTCTTCTGTAAGCATCACGGACAGTGAACTTCAGAGCTACCTTGATTCTCATGAGTCAGAATTCCAAAGACCGGAGACAAGAAGCATGTCATATGTAGTATTTGATCTTAAAGCTTCAAGTGCGGATTCAGCAATTGTAATGGATGAAGTTAGTAACCTGAAGATGTCATTAGCTAGTAGCGATAATGATTCGAGCTTTGTGGTTATCAACTCAGATGACCCTTACCCATTCATTACATACGTAGAAGAAAATTTACCAGATTCATTGAAAGGTAAGGATGTAGGATATGTTTCTACACCAGCTATCGTGAACGGATCTTATGAGTTTTACAAGCTTTCAAGAGCAGACGAAATTACACCAGACAGCGTACTATACAGAGTGGCTAAAATGAAGAAAGACTTCTTCATATCTGATGAGACCATTAACGAATCATACAGACAGGCAGATTTATTTGCGGCTTCTGCTGGAAACTTGGAAGAGTTTAAAAGACTTGCTGATGAACAAGGAATCACTGTTAGAGAAGCAAATCGGATAGATAAAAACTCGCAAAGAGTAGGACCTCTGGCTGAGGCAAGAACATTAGTTCTATGGCTTTACAATGACGCTTCTGTGGGAGCTGTTTCTGATGTGAAAGAAATCGGAGATAGGTATGTTGTTGCTGCGATGACTTCTGAGCAAGAAGAAGGTGTAGCAAACCTGGACGAAGTAAGAAACCAGGTGGAGCGTAAAGTTAGAAATGAGAAAAAGGCAGATAACATTTTGAATAAACTAAGCGGTCTTGATGCTTCAGACGTTGAGTCAATGGCTGTTGCTTATGGTGACGGTGCTCGAACGGGTACCGCAGATTTTCAAATGTTTTCTAGCAGCATCAATGGTGTAGGCTATGCACCAGAGGCAATTGGCCTTTCGTTCGCTCTAGATGAAGAAGAAATTACACAAGCATTCGCGATTCAAGATGGCGTTATAGTGGTAAAGCTTTCAGCTAAAGACCTTCCTGCTGATGTTGAAGATTATTCAACGTTTGCGCTTCAGGTTTCTCGTCAGAGATTAGGCCAAAATGCAATGATTGCCGACTTCCCTCTTTCCTACTTTAGACTTTTCGTACCAAGAAAAATTGATGAGGCGGTTAAGGAATTCGCTGATATTGAAGATATGAGATATAAGTTCTTCTAAGGTTCAAAACTGAATCTTTTAGAAAGCCATTCCGAACTTTATCGGGGTGGCTTTTTTTATACTAGTAGAATACATTTAAATTAATA
>CAZWLS010000053.1:0-16606 GCA_964634415.1 uncultured Roseivirgaceae bacterium | reverse complement strand
CTTGGAGTATACCCTGCAATGGCCTTTACCCCGGATAACCAGTCGGTTATAGCATCTTATGGCGGTAAAATTTGGCGCATCCCTATCAACGGAGGAAATGCTACAGAAATTCCATTTGAAGTAGATGAAGAACTGGATTTTGGACCGATGGTTCAGTTTGATTACCCAATCTACGACAGCGCTAAGATGATAGCCAATCAAATAAGAGATGCAAAGCGATCACCTGATGGCAGCAAATTGGCTTTCACGGTATTGAATAGGCTCTATGTGATGGACTACCCGAGTGGTACTCCAAAAAGAGTCACCAAAAATAATTTTACAGAAGCAATGCCAACATGGTCACCTGATGGAACAATGCTTGCTTTCTCAAGTTGGGAAGGAAATGAAGGACATATTTATAAAGTCAGAGCATCCGGCGGTAGAATGACTAAACTCACCAATCAAGGTGGAGTTTATACAAGTTTGGCTTGGGATAAAAAGTCAGATCGAATTGCATTCCTATATGGAACTGCGAAAGCATATGAAAATGCAATAGGGCCATTTGCTTTTCGAGCTCAAGAAAATATTGGTTGGATTAGCGCAAATGGCGGTAATGTAAATAAGATCAAATCTTCAGGAGGCAGGGATCTACCTCACTTTGTAGAGAAAGATGACAGAATCTATATGTATCACTTTGGAAAAGGCTTGATCTCCATGCGTTGGGATGGTACAGACGAAAAAGAACATATTAAAGTATCTGGGATTATGACCTACCCAGCACTTAATCATGACCATAACCTTTATATGGAGGGCGGACCAAGTGAACCTCAACGATTGCCTAGTAATGCCGAATACATTTTGATGGCTCCAAAAGGAGATAAAGCACTTGCTAAAATTAATAATGATGTTTTTGTGGTAACTGTACCTCCTGTAGGAGCTGAAACCGTTAAAATATCTGTTTCCAATCCTGAGAGCGCATCATTTCCAAGTTGGAAGCTTACAACATTTGGTGGAGAATTTGCACACTGGAACAACGATGGAAACACAGTGAATTTCACCTTGGGTAATGCCTATTTTGCTTATGACATGGCTGAAGCAGAAAGAGTGAAGAAAGAGCTGGCGGAGAAGAAGAAAAAAGAGGAGGAAGAGAAGAAGAAGAAGAAGGAAGAAGAAGAGAAAATGAAGAAAGAGGATTCTGAGGGAGAAGAAAGCGAAAACGATGTAGAAGAAGGAGCTAGCGATGAAGAAGAAATGGCTACAAAAGAGGGAGATGCTGAGGAGGAAAAAGAAGATGAAGGTTATAAGCCAAATGAAATTAGAATCAAAGTAGAGGTTGAAAAAGACGTTCCAAAAGGATCAGTACTTCTTCAAGGTGCAAGAATAATCACCATGAATGGGGACGAAGTAATCGAAAACGGAGACATTTTAATTGAAAATGCAAGAATCAAAGCCGTTGGTGCTTCTGGCAGCATAGACGCTGGCAATGCCAAAGTGATGGATATGAGTGGCAAAACGATCACTCCTGGATTTGTAGATACGCACGCTCACATGTGGCCAAACTGGGGACTTCATAAAAACCAGGTTTGGGTTTATTCAGCCAATCTTGCTTACGGTGTGACTACTACGAGAGATCCACAAACGGCTACAACTGATGTGCTTACCTATTCCGATATGGTTGAGACTGGAGATGTTCTTGGCCCAAGAGTATACTCTACTGGTCCTGGTGTTGGATTCTGGTACTATAACATCAAGAGCTTAGAGCATGCACAAGATGTATTGAAACAATACTCTGAGTACTTCAATACGAAGACCATCAAAATGTATATCACTGGTAATCGTCAGCACAGACAGTGGATTATCCAAGCGGCAAAAGAGCAAAAACTTATGCCAACTACTGAAGGAGCTTTGGACATGAAATTGAATCTCACTCAATTGATCGATGGATATCCAGGGCATGAGCACTCCTTCCCTATTCATCCGATCTACAATGATGTATTATCACTGACGGCTGAAGCGCAGATGGCTTACACTCCTACCCTGCTTGTTTCATATGGCGGGCCATGGGCTGAGGAGTATTACTATGCTACGGAAGATGTTCAGAATGATAGCAAGATCAACTTCTTTACTCCTAAACGTGAGCTTGACCAAAAATCTCGAAGAAGAGGAGCTTGGTTCATTGAAGAAGAACACATCTTCCCTCGACACAGTGAATTTGTCGGAGATCTGGTAAAAGCAGGAGGTATTGCGGGCGTAGGATCGCACGGTCAGCTACAGGGTCTTGGGTATCATTGGGAGTTATGGTCTGTTCAAAGTGGAGGGATGCCAAATCTGGATGCTTTGAAGGTTGCTACCATTCTAGGTGCAAAAGCAATTGGACTAAGTAAAGATCTAGGATCTATTGAAGCAGGTAAACTTGCTGATTTAGTGATCATGGATAAAAATCCTTTGGATAACATTAGAAATACGAATACCATTTCTCATGTAATGAAGAACGGTCGATTATATGATGGCAATACACTGGATGAAGTTTATCCTCGTCAGAAGAAAGCACCAGATTTTTATTGGGTGAAAGAAGGACCAGATAGCATGAACCTTCCTGGAGAAGAGTAAAAAGAGTCACCACACCATGTACAATGAAAGCCGGACCATTATTAGGTCTGGCTTTTTTTGGTTCTCGGATTTAAGTGCCGAAATTTAACTTAAGCTTAATAATCGTATTGAGTTAAAACATGGAGCTCGAAGAATCCTTAAACATTCAAAATAATAAGCTTATATAATGGTCACATTAAAAAACATGCTCTCAGTTATTCTATTGTCAACCTTGATAATAAGCTGCAATACAAATTCAGCTACTGATAAAACCTCAAGTGACACTGAGACATCAAGTCAAAGCACACTATCAAATCATACGGTAATCTCAGATGGTCACCCGATGAATGTGTGGGAAAAGAAGTCTCAAAATTCGAAAGGTGCAATCCTCTTTATTCATGGAAGAACATGGAGCAGTCTCCCAAACTTTGATTTACAGGTGGAAGGAGAAAACTTGTCATTAATGGATGCTATGGTTGCTCAAGGATATTCAACATACGCCCTTGACCTTAGAGGATACGGTGCTACTCCTAGAGATAGTACTGGATGGCTATCTCCCAATAAAGCAGCTTCTGACATTCTCAATGTGATCAATTGGATATCTACCCGTAACAGCAGCAAAGTGCACCTATTTGGCTATTCGATGGGATCAACCTCCAGCTTACTTGCGACTCAGAAAAATTCAAGAGATATAGCAAGCTTAACGGTATTTGGCTACTGGCAAGATTTAGACTTCAAGATTCCGCAAAGTCCCGACGATATAAAGCTATTGAAGCGAAAAAACACAGCAGAAAATGCAGCTAGCGACTTCATAACGCCTGGAAGCATCAGCCAAAATGCTATTGACTCTTACGTAAGGATGGCATTAGAAAATGATCCGATAAAGGTAGACTGGAGAAATGTAGATCAGTTCAACAAGATTGACCCCTCTCAAATCTCCACACCTGTATTGATATTACAAGGAGCATTAGATCCAATTGCACCTTCGGAGAGACAAAATAAACTGTTCACTAGATTGAAGAGCAATGATAAAAGTTGGGTAGTTATCTCAGGTGGAGATCATGCCGCATTCCTAGAAGCTCCTAGGGAACATTTTATCCAATCTTTTGCAGCTTTCATTGATAGCTTTAATAATTAGGACGTGACTCGATTAGCATGATCAACTTAGAAAATGTAGTTATCCAAAGAGTAACGATCGATGAACTGAGTCAGCTCCGAGAAATTGGTAAACGTACTTTTCTCGAAAGTTTTGGTGATCAAAATAAGAAAGAAGACATGGACGCATATCTTAAAAAAAGCTTTGCGGAGAATCAACTCATGTCAGAACTATCTGATGACTCTTCAGAATTTTACTTTGCGAAGCTAGATGGTCAGATAATTGGCTATTTAAAAGTAAACTATGGTAATTCTCAAACTGAAATTAAGGGTCCTGAATCGTTAGAAATTGAACGTATTTACGTTCTCAAAGAAATGCATGGGCTAAGAGTCGGACAGCTACTTTACAAGAAAGCCCTTGAGATTGCCAAATCAAAGAAATTCAAATTCATCTGGCTCGGCGTATGGGAGAAAAACTCCAGGGCAATTCGATTTTATGAAAAGAATGGGTTTGTCACTTTTGACAAACATACTTTTTTACTTGGCAGCGATGTGCAGACAGATTTAATGATGAAAGTAAATCTTGCTTAGATTACTTATCTCGCTAACAAACATATTCATTTCTGGATATGAAAGACATGCTATATCAACTGCAAATGCATCTTAATAAACTTAGTCATCATCCTATTGGTACGCTTAAATAACAAGTGTAACCGCACCACTTAATTTCCGTGTAAAGGCCTATTGATTGAAATAAGCAACTTCAGTAAATCCTATAATGGAAACTTGGTTTTAGAGATTCCAAATTTGGAATTGGATCAAGGTATACATTCTTTGAGTGGAAAAAACGGCAGTGGAAAAACCACACTTCTCAAGTGCATTGCAGGAATTTTACCCTACGAGGGAGACATATCCATCAATGGCGTTAGAAATTGCAAAGAGAATATGATGAAATACCTAAAGTTGGTGCGATACTCACCAGCTGAACCAGTGTTTCCTAACTTTCTCAAAAGCCAAGATCTTATAGCATTTTATTCTTCACTGCTTCCATACGAACAAAAGGACATTGATATTCTTGCCCGTTCCCTCGGTGTTTCCAAATTCATGGACGTTCAGATTGGGCATTATTCAAGTGGCATGCTGAAAAAATTATCCTTGCTTCTATCCTTTATCGGTAATAGTGAGGTAATAATACTTGATGAACCCTTCAATGCGCTCGACAGTGAAACATGCGAGAGGTTGAATGAAATAATCTCTCAAAGAAGAGCAGCGGGAACTTCGTTTCTGACAACCACTCATCAAAACAATTTACATGTAGCAATCAACAAAGAATTGCGAATAGAAAATTTTCAATTGACCGTCGATGAACCTAATATATAGGCTTTCATTCAAACTAATAGTTGTCCAATTCTATAAAAGAAATGCAGGTCTTCTATTCTTTTTCTTTATCGCATTTTTTGGAATAATCCCACCTCAATATCTAGTCACTACTCATCTAGGGCTCATTCATGCTCAGATAGACAGCCCATTACTTTCACTTTGCGTACTTGTGTTTTGGGCGAGTTACTCGATTAGATGTACCAACTTTATTTGCACCACTATTAACAAATATTGGGATTCAACAACAAGTTATTTCAGATCATTCTCACCAAAAACCATCAGGTCAAATTTCTTATTCGTATTTAGTATTATTTATCTCCCTATTACGATTTATGGAATCTTGGTAACATCAGTTTCCTTCTACGAAGAGAATGCAATTTATGGATCATATGTCTTAGCCAGTCTTTTAATTATAACAGTATGTAACACCATATATGCATACCACTCCTTTCAAGGTAAAAAAACACTCGTTTTTCGATATAGAAATATTTACCCCTCTATTAAAATAGGCTTCAATTTTAATTGGATACTATTGAGCTATTACTGGCGCGAAAAAACCAAAGCCGTCCTTTTATTGAAGGTCATCAGCTATGTAGGTTTCAATTTGTTTATCATTCGAAACAAGGATTTTTTCAGGGAAGATTATTTTGTGTTATTTCTTCTTCTTTTAGGCTCTTTCAATAGCTTATTGATTTTTTCAGGGCAGAAATTTCTAGAAGAGCGTGCTCAATTTCTAAGAAACCTTCCAATTTCCCTATTCTCGAGAGGAATGATGATTTTAATTACAGCTGTAGTCTACTTCATTCCAGAATTACTTTTTTTAATTGGGATGAACCATGAAATCTTAACATACGAATCAAAATTCCTTTACTATACATTTTTGATTTCTCATTTTGTACTTCAATTCACGCTATTATATTCTGAAAATTTTAGCTATTGGAAGTATATCAAGTACCTCGTAGTTATGCTCTTTGGATTTCAGATGTTGATTGCAGTAGTACCAATCTATATTGTAATCGTGCTAAACTTGGTTCTGAGTGCAGTCATATTCCATGACAGCTATTTAAAATATGAGCATCAAACCAGTTTGATGAAAGAGTGAATTATTTTCTAACTCGCTTACTGTGAAGCGGAAGATTCTTATGCTTATCAAGTAAAATCCATCTGTTAAACGCCTCCTTAGATTATTCCAATAGTTGTGCATTTGGCCTTTGAATGAAAAAACTGTTAGACTATATTTAGTAATACTATAAAACAGATATGGCAACAACTACACCAGAACACGACGAGAGAATAGCTAATATGACATTCGCATCTGTTTATCCGCATTATGTGAATAAAGTAGAAAAGAAAGGTCGTACTAAAGAAGAATTACATCAAGTTATCGAATGGCTTACAGGCATGGATGAACATAAACTCCAAGCGCTTATAGATAAGAAAGCGACTTTTAAAGAGTTTTTTGATGGAGCTACTTTAAACCCTAATGCAAATCTGATAAAAGGTGTAATCTGCGGCTATCGGATCGAAGAGATTGAAACTCCATTGACAAGAAATTGCAGGTATCTCGACAAGCTAGTCGACGAACTGGCAAAAGGCAGAAAGATGGAAAAGATTATGCGGCAAGGATAACAATCTTAACGGGTCATAAAAGAGATGTCATTCTATCAAGAAAAATTAAAACAAGTAAAAGAATCTGTTTACAAGAATCAAGATCAGATTGATGCCGTTATAGCTATCAAAGGATATATCGATAGCTACTATGAAACGAATTTGAATCTAGACTTACTATCAGAAAAGCAGTTCATTTCTAAATACCATTTGCTTCGATTATTTAAGAAGTATTACGGCCTCACGCCTCGACAATATTTAATTAATAAACGAATTGAAAAGTCCAAGGAGCATCTGAATAATGGGTCTACAGTCACTGAATCATGTTTCGCAGTAGGTTTTGAGAGTCCTGGATCATTTAGCACTTTATTCAAAACAAAAACTGGAAAGACACCAACTCAATTTCGAAAAGAGCAACTTTCGAGAAGTAAGTAAAGTTTTGATCCTTCATATTTGACTCATTCAAACGCTAATCACACATGAAAATAAAACTGATAAGTATCCCTGTGCTAGATCAAGAAAAGGCATTTAAATTTTATACCGAAAAACTGGGGTTCATAAAGAAAATAGATACTCCATTAGATGGTGGAAACAGATGGTTGACTTTAGTACCTAAGGAGGCACAAGACGGTCCTGAACTACTGTTAGAGCCAGCACCACTACACTTTGAACCATCTAAGGTGTTTCAAGATGCACTGATGAAAGCAGGCATTCCGTTCACACAATTTTATGTTGATGATATTCAATCAGAGTATGATAAACTGGTTGAAGCAGGTGTGGAATTCAGCGTCCCACCAACTAAAATGGGAACTGTAAAGTTTGCAGTCTTTAATGATACCTGCGGAAATAATATTCAGATTGTAGAAGAACTTTAAAATCTATATGCTACTTCGAAATAGGTAGCCAGATTTGAAATATCGTACCGGAAGGATTGGCATTTGAGATGTTCAACCTTCCGTTATTTTTTCTTATCAACTCGTGACAAAAGCTTAGACCGATTCCAGACCCGGCCTCCCCTGCTGTCCCAAAGGTTGACTCAATTAATTGACCTTTTAAAATTCGTTCTCTGGTTTCCTCATCCATTCCTACACCAGAGTCTTCAATCGTCACGCATACTACGCCATCCAAATCCTGACTGGAAACAACTATTCTACCGTCATTGGGGGTAAACTTGACTGCATTGTGAATAATATTTCTAACAATGATGATGAATTGATTTTTATCAGCAAAAACGAAAGAATCGGAAGGTTTGTAATCTAACCTTACATTTTTAGCCTCCAAAGCAGATGAAAATAGCTCAACAATCAAATCGATCTCTTTTTTCACAGATACACGCTCCGGATTCACAGTTAAGCTTCCAAGTTGAGATTTGGCCCATTCCAATAGGCTGTTCATAGTGTCTTGTAATGCATCTAACTTGACTTGAACATTCTCTGAATATGTAAGGTATTGTTCCTTACTCATCGCGGTTAAGATTGTTGGTTTTATCAGACCTTGAATAAGCCCAAGAGGGGCTCTAAGATCATGAGCAATAATAGAGAATAAACGATCCTTTGATTTATTCGAATCTAGCAAAGCCTCCTCCTTCCCTATCAATTCTGTGTTTAGCTTTTCTGCACTATTTAAGGTTCTAAATAGCTGTGTTTTGAAACTCATCACGAAGTAATAAACCATCAGATAAGCCGTAAGTAATATTAAGCTTAACCTAAAATAAGTAGCCAACTCACCACTGCCAGTGTACTCAAATCGTACATAATTTAGCAGCATAAATAAGGAGAAGTTTATTAGGACAGCAATGTACTGCTTGACTCCATTCACCAATATGATGATGGAAATTGCACCTGGAACAAAAAGATATTCAAGTCCACTCTGCCTTCCTTCAACAATGGAGTGATAAGTGCCGACTATCAAAGCCAAATGATAACCAATTACAAATAGATAGATAGCAGCCGAATACTTTTGATAATGATTAAGTAATAAAACTGGCATTCCCACTAGCAGTATGGCAGAAACGTCTATTGCAATCCCAATGTAATTCTGAAATATCAGATTGATCGTAACAAGTATCAATGATACTCCAATACAAAGCACGGCCAGGCGATTTACAATTTGCAGTTTAAACGCATCGTAAGTACCTAGCGTATTGGTTAATCCTAGTGTGTAAAGTTTACTCAGCTTGATGGTCATCCTTCGTTCTCCTACCTAACAAAAGTAAAACTACGACTCTTATTCAATTTGAAGAAGTACATGTTCTTTTTAGCTAGCTATTCAGAAGGTATATTTGGATAAACATCGATGGACATGAGACTACCAAAACTTTTAAAAATATTACTCATAAGTGTTTTTTTCTTAGTCGTATTAGTTTCCCTACTATTCGGATATCGGGACATTCCTCTCGAAGAACTAAAAACCAAATATGCGCAAGCTCCTTCCTCTTTTACGATGATTGATGGTATGAATGTACATTTTAGAGATGAGGGTAATCCTAACGATTCGATACCGATTGTCCTCATCCATGGTACAGGTTCAAGCTTGCATACGTTTGATGCCTGGTCCAAAATTTTAAAGCAAGATTATCGCGTAGTTCGTATGGATCTTCCAGCATATGGACTGACAGGACCGTTCCCTGATCGAGACTACTCCATCGAGAAGTATGTTGAGTTTATCAAAAGCTTCTTAGATGAAAAAGGCATTGAAAAATGCATTCTGGGCGGCAATTCACTAGGAGGTGAAATCTCCTGGCGATTTACCACTGTTTACCCAGAGATGGTTAACAAACTGATCTTAATTGATGCGGCGGGATACCCTTTTAAAGCGCAAAGCGTACCATTAGCCTTCAGAGTGGCCAGGATCCCTTTAATTAAAAATATGTTTACGTTCATCACCCCAAAGTCAATCGCGAGATCCAGTGTTGAAAATGTATATGCTGATAAAAGTAAAGTCACGGATGAGCTAGCAGACAGATACTTTGAACTAACCCTAAGAGAGGGTAATAGACAAGCTTTTGTTGATCGGCTTTCAATGGAAAGACCAACTGATGCGTATCAATTTATTTCTGACATAAAACAGCCAACACTTGTTCTATGGGGTGAGCAGGACTTACTTATACCTGTAGAAAACGCTGAGTTGTTTCACAAAGATCTACCCAATGATACATTGGTAATCTTAGAAAATGCCGGGCATGTTCCAATGGAAGAAGTTCCTTCCAGAAGCTTGGAAGCTGTGCGCTCATTCCTTGACAAATCTCAGAAATACGATTAGATAGAAGATGATAGATACTTCTTTAACATCTTCAAATTTCTATTTTTTACTTGCTGTAATCCAAGGAGTAATATTAGCTACGATCATCATTGCGCGAAAGCCAATGAGAAAAAGTAATCTCTTTTTTGGAATACTAATCTTCATCTTCTCGCTCTCTTTGCTTCATCTTGTCTTGGAAGAATCAATAAGTTCATTTAACTCCAAGTTTCCGATACCAATGGAATTTAGCTTATCCTATGGCCCATTAGCATACTTCCATATTTTATATATCAAAGACCCAAAAAGACTATTCCGCACAAAAGATCTATTACATTTTTTACCTTCCTTCATTTTGGACGGAGTATTCTTCACGGCGATATTTATTTACATAGGTAATAACTTAGAATGGGCCTATGAAAATATCTTAGTGATACAAGCCACCGCATTGGTGATTGCGTTATTAGGAGCAGTTCAACTAAGCATATATGCCTATTTGATCTATAAAGAGTCGAAAGAGGCAAAACGTGTACTTCGTGAGTTTCAAAAGATCAAAAAATGGCTAAACCTGCTAATTGTCACTTGGAGCTTTCTAATATCCTTTCTTTTCTTAGCTGCACCCATAGCGCTAATATTCATAGAGCAAATGGATGACAACTCGGCATTGCTTTATAAGCCTATAGGAACAATTATCGGATTAAGCATTTATGTATTGGGCTATTTCTATTTGTTGAAATACATAAAAGTTGTTGAAACCTATACTGATCGTATCAAAAAATTTAGCTTCACAGAAGAAGAATTAGAAGACAAGAAAAAGCAGATCCTGCATGCACTTAAGGAGGATAAACTCTATCAAGATCCTAGTCTTACTTTAGGGAAACTTGCAAGCCATCTCAATTGCCCCATCAACAGTGTATCTAATATCATAAACGAAACACTCCAAACCAATTTTAACGATTTGATCAGCCATCATAGAATCGCAGCGTTCAAAGATCGGATCATCCAACCCGAAAGCAATAAGTACTCCATTGTTGGCCTTGGACAAGAAGTTGGATTCAGTTCAAAAGCTTCTTTTTATAGAGCCTTCAAGAAAGAAACAGGCATGACTCCTTCTGATTATCTTAAAAAATCCGACTAAAAGGTTTCAAATGACCATCTGAGACTTACTCATTTTGACTTTTTTCTATCCCACGTGGACTTTTGAAGAAAAAAGAAAATGAAAAAATTATCCATTATCGTAATCGCAATTCTTACCACTGTCTTCAATGCATCAAGTCAGTCATTGGTAAATGTCAAATCAAAGAAGTTTAAAACTACCAGCGGAATTAAAATCGAAGGGCAAGTCGGTTTTCTCGAAGTTCCTGAGAATAGAAATAACCCAAATAGTAGAAAGATCAAATTAAAATATGTTCATCTAAAGAGCATTTCAGATAACCCGGCTACACCAGTAATCTATCTTGAGGGAGGTGGTGGACAAATCACCTGGGAAGCTAGTAATCCAAAATACCTCAATGATAGATTGGAGTATTTAGAAGTAGCAGATCTAATATTCCTAGATCGACGAGGTTCCAATGACAGAGCGCTTACCTACATATGGAAAGGTGAGTATCCACAGGACTTCTTTGTTTCAGAGGAAAAAGCAAACCAACATTTTCAGAAAGTGGCCGGTGTAGCATTAACTTCATTCGAAGATAAAGATGTAGACGTAAAAGGTTATACCATAGAAGAGCATGCCATAGATGTCAATGACCTAATGACTTTACTTGGCTTTAACACCTATACATTCTTTGGCTTTAGTTATGGCACTCATATTGGCATGACCGTAATGCAGCTATTTCCAGAAAGCGTTGAACGAGCAATTTTAGTAGGAGCAGACGCACCTAATCAGGCGCTTAACTTCCCCAGCCATCTGGACAAACACATTAAGACTATAAGTGAGATGGTAGCAAAAGATAGCTCAATTAATCAGGCAATACCTGATTTTGAATCTCTTGTTTATGAGACTATGAAAAAGCTGGATGCAAATCCAGTGACAGTAACCGTTAAAAACCCACTAACACGAAAAGAAATGGATCTAAAAATTGGTGGGTTCGGTCTAGGTCTAATTCTAAGGTTAGACATTGATGATGCCAATGATATACCAGTGATACCACGGCTATTATACTCCATTAATAATGGCGACTATTCAATACTCACCTGGTTTGTTCAACAGCGTATGACATTGGCAATGGGAATACCTGGTCAAGGAATAAATCAGCAGCTAGCCTCTGGAGTTAGCGCAGCAAGATGGTCGCAAATTGAAAAAGAGGCCGAAAAAAGTCAATTTGGAAACGCCGTAAACTTCCCATTTTCAGCTGTAAAAGACCATTGGATCAATAATGAGTTATCGTTCGATTCTACAGAGCCGCTAAAGTCAGACATTCCGACGTTATTCATCACTGGAACATTGGATGCAAGAACCCCGGTTGAGCAAGTTGAAGAAACTATGAAGGGTTTTACCAACGCAATACACATTGAAGTGGAGAATGCTGGTCATGAGCAAGCCCAATGGGATGGTGATGTAGCTAACAAAATCATTCCAACATTTATGCAGAACGGAACCGTTGAAATATTTGAAGCTTACTATTCGGACATTGACTTTATAAAACTGACGGGTGAAGCAACAGGCCATCCATCAATAAAGTGAAACCGCTTCCTTCATCTAAGAATTTCAAAACATCAAAGCATGGATTTACTCCATGCTTTGATGTTATAGTAGCTTGTCAATTTTTAGAAGAAGTATCTTGTTCTTCGTCATCGTCATCACCATCTGGAAATTCATCAGGAACTTCATCTCCGCCACCTCCTCCAAGGAATACAACCTCAGTATCTATATGGATCCAGGTTACAAGCCAATAATAAGTGTAGACTACATAGTATTCATCAAAGTGAATATATGAAACGCCTACCTGGTCTGGCAAAAATGGGATTTCCCAAACCGTATCCGGACCATTTGGAGGATTAGGAACATAAACATCAGAAGCATCTCCTCCTTGTTGAACTTGAGAAAAAGCAATCGTGCTAAGTAAAAAAGTGAATAAAAAAATAGCTGTTTTCTTCATTTTTAAATTAGGGTTTTTATTAATAATAAATTAAATATAGTACATAACTTATTTACACAAATAACATTCAATTAGTGACTTTTATATATGGAGATTTAGCTACATTTAATAAAATGAGTTATCGTCATGATCGAAATAATTAGAACACCAGAGGAAAGATTTGAAAACCTTCCAGATTATAATTTCATCCCTCATTACATAGAGTTGGCGGATGGGATAAGGATGCACTACATAGATGAAGGTGATAAAACAAACCCGACGGTTCTTCTATTACATGGTGAGCCTAGTTGGTCTTTTCTTTATCGCAAAATGATTCCTATACTGGTCGCTAATAATTTCAGAGTTATCGCACCAGATCTAATTGGTTTTGGCAAATCTGATAAACCGAAAAGGCAGTCCGACTACTCCTATCAAAATCACATGGATTGGCTAACTTCATTTATTGAGCAACTAGACTTGAACAATATGTTATTGTTCTGCCAAGATTGGGGAGGTCTCACTGGACTACGATTGATAACGCAATTGGAAGATAGATTTTCCATGGTGGTTGCATCCAACACTACCCTCCCAACTGGCAATATTGAAATGCCTGAAGTGTTTCTGAAGTGGAGAGAGTTCTCTCAAAAATCACCTGATTTTGATATCGGTCAAGTAATAGATAAAGGAACTGTCGCGGACCTTTCCGAAGAGGTAATAGCTGCTTATAATGCCCCCTACCCATCTGAGGAATATAAAGCAGGTGCACGCATTTTTCCAATGTTAGTACCTGTTGAAATGGATGACCCAGAATCTGCAAAGAATCGTTCAGCCTGGGAAATTCTTGCTAAATGGGAAAAGCCTTTTCTCACCATTTTTGGAGACCAGGATTACATCATGAAAGGTGCAGAAGTGATTTTTCAAAAAATTATTCCTGGAACAAAAGGTCAAGATCATACACACTTAAATGCGGGTCATTTCATTCAGGAAGAAAAAGGTGAAGAACTGGCCAAGTTGATCGTTGATTTTTATCAAAAAAACCAATAGGATTAATCTACTAACCCATTAAATAGATCATTTTATTAAAATAAGTCGGCGGGTAAAATCTTTAAAGATTCTTGTAAGCCAAGATATTCTTTAGCAAGATTTATCAAATCAGGTTGATATTTGAATCATATCTTTGGTTCTGTTTCCACATTTTTACGAACAAGTCTGAGTATGTCCTCAATAGAATCTAAAATCCAATCAGACTACCATAATAGAATAAATAAAGTATTTGAATATATAGATGATCATCTAACATCTAAACTAACATTGGAATTGATAGCCGAGGTTGCGCACTTCTCTCCCTTCCATTTTCATCGTGTATTCAAACAGATTACTGACGAGACATTAAATGAGTATATAACCAGAAGAAGAATAGAAAAATCCGCTTTAAATCTCATCCATAATAGTGATAGTATAACAGAGACATATCTGAAGTATGGATTTAATGATAACTCTTCTTTTACCAGAACATTTAAGAAGTTTTACGGAATCAGTCCCTCAGAATTCAAAAGGCAAAACCCTAATAAATACAGCAAGATTAGTCAACTAGATAGCAATAATGGTCAATTGATTAGCGATCGTGAAAAATACATTTGTGCTATTAATAATCTGAAAAATTGGATCAATATGAATGCACAAATTGAAGTAAAAGAGATGGCCGCAATAGAAGCGGCAGCCGTGACCCATATAGGAATATTTGATGTGGAAAAGGCTTTTGATAAGTTATTAATGTGGGCAAATTCTAAACACCTTTTAGAAGATCCGGAAGCAAAAGTAGGAAGGGTTTTTTACGATAGTGTGAAAGTAACTGCACCCGATAAAGTAAGAATGAGTGTTTTTCTTTCCACTAGCACACCTTTCGAAGTAGAAGGTGAGATTAATAAACTCTCTTTAGCTAGAACGAAGTGCGTTGTAGGAAGGTACGAAATTACTCCCATGGATTTTGAAAAAAGCTGGACTGGTTTGTTTGTATGGATGAATGAAAATGGATACCAAAAAAGTACGGAAAATCCTTTTGAAATCTACCATAATGACTATCGGAAGCATCCCGAAAATAAATTTGTTGTAGACTTGTGTATTCCAATTGAATAGGAATAAATGATCAATAAAGAGACCTCAACTTACTATGCGTAATGGTGATACCGTTGTTGGTAGTTATACAGGTAACTTCCAACAAACTGGAAACTAAACACCTATCTTCACTTATTATACTCACTATGAAATATAAAATATTATTACTAGCCATTCTCTCGATATTGCTAACTGCTTGTGGTGATGGAGAATCTGCACTTGAACCAAGTCTAATTGTTGAAGATTTTAGTGCATCATTAACTGTAAGACCAAGTGACAACCAAATACTTGGAAATCTTGATGTCACTACCAACCTTAATGATGTTAAATACGAAATCGTTAGTCAAAGCATCGATGATGCATTGATAATTGATAGCAATACCGGTCAAATTAGTGTGAAAAATTCTGAGCTGTTTGACATAAAAGTAAGGGATAATATACAAGCAGAGGTAGAATTAACTGGAAGTGATATTGTTCGGATTGCGGAGATTTCCATTAATCTCAGCTTACCTGAAACTACCATCGATTATTTCAAGGATATTGCATTGGGGTTTGAAAATGGAGGTGCATCAGAGATTACAAGAAAATGGAAAACCACTATGAAAATTTTCATAGATGGCTCGCCATCATCCACACTAATTACTAAGGTTCAACAAACTGTGGACGGAATTAACGAACTAGCAACTGACGGATTCTCAGCCGAGATAGTTCAAAGCCAAAGTCAGTCTAATTGCTACATATATTTTGGCACAGCATCTGAGTTTGAAACACTATTTCCTGAGAGCGAAGTAGGGACCAACTTTGCAATCTTCAATGTTTGGTGGAACAGTGAT
The DNA here is from genome assembly GCA_964634415.1 of uncultured Roseivirgaceae bacterium. Taxonomy (GTDB): domain Bacteria; phylum Bacteroidota; class Bacteroidia; order Cytophagales; family Cyclobacteriaceae; genus Ekhidna. Next base: position 690 of record CAZWLS010000053.1, on the reverse strand, counting down.
GTTATTAATGAAGCAAGAATATTTATTGACACTGAGCGTCCTACCATCAGCCAACAACTTAGTGTTGTGCTTGAAGAAATCACTCAAGTATTAGGTTTAGGAAAAGATTCACCAAGATTTCCTAGCAGTATATTTTATGAAACCCCAACCAATGGTGGATTTGCTACCCAATATTCTGAAATTGACAGTGAACTGATAAGACTTCTATACCACCCAGATATGGAGATTGGACTAAATAGTGTTGCAGTAGACACTAAACTTAGAAGTATCTTAAGAAATGAATGGTGATCTATTGAACGTTTTTCTTATCTCTCACAACTTTAATTACTAAGAAGAGAGCAAGAATCGCAATCAGTCCGTACATAATAAGATTACTGCTCTCACCCGATTGTATTTCTTCAAAAACATAGCTATGAGAATCGAAGTCGAAAGTTGCCAACCGTTGTTCTTGATTGAAATAATTTAGATAAGCATCTGGACCATCCGATACTCGAAAAAGAACAATCGAATGTTCATGCTCATCAAAAGCGTCCACCTTTATGGTTAGAAAATCAGGATTTACTGGCAGGCCACTTACTATGAAGGTAGATTCAAAACTCAATCCTCCATAATTCATTTCTACGGGTGAAATATAAAGTTGATTTCCCTCGAATTTCAAAGACAAGTTCTCGATAATATGCTTCGAGGTTT
>CAZWLS010000052.1:0-17065 GCA_964634415.1 uncultured Roseivirgaceae bacterium | reverse complement strand
GACTAAACGTAATCGGAGTTATCAAAGACTTCTATGATGAAGGCGTTTTTGATAAAATTGAGCCGGCAGGTATAAGACTTGCTCGAGCAGATACGAGATACTACGTAATTGCAAAAAGCGACCTTGATCCGATCAAACTTTATGATATGCTCGAAGCTAAATGGCTAGGAGTATTTCCTAACAAGCCTTTCAATTGTGATTATGAAGACAGCATCGCCCAAGCAGAGGAAGTGAATGTCAACATCATGTTTATGTTTCAATTCCTAGCGTTGGTGGCCTTAATCCTTTCAACGATTGGATTATACACATTGGTTTCTTTGAACATCATCAAGCGCATGAAAGAAATAGGAGTAAGAAAAGTTCTTGGAGCCACTGTAAATCAAATCATCTTACTTCTAAATACTGAATTTTTCTGGCTTCTTGTCATTTCAGCGTCGATTGGAGCAGGAGCCTCTTACTTCATACTTGAGCTCATCATGGGATCCATTTTTGAAGTTTATCAAGGTGTGACATTGATAACTGTAGCAATACCATTCGTGATTCTGGTCGGGGTAGCATTGACATTCGCGACTGTTAGAATTCTAAACACTGCACTTAAGAACCCAGTAGAGTCGCTACGCTACGAATAAGAAAACAGGTTTAAAATCGAAGAAAAGGGCATAGTCATAGATTACTGCCCTTTTTTATGTCCTGATACCGAGTAATCTGGCTATTTTTAAGACAGTAACTCAACTACCACTTTATGAAACCAATACTAACCTGCCTGGTATCACTATTGATAGTGTTCACCATTTCTGCTCAGGTCACCTTACGTGGAACTGTTACCAATGAAAATGGAGAAGGTGTCCCCGGAGCAACTGTTAAGATAGATGGCTCGTCTACAACTGCCACTACAGACGAAAACGGAAACTTTACAATCCAACTTTCGGATGGCTATGAAACCCTAGTTGTGAGCGGCGAGGGCATCCAAACGCAGAAGATTTATCTGACAGGTCAAAATTCTCTGGCAATTAATGTAAAGAGCTCAGGAAGTTCCGATAATGTTGTCAATTTGGGCATCGGCTCACAAAGCAAAGACCAATTGACGAGTAGTGTCTCCAGTGTAGCAGCTGAAGATGTAAGCCCTGCACCGCTGATCAATCTAGAGCAAGCGAATCAGGGTGTGACCGCTGGATTGTTTGTTCAAAACTCAGGAGGAAAACTAGGTGAGTCCACCAATGTTAGGATAAGAGGCGGTTCGTCTTTACTTGCTTCTAACCAACCACTTTATGTAATTGATGGTGTCCCGCTTACATCGGGTAACCAGTCAAACATCAACCCAAGTAACATAGAATCAATTGAAATCCTCAAAGATGCTGCAGCAACTGCTGTTTATGGTACAAGAGCAGCCAATGGGGTGATAATCATCACAACCAAAGGAGGAAAAGCAGGAAAGATGAGAATCAACTTTGATTATCAATTCGGAGTGAATCAAACTCCAAAAAAGATCGATCTATACTCTGCAAGAGAATATAGAATTCAAGCACTTGAATTCGAACTTAGAAATTTCATGACTGTAGGAGATGAAAATACGTATATCACAAGAGAGTTATTAGAAGATTTAGAATCTTCAAATGCAGCATCTTATACATTTAATTCTACATCTTCTGGAGCTCCGATCACCTATAATTTCGGGACTTATAATCGTTTTGTAGACGATACAGATTGGCAAGATGAAGTATTTCAAAATGGAGTTTCGCACAGAGCCAATGTAGATTTCAGTGGTGGTTCTGACAAGTTTGGTTATTTCGTTTCAACCTCATACAATACGCAGGAAGGTATCTTAATAGGCAACAAGTTTGACCGATTCAATGCCACAGCTTCTTTGGACGGACAGATCACATCTAAGCTAAAGGCATCCGTAAATGTAAACTTCATCAATACCTCAAATGATGAGCTAAACGACAATCAGGATTTAGGATTTCCATTACAAGCAATAAATCTACCTTCAGCAGATGGTTACGACCCTAATGACAATTTCAATCTAAATGTGGTCTCAGCAGAGTATAACCCGCTAACCGAAGTGAACTTCTCTGATTTTACAACCACCAACACGAGTGTCATTGCAAGCACAGCGCTAACGTATGACTTCAGCGAATTATTCCAATTTTATGTTAGTGGCGGCGTGGATATTAGCGATTTTAGAACGGAGCAAAGACAAGGCCCTCAAACGCTGGAAGGAAGACCTGATGGATTTTCACAACTTAATGAACAATCGTCGGAAAACTATGTGCTTGATTCGTGGCTGACATACAGTCCTGATATAGGTACCAACACCCTATCTGTTACGCTAGGAGCATCTTATCAAAAAGCAACCGCATCATTCGATTACAGATTTGCAGCAGTGAATGGTATTGGCATCCTTGAAAATCTTCAGGACACTGACACCAGGTTAAGTGATGATCCCATTCAAGGAGATGCTAGCGTTTTTGTTTCATCGTTTTCGAGAGTGAATTATAGCATAGGAAATCGCTTTGATGTTGCCTTTAGTGGTAGAGTTGACGGAAGTTCAAAGTTCAGTGAAAACAACCGGTACGGATTCTTCCCATCACTTTCAGGGGGATGGAACGTAAGCAATGAATCTTTCTTCGATTCGGAAGTGGTATCAAACTTAAGACTGAGGTCTAGTTTTGGTATCGTAGGTAATATTCCAACTCAAGATTTTCTATATAGAAGAAACTTCAGAATCACTAGATATAATGGACGAGAAGCCATTGTACCTTCAAATATTGCAAGTGACAATCTAAAGTGGGAATCTACCCAACAATTTAATGTTGGTGTGGACTTTGGAATTTTAGATAATAGAATAACCGGTTCAGTGGACTATTATATCAAGAACACTGAAGACCTTTTGTTTCCTAAACCAATCAGTCAAACATCCGGTTTCGCTGAAGTTATAGACAACATTGGCACGCTGACCAACAAAGGTTTTGAAATATTGATAAGCTCTTCGAATGTCAGCAACAATGACTTCTCTTGGAGTACAGATTTCAACATATCATTTAACAAATCAGAAGTGACAGATATCGGTGGAGAAACACTTGAAGTGGGAGTGAATGCTTTCATTGAAGGTGAAGCACCTGGTGTATTTTACACACGGGATTATGCTGGAGTCGATTTCTCTGATGGTAATGCCATCTACTTCTTCACTCCAGATCCAAACAGTACAGTATCAGAAGCCCAACAAATTAGCCAAGCAGGAGCATATCAAATCACTGATCGATTTGGAGAAAGATATGTAACTCAGGACTGGGAAGAAGCAACTAGAACGGTAGTTGGAGATCCAAATCCAAAGTTTTTTGGAGGAATTACAAATGCTGTTGTATATAAAAATTGGGAGCTTTCCACATTATTCCAATTCGTAGGAGGCGTTGACCTTTACTATGCTACAGGAGAGTTTCTTTCGAATAGTGGAATTTCTAGCCTAGGTCAAACAGCAGATCAAGCTGACAGGTGGTATTCGCCAGGAGATGAGACTAGATTTCCTAAGCTCAATCCAAACCAGATCAACACAAACTCATCATCTAGATGGATTCAAGATGGTGCCTACATTCGGTTGAAGACAATTACCCTAACTTACAATTTTTCTCAAGATCAGTTGTCAAGTCTCGGGTTTAACAACCTTAGCATTTATATAGGAGCATCTAACTTATTTACAATAACCAATTATACCGGTTATGATCCTGATGTAAGCTACTTTGACCCGCTAGATGGTTTAGTGGGACAAAACATCACAAGAGGTGTAGACAACTTCAGTGCACCTCAACCTCGCATTTTTCTTTCGGGCATTAAAATTGGATTCTAAGTCATGAAAAAATTTATACCAATACTTTTCTTAGTTCTATCATGCGACGATTTGCTTGATATTGAAGCTGAAAATGCACTTAGTGGAGACCTGCTTACAAATCAGGAGACAATCCAAGAAGCATTGAATGGTGCATACCTAAACCTAATGGGGATAAATGATGGAAGCGGCGGTGGAGAACTGCTTGGTGGGGATTTTCAAACCATGGCAACCTTACTAACACGAACAGACAGAAATGTTGTCGTTCAAGGTCCGGATGATGAAATAACTTTTATACCTCCAGAGATCTCTTGGGATGCCTCTTCGATTCCTGAATTTGAAGAATTCGTTGACAAAAGCCTAACTGCTGAAAACAGTAGAATTGCTTCAAACTGGAGAAGGGCATACCTAACCATTAGTCTCGTTAATGATATCCTGGCAAACATTGCCAATATTGAAAACACAAATGAACGAGAACGAATTCGAGGAGAAGCTTTAGCAATTAGAGGGATTCTCTATTTCGAAATGGTGAGACTGTGGGGGCCGCAATATTCCAGCGGAAATTTATCTTCACTTGCAATTCCACTTTTACTCGACCCTATCAAAAGTCTTAGTGACATAGAGGGCATTGAAAAATCGAGCGTTGGTGCCATTTATACACAGGTAGAAAATGACCTTTCAACTGCATCAGGTTTACTCCAAGATAAAACGGTTACACAAGGTGACATAGATTACTTTGTTTGTCAAGCCTATCTTGGAAGAGTGAATATGCAAAAAAATGACTTTGATGCTGCAGAAGGATTTTTTGATGTTGTAATCGATAACGGTGGATTCATGCTTGCCGGAACTCCGTCTATGGCCTTTAATAATGCAGCCAACTCAACTGAGGATGTCTTTGCGATACAGCAAACATTAGCTAGCAACACAGGAGACCCTGGAAGTTTATCTGGTCTTTCGACATACTACACTGCATTTGATGGCACAGGAATTGGGTCCTTATTTATTTTCCCAGAGCAACTAAATAGAATCGAAATACCAAACAATCCTGAGTATGATGATATAGACTTGAGAGGACAGATAACTACGAGTGTAAGCGCTATTAGTGATGTGTCAACATTGTATTATTCTCAATCAGCAAGTGGTGAAATTATCAATACAGCGAAATATCTAAGTAACACCAATGTTGTGCCACTAATCAGACTTGCAGAAATGTATTTATCAAGAGCTGAGGCGATTCATGAGCAAAATTTCTCGAGTCCTATTAATGCCGCTGCATTGAGTGATCTAAATGCTGTTAGAACGAGGGCTGGTTTGCCAGCCTTGTTGGATACATTAAGTGAATTCCAATTCTATGACAGTCTGTTAGTAGAAAGAAATAGAGAATTAATTTATGAGGGAATCATATTCCATGATCTCAAAAGATGGGCTGCAGCTGGAAATAGTGTAGAAATAGCCTATGATATTGATCCTCTTTCGGATGATGTAATTCTACCAATACCTCAATCAGAATGTGATGCAAGCCCAGGGCTCTGCAACTAAGACTTACGCAAAAGGCCTCAAATGGAGGCCTTTTTTTATGCTTGTCTCTTCTTCCAATACCTAACCAAACCTGCAACACTCATCCATGATGGATTTGCTGCCTCGTAAAGTTTGGTCCCGTGATCAGACACTCCACGATCCTTTAGTTGCTTAGCTGTATATTTCATAAAAAGAGGGGTAATCTCATCATTACTTAACCCTTCTTCCCACTTAGCCTTGATCCACAAAGCCCAGTCATTTAAGATCTCCTTCAATTCTTTCATATGAATATTAGGATTGATCTCTTCACCATAATGAGTCAATACTAACCTATTAGGATTCTTAGAAAGTATAAGGTCTATGGAGTGCATCCAATCTTCTAGGTTAATATCTGGAGGGGGACACGGAGGCACAACAGGACCACCTTCGATTTTTACTCCTGCAGCATCACCTGTGAATATGGTATCTTTCCATTGCCACGCAACATGATGTTTAGCATGGCCTGGAGTGTGCAATGCTCGAAAGGTTTGGCCGCCTATTTCGATACCCTCATCGTGATCCACAATCTTCAAATTCTTTTTCGGGATTCCTTCCATTTTACCCCATAAAGAGTCCATCTGATCTCCATAAATCATTGTAGCCGAAGCCACTAGTTTTGAAGGATCGTGCATGTGGTCCAATCCGAATGGATGTAAGTAAATCGTCGCTCCTTTTTCAGCAAAAGCCCAGGCGGCGCCAGCATGATCAAAGTGAATATGTGACAATAACAGGTGTTTTACATCTCCTGCTTTATATCCAAGGTCGTGTAGTCCTTTCTCTAAACTAGGAAATGTGCTATATGGCCCAGATTCTATTAAGACCGGTCCATCTTCGGTTTCTACAATAAAGGCAGCAATGGCATGCTCGTAATTTTGAAAATGCAAGTCAAGGGTGTGATACATAATGGGTTATTTTTGGCGAACAGGTAGCATCTCATATTGAGATCAGCTTTAGGTAAAGTTACTAAAATGAGCGAGTCAAAATATTTTCAAGATCACATGCCAGAAAACGTATGTTTTGGATGTGGCCACAACCATGATGGTTTGCAAATCAAAAGCTATTGGGAAGGTAATGAGTCTGTTTGCAAATGGACGTCTGAAGAAAAGTACCATGGTTGGAGCAAACTAATGAATGGAGGCATAATCGCTACGCTAATAGATTGCCATTGCATGGGTACAGCAATGGCTGATGCTTATAAAAGAGAAGGCAGATCCCTTGATACAGATCCGGAATATCGCTATGCTACGGGTACACTAAGTGTCAAGTATTTAAAGCCTACTCCCAATACGACTGTCGAATTGAGAGCAAAAGTAATTGAGGTAAAGGGTCGAAAAACGGTATTAAAATGCGACTTCCTATCTGAAGATGGACTGAAAACTGCAGAAGCCGATGTCGTGGCCATCCGTGTATTTGACAGTAGCGAAAATCAAGAATCTGTATTTAAGAGCTGATTAAAGTGATTCCATTTCTTCGAATCTTTCAAGCTCTTCAAGTGACATTTCTTCTATTTTCAAATTCTCAAAATCTGCAAGACTAAATTCAGACTTGTCTGCATAAATAGTATCTAGTATCACTTTACACTTTTCCATTATCACTCTTCGTTTGAGTTTCATTGTAGGTGTAAGCTCCCCTGTTTCTGGCGTCCATGGTTTACTGATAAGTCTAAACTCTTTGATCTTCGCCCATTTCCCTAGCTCCTCATTGACTCTGTCAAGCTCTTTCTGGAATAGGGATCTTACTTTAGGATCTTTGCGCATATCATCGAAGTCCATCAATGAATATGTACCACTTAGTTGCGCCAATACTTCATCCATATTAGGTACGATTAGAACTGCAGGAAACTTCTGACCTTCTCCAACCACCATTGCTTGTTCGATGAGCGTGGATTCTTTCAGCTTATTTTCCGCTTGCTGCGGGGCGATGTATAATCCTCCTGATGTCTTGAAAAGCTCCTTCTTACGATCGGTGATGTATAAAAATCCGTGCATGATTTTGCCAACGTCTCCTGTTTTGAACCAACCATCTTCGGTAAGTACCTCTTTCGTCAGCGCTTCATTTTTATAGTACCCCTTCATCACACTTGGTCCTTTGACCATAATTTCATCCTCATCCCCCAACTTCACCTCAAGGTTATCATAAACCTTTCCTACAGATCCGATGCTTAATCCATTCATTCTATTTGCAGCGATTACAGGTGAGGTCTCTGTAAGCCCATAGCCTTCTAATACATGAATTCCTGCAGCCCAAAATACCCTTGCAAGTCTAGGCTGTAGTGCTGAAGCCCCACACTGAATTTGCTTGATGTTTCCGCCTAAGGCTTCCCTCCATTTGCTGAAAACCAACTTATTTGCCACAGATAATTGCCGGTTATAAAGTGTCCCTTGATTTTTATTTGGGTCGTAGTTTAGTCCTAGCGTAATCGCTCGATTGAAAATTCCTTTTTTGATTGTAGAAAGGTCATTTCCTTTCTTAATAATTTTATCATAAACCTTTTCCAGAAGTCGAGGCACCGTATTAAATGTGTGTGGCTTCACTTCTTTAAGGTTGTCCGCGATGGTTTCTAAGCTTTCAGCAAAGTATATCCCAGCGGCAATATTGATGTAGATATAGATCCCTGTTTTTTCATAAATGTGATTGAGCGGTAAGAAGCTTAACGCACGATCTTTACCTCGATCAAGGGTACTTACCTTAGCCGACTCCAAAACATTACTTACAATATTGGTGTGTGTAAGCATTACCCCTTTCGGTTTACCCGATGTACCAGAAGTATAAATGATGGTACAAACATCATCAGCGTTCACAGATTGTTTTCTTCTTTCGACAGCTTCTTTATTCTTCCCCTTGCCGGCACGCATAACGTCCAACCAACTTTTAGAGCCCCCAATTTTATTAAATGTATAGAGCGCATCAATAGTAAGGGCTTTAGCTGCAGCGGCCACTGATTTTAATGTTGTTCCATTGGAAACAAATATCATTTTCACTTCTGCTTCCTCTAGAATCGTCTTGTACTCTTGCGGACTAAGAGTAGGATAAAGCGGTACAAGGACTGCTCCAACTTGCTGACACGCCATGTCAACAAAACACCATTCAGGCCTGCCCTCAGATACGATTGAAATTTTGTCTCCAGGCTTTATTCCTAATTCAACTAGCCCTTGACTTAACTGATTGATAATCTTAAGCGAATCGCCAGTGCTATATTTTTTCCAAAAACCTAAAACCTTGTGTGCGAAGGCATCAGAAAGAGGGTTCTCATCGAATTGTCGATAGAGTAAATCAAATAGTCTCATTTTTATTCTGGTTGAAGCGTGCAAAATTGTCAACCAAATAGGAACAGAAGTGTTAGTATTTTCCCCTAATTTTCAGTGAAAATACCTGCAAAAATGCATCCAGAACTATTTTCCATTGGAGATTTCACCATTCATACTTATGGCTTCATGATTATGATTGGGGCAACGCTAGGTTTCTTTTACATGACATATGTAGCAAAGAAAGACCTCGGAATAGAGCGTGATCAAATTCAGAATTTAGCAATACTAGTTATTCTGTCAGCCTTCGTTGGAGGTAAGCTTTTTTTCTATCTCGAAAATCCTAAGTTCTACTTCAGTTCCTGGGAAAATATGACTCAAAACTTCCGAACTGGATTTGTTTTCTATGGCTCACTTTTATTTGCTGTGCCACTTATTGTATGGTTTTTCCGAAAGGAAAAATGGCCGCTCTGGCCATTGATGGATCGCTTAGCTATAACAGCATGCATTATCCACGGTCTTGGAAGAATTGGTTGCTTTTTCGCAGGCTGTTGCCATGGAACACCAACGGACATGCCTTGGGGTGTGACATTTACTGATCCGGTTTCTCAGGCAGAGCCCTTGCACACATCTCTTCACCCCACACAGCTATATTCAGCAACATTAATTTTTGGGATTATGATACTACTCCTTATGCTCAAAAGACATAATCGATTTGAGGGTCAGCTCTTCTTTATTTATATCATTTTATACGCGTTTGGGAGAGGTATTATTGAAATATTCAGGGGAGATGAAGAACGAGGATACATAGTAGATGGAATACTTTCTCATTCTCAGCTCATTTCGATAATTGTAATTGGTATAACAATTTTCTTCTACTTCAGGTTTAAAGAAAAAGTAAGCAATAAATAACCTTTGTTATCCCTTCCACTTTTAAATGAATAAACTCTTATTCACATTTCTATTTACTCTTAGTAGCGGATTATTCGCTCAAAGCATACAAGGTGTAATCACCTCATCAGAATCAGGTGATCCAGTAATTGGTGCATCTATCTACATAAGCAACACCACCATTGGAACAGCTGCCTACTCTGAAGGTAAGTTTGAATTGAAAAATATACCCGATACCCCATTCGATTTGGTAGTGTCTTCAGTCGGTTTTAAAACTAAAGTCATTCGGATTGATGAGGTGAATGATTCAATCCTTGCAATTGAATTGAAAACCGATCAAAGATTGCTCGATGAGGTTATTGTAATATCAGATCAAAAAGCACTTTGGGAAAAATATGGGAATACTTTTATTGAAATGTTTATCGGGTACTCCTCATTTTCAAAGCTCTGCGAAATAGAGAATAGGGAAGATATAATTCTAGACTTTGACCCTTCCACAACAACTCTAAGTGCTTTGTCAAGGGGGCCTATTATCATCACTAATAAAGCGCTTGGATATAGACTTAATTATTGGTTGGATGATTTTCAATACTCATTTCAAACCAGTAGCCTTTCATTTCAAGGCTTTCCCTTCTTTGAAGATTTATTAAATGAAGAAACCAGTAAGAAAGACAAGAGCAATTGGTCTAAAAACAGATCATCTGCATACATGGGGTCATTAAATCATTTTTTGAGATCTCTCTATTCCGGAAGTACGAAAAAAGATGGCTTCAAAGTGGACATCATGAAACGTGTAGACGTTGGCCAAAGCTATCAGCAAGAGTTAAAAAGTATAGATACTTTAGAAAGTCATGATGAAGTTCTTGAATATCTAAATGAGCGAATTTGGGCTCCAACACCGGAAATAAAATCACAATCGCTTGAGAGATTCAAAAGTTGGTTAGATAGCCCTGTGCCTAAGTTTAGATCTATTTCAACCTTAAAAGAGAAGAACAAGATAACGCAGTACGCTTATGATCTTAGGAAAGACTCCCTAAATCCAGGATCTATAATTGTGGAAGAGTACCCCGTGGATCGAGAACTTGAAAGAATGGCCAAAAAGGGGAGAGTTTCTGTAATTGTTGATAGAGGTATTGATGTTGACATGTTTGTTTCCGATAATGAAAACCAATCAAAAAAGCTTTCATTCGATAACTTTTTGAGTATCGAGTATAAAAAGGAATTTGAAGAAGAAGCGTATCAAAGGCGAAGGCCAGGATTTAGGGGAGATTTTGTGAAAATTAAGCAAGTTAGTATCCTGTCTATTTCCGGAAATGAATCCGTGACATTTGAATCGAATGGATACTATACTCCAACAGGGGTGCTCCTTGTTGAGAAGTATTGGGCATTCGAAAAACTTGATAAGTTGCTTCCCTTAGACTACAAAATCGAGTAACCTAGTTCAAAGTTCGGATTGCTAAACCACTTTTTAGAACTTTTATTTTAAAAGGAGGAGTGCCCATTTTTTCGCCGTCAATATGAGCAAAAAGTAAATCATTGGCCTCAACAATCACCTCTTTAGATTTATGGAATTTCACTTCTTTCAAAACTCCATGTGTCCCCTTTGATAGCCTTGCTACATTAAGAAATCTCCTCAATGGTGATACTTTACCTATCTCACATATTTCCAGTACTCCATCATCAATTTTAGCCTCGGGCATAAGCTTGAAACCACCGCCAAATGTGGTCCCATTTCCTATCGTTAGGAGTATCAATTCCTCAGTATGCTTCTTGCCATCATCTAATGTAAATTCAAATTGTTTTTCTCGATAGCCTCCAAGAATTCGAAGTACATGATAGTAATATGCAGCATGTCCCTTTAGAAAGCGAACGGGTTTTGCAGTCATGTCTTCTACAATTTGGCCATCAAAGCCTATACCAACACCATTGACGAATTTTCTATCGTTGCACTGTCCTAAATCTATACGCATGATGGTACCATCAATAGCCGTATCTATAAAGTCATTTACAGTTTCACCAATTGAAATATTTTTAACAAAATCATCACCAGTCCCAGAAGGTATTATTCCAACAGGAATATCATATTTCAACCCATTTATGGACTCGTTGATAGTACCGTCCCCTCCTATGATAATTAGGTCTGTAAAAGTATGGTCCAGATATTTACTTACCGTCTTTTCGGCACTCTTCGTTTCGTTCGTATCAAAAATCTGAAAGTCTAGTTTTCGATCTTCAAGGGCCCTAGAAAGCTTTTTGCAATTAGTAGCAACCCTACCTCCGGCAAAGGGATTCCAAACCACAAAAATCTTTCTACTGCTCATCTAGAATGGCAGTTTGGTGAGATCTACATTGCCTCCCGTCAGAATTACTCCAACACGCTTGTCTTTAAATACTTTCTTATTTTTCAATATCGCTGCAAAGGGCACTGCGCAAGAAGGCTCAATCACGATTTTCATTCGTTCCCAAATCAGTTTCATCGCATCGATAATTTCCTTCTCAGTAACTGTGAATACCTCCTTTACATGCTCCTTCAAGATCTCAAAGTTCTTCTCTCCTACAGTAGTCTTTAGCCCATCTGCTATTGTATTGGCAGATTTATTCGGCACTATTTTTCCAGCTTTAATGGATTGGAAGGTATCATCCACCTCTTTCGGTTCTCCCAAATAAACTTCCATGTTCGGATCGAGGTGATGAGCTATCAAAGCAGTTCCTGCTGCTAATCCACCTCCTCCAACAGGGGAAATTATTGCATCCAGATCGTCAATTTCTTCAATCAATTCTTTGGCTGCCGATGCCTGACCTGCAATGATATTGTAGTCATCAAATGGATGAATCAAAATTGCACCAGTTCGCTTCACTACATCTTCACATGTTTGGGTTCTGGACTTATCATTTGGTTCACAAAGAACAACTTCGGCATCGTATCCTTTTACCGCATCAATTTTTACTTTAGAAGAGTTTTTAGGCATTACAACATATGCTTTGCTACCTGCAAGCTTGGCTGCCAAGGCTACTGCTTGGCCGTGATTACCTGAAGAATGACAAGCAAATCCATTTACTCTATCCTCAGGGCGGATGCTAAAAATGGCATTTGACGCCCCTCTCATCTTAAAAGCACCAACCTTTTGAAAGTTCTCACACTTAAAAAAAATGTGACATCCTGCGATCTCATCGATGTTCTTAGATGTCATTACAGGAGTCTGAATGATGTAATTTGAGATGCGTTGGTGCGCACGCTTAATGTCTGAAAATGATGGTGTTTTGGTTAACATGATTTTATATTAATGTGCTTGTAGCCAGTTATCACCCACTCCAATACCTATTTCCATTGGTACTTCAAGTGGGTGTGCGTTTTTCATGAATTCTTCTACCTTAGATACCAATAATTCCTGCTCGTCTTTGTGCATATCAAAAACAAGTTCATCATGTACTTGCATGATCATCTTGGATTTAAGTCTTTCTGCTTTCATCCATTTATGGATATCAATCATTGCAATTTTTATGATGTCCGCAGCACTTCCCTGAATTGGCGCATTGATTGCGTTTCTCTCATCAAAGCCCCGCATCGTAAAGTTTCTTGAATTGATGTTTCTAAGGTATCGCCGTCTACCAAGAATGGTCTCTACGTATTCGTCATTCTTTGCTTTTTCTATCGTTTGATCCATATAGCTTTTCACGTTAGGAAATTCTTTAAAGTATGAATCAATGATTTCTTGGGCCTCTCCTCTTGAGATGTTGAGGTTTTGAGAAAGACCATATGCCGAGATTCCGTAGATAATCCCAAAGTTCACCTCTTTGGCTTTGCGACGCATATTCGGTTCCACATTATCAACATCCACTCCAAATACTTTGGCTGCAGTTGTTGAATGAATATCTCTCCCTTCCTTAAATGCCTGCATCATGCTTTCATCTTTAGAGAAAGCTGCCATGATCCTAAGTTCTATTTGTGAGTAATCAGCAGCCATTATTAAATGGCTGTCGTCTTTAGGGACAAATGCTTTTCTAATCTCTCGCCCCTTCTCCGTACGGATTGGAATATTTTGAAGGTTGGGGTTGTTCGAACTTAACCTTCCAGTAGCTGCGACAGTTTGACGGTAATCGGTATGAATTCGATTATCTGCAACACTTATCAGCTTCGGTAATGCATCAACATAGGTTGATTTTAGTTTTTGGTATTCTCTAAACTCGATTATTTGCGCTGCAATCGTATGCTCATCAGCAAGCTTAGACAATATGTCTTCACCTGTAGCATACTGTCCAGTCTTCGTCTTCTTTGGCTTCTCTACAAGTTTGAGTTTTTCAAAGAGGATCTCTCCTAGCTGCTTTGGAGAGCCTATGTTAAATTCAACACCCGCTGTTTCAAATATCTCTGACTGCACCCTTCGTGTTTCTTCATCCAGCTCTTGAGACATTTTTTCAAGTGTTGAAGTATCTACCTTCACTCCCTGATATTCCATATCCGCAAGTACAAAAGACAACGGCTCTTCTACGTCGTGGAGCAACTTCTCTAGTTTTCTTTCAGCAATATCTTTCTCAAGAAGTTCCTTAAGCTGCAATGTAATATCAGCATCTTCACACGCATAGTCCTTGACCTTCTCTACCTCCACTTGATCGATGGTCTTCTGATTCTTTCCTTTCGGCCCTACAACATCCTCATATGAGATCGTTTTGTAATTAAGAAACTTATCTGCGAGCCAGTCCATACTATTGTTGGATTCTGGATCTAATAGGAAATGCGCCAACATGGTATCAAAAATCTGACCATGGATATGTACTCCATAGTTTCGCATTATTTGGATATCATACTTCAGATTTTGACCTATTTTCTGGATTGTCTCGTCCTCTAATACCTCCTTAAAAGCATCTACTACTTCTTGCGTATTTTCCAAGCAGGAGACGTACCATGCTTCACCCTTCCCTATCGCAAATGCTATCCCTACTAATTTAGCTTCTCGTGTTTCCAGACTAGTTGTCTCAGTATCGAAACAAAATGCTTTCTGAGCTTTTAGCTTTTCTACTAAAGCATTAATTGCAGCCGTATCTTGAACCAAGTGGTATGTGTGCTTTGTAGTAGCGATAGACTCCTTCTCATCGACAGGTTCGCTACTCTCTCCACCTCCATCAAACAACCCTAGCTGTTGTGTGTCTCCCTTTTTAATTTCGTTCTCTTCCTGAAAGACTCTTCTTGCAATGGTTTTGAATTCCAGTTCATCAAAGATGGGCTTCAAAATATCAGGGTTCGGATCCCCATACTTCAATGCTTCTTCATCAAAATCAATGGGTGAGTCAATCTTTATGGTAGCTAAGTCCTTTGACATAATTCCTTGCTGTCCATGTTCCTGTACCCGCTTTTGTAACGCTCCTTTCAGCTCATCTACATGGTCAATAATTCCTTGAACCGAACCATACTCTTTCAACAGTTTCGATGCTGTTTTATCACCAATACCAGGTATACCGGGAATATTATCAACAGAATCTCCTTTGAGGCCTAATACATCTCTAACCTGATCAACGGTATCGATATCAAACTTTGCCAGTACCTCTGGAATCCCCATGATATCAACACCGCTTCCCATTCTTCTTGGCTTGAAAAGTGAAATATTTTCATCCACTAGTTGGGCAAAATCTTTGTCTGGTGTCATCATAAACACCTTGTAGCCTGCTTTTCCTGCCTTCTTTGCAATGGTTCCGATTAAGTCATCTGCTTCATAGCCGTCTTTCATCAATATGGGAATATTGAATCCCTCAACAATCTTGAGGCAGTATGGAATAGCAACCTTTATCTCTTCTGGTTGCTCTTGTCTTGTTGCTTTATACTCTTTGTACGACTCATGTCTGAAAGTAGGAGCATGAGTATCAAAAGCGACACCTATGTGAGAGGGTTTTTCTTTGGTAATGATTTCGAGCAAGGAGTTTGTAAACCCTAGTATTGCTCCGGTATTTATCCCATTGGTAGTGAGTCTTGGATTTTGACTCATTGCAAAGTGCGCTCGGTAGATCAGCGCAAATGCATCGAGTAGGAAAAGTTTCTTTTCTGACATGAGGTAAATTTAGCAGACTGATTTATTAAGTCTGCCATCCTCACATCTATCTTTTCGAAGGTTTAATAAAACATCACCTTTCTAGTACAAGCTTATTCTGTAGATATAAGTATCGAGCATAATTTACCCAACCACTTTTCTGCTCTACCGTCATATCGTAGGCCATCTTAAAATGTGCTGTGGCCTTTTCTTGATTTCCCTCTTTTAAATAGTATTCACCAAAGGCGAAGTGATTTTGAAAATTGTTGGGATCTCGTTTTATCGCCTTATTTAAGACATCAAATGCTACCTTTTTGTCATCTCTAACAGTCAGCTTATTTAATGAATAGTAGTACACGTTAAATCCTGATGCTGATTCCATAGCCTCATCTATCAGCTTGTTTGCCTCTTTTTTCTTTCCCATAGAAAGTAAAATCTCACCTTTCAAGATTTTATAATTATATGCATATGCATTTCTATATGCTTCTTCTTCTACATCTTCAAGTAGTTTATTCGACTCATCAAGATAAGCTAAGGCTTGTTCGGCATTAGTAGGATCTTTTTCAAGTGTCCTAAGTGATAGGCTTTGCAAATCGGCTACTGTCTTCTCCTCTTTTTCTTCCAATTCCGCGATAATATTATCAAGAGCATTGGTGCTTACATTAAAAGACACGGCTGAATTTTCCCACCTTAGCTGCACGTCTACCGACTCACTTTCAGGATTAAGAAAATCATAGCTCAACCATTCTTGAAACGATTTTTGTTGCACTGCGACTGGTACTCGTAGTACATCATTTGACTTGTCGTAATTGAATGCTCCCCAACTTTTACCAGAAGAAAATATTAAAATCCATTCATCTTCAGAAACAAGTACAACAAAACCATAGGAGCCGGCTGCCAACGCTTTTCCTTCAATCACTACATCACGACTAAATTCAATCGTCGTTCTTTGGTTGGAGCCAGCTCTCCATGGATATTCTATACCATCTACAACAAAGTCGTACGGTACGATCCCCCCAAATATTTTTCTCCCATTTACTGAGGGGCTGTGGTATTTAATGGTGATGTCACATTTTCCAATATTGGCGATAGTCGTTCTTGATTGACTAATCAACGTTTTTCCACCAACATCCTGAGAATAGGATATCCTTGTGACAAAGAGTAAGCAAAGTGTAAGTAGTATGTTTTGGAGTTTCATGAGAATAAGTTTTTCTCAATGTACGCTCCCAATCGAATGCCGATTGTAACAATAGCATTCAAGCTCATTCAAAGCCATTCATTCGTTTAAAAAACCAGTAGGAATCGGATACTTATCACTTTCCATCATCCAAAACATTGATAGGATCCAATAGCGATTTCCATCATAGAAATATTGATAACTCGTAAAACCTCTCCCTTCTGCGGTTTTATCCTCCATCCAGAATTTATATGTGCTGATAGATTGTGTAATGGAACCGTAAGACTCGCTTGAAACGTATAGCTCTTCTTCATAGAACCCTTTCTTATCCAAATAATCAAGCTTCTCAATG
>CAZWLS010000051.1:0-17247 GCA_964634415.1 uncultured Roseivirgaceae bacterium | reverse complement strand
AAAACGAATCAAAAGAGTAGGGAGGAGAAAAGCGAAAAGTGTCAATAGAAGCTGTCGAAAATTTCGATGGTGTCAACGCTACAGTTAAAGCCATACTGGATGGTGAGAAGGCACAAATGAGGTCTATTTTTTCACTTGTAAAAGTCGAAGGTGAATGGAAAATTATTGAAGAGTTGGTGAATGCCACCTTTAAGTGAAGCTCTACTTATCTTACTGTAAAATTTGTATATGAAGGAAGAAGATAAGCCATTAGAAGAAGTCTATTTTTTTTGGATGGATCGAGCGATGAAAGCGCAGCGAAAAGCTAAAAATCGGTTCTTCAAGAAACTTGGCCTAGATATTACTTCCGATCAGTGGATCATTCTTAAAAGGTTGAGTGAGAATGAAAGTCAAACACAAAAAGAGTTGGCTGACGCAGTTTCTAAGGACCCTGCATCGATTACGCGTTCATTGGATATTCTAGAAAAAGATGGCTTAATTGAGCGAATAAGCGCTGATAGACGATCTTTTAAAGTGATGCTTATCAAAAAAGGTTCTGATTTAGTTAAGCGAGTGATTCCTGAAGCCGTCAAATATCGGAATAAGGGTATAGAGGGATTGTCTGATGAAGAAATGAAAGTATTTAAGAAAGTGTTAAACACAATTTATTCGAATTTTTCAGGCGACTAAGGGCTATTCTACCTATAAAGCAACAGCGCCCTATCCATTGGATAGGGCGCTGTTTTTTTGAATATGTTTTTATTTAAGTCTATTTCATGTCAAAGAATACTCCAAGTGAGTAGGAAGGTGCTGCGAAAATGTTTGAAGCACTAAATACACTTGCAGTCGAGGCTGAAACTCCAATTTTATCCGTAATGTATCCGGCAATCTCATAAGTGTATGCGAAGTATTCTGTGTTATTCGCAAAAATGGTAGCACCGTCACTTAGAGCAGTAGACTCTGCGCCATTTTCAAGGGATTCTACTACATCGAATCGTAGGATTGCCCAAATCTTGTTATCTAAAAATCCACCGCCAACTTCAATGCCGGCTCTGAATTCGTCAGAGAAGTCATCCGTACGATTATTGTATGCAGAGTATACGTTTCCGTATGCATTTACTGATCCGAGTTGGAAGGATTTGCTTAGATCAAATCTCAACATTTGATTAAACTCACCATCACCCGTTTGAAGCGTGCCGCCGGTTCCACCTGCATCTTCACCTAATGGCAGTCCGAGTAGCAGTGTTCCGGATAGTACGAATTTGTCTGAGTTAGTCAGTCGATATTTGAAGGCAACGTCTGTATCCCCAATACCTGTGATGGATTCGTTCGAATTAGCAGATTTACTATATGGCAGATTTACGATTGCAGTAAAGCGATCGGTAACTCCATATTCCGCAAAAATCGAAGTATTAAATATTCCTTCTTTTACCGAAGCAGCCGTACTTCCATCGAACGTATATTGCTTGGCGGCATTTACCCACCAATGTGAAACTTTGTAGTAACCCTTTCCTTTGGGCTTAGTCCATCCACCACCAGCTATCGCTGCAGTAGATACAAAAACACTAGTAGTTAGTATTAAAATAAATCGCTTCATAATTTTTAATTAGATACAGAGATACTGTCATTTCCCAATAAAATTGGCTGATTAAAGCGTCCATCTTCATCTCTGTTTTCAAGATTGAGTACGCCTCTAGGACAAACAGCAGAGCAAACCCCACATCCAACACAAGAAGAACGAATAATGTTCTGTCCTCGCTGTGCGTAAGCTCTTACGTCAATCCCCATTTCACAATAGGTAGAACAATTCCCGCAAGATATACACTGTCCCCCATTGGTAGTAATTCTAAATTTAGATTTGAACCTTTGAACTAATCCTAAATATGCAGCAAGTGGACATCCAAAGCGGCACCACACTCTATTTCCCATTAATGGATAGAATCCTGTCCCAACAACACCAGAAAAAATAGAGCCAATCATAAAGCCATATACCGTTCTGATATTCCCACTAGAAAAACTGAAGTTATTCCCGTCTACCGGCATGTATTTGGCAAAGACTGAAACTTCGCTGAACACTACACCCAACGCAAAGAATCCTGAAATAGCGATTGCAGTATTTCTTACCTTTTTGCCAGACATTGCTGGATATTTTTTTCGATGGTATAGGTACAATCCGGCTCCAGCTAAAATGACAATTCCAGTAACTGTCCATTTGCTAAAAGAGATATAAAAATCACCACCATAGAAGTTGTAAATCACGAGTCCTGTCATGATAATACCGAAAACCAATACACCATGGATAATGAATCGTTCAATTTGCCAGGCTTCAGTAGACTTATCTGAAAGCTGTCTGAAAGGGTCTCCGGCAGTTTCCGCTAGTCCACCACATCCGCATACCCAAGAACAATACCACCTTTTTCCGAAGAAATAAACAAAAACAGGTACCCCAACCACAAAGAGTGAGATCCCCCATACGAACATGAAAATTCCTAATCCGCCCGATTGGGTAAGTGTGTTGATGTGCCAAGCATCAAAGAAGTCATAATCAAGAGGCCACATGTTCTTGAAATCAAAATATGGCTGATTTAGTCTTACGAGTATTTCGGGAAGGATGAATGCTATGGCAAGCTGAAAGAACATCACCGAACTGGTTCTGAATATCTGGTACTTGCTGTGACGATATTTAATAATCATCCTGATACCCATTACCAAGACAGCAAAAGTGTAGAGGAACCCATACAGAAACCATTGACTTGATGTGGCAGATGGGTTAATAAACTTTTGAAGTGGATCAACAATGATGATCCAGTTGGTAATGATGGCCGGATAGAAGTAAAGAAGGATGTAGAAACCTATAAGAAGTATGCCAGTAAGTATTCCCATCCAGCCTCTATTATTGAGGGCATTGTGAAAAACGTGATTGTTTTTAATACCTGCCGGTCCTTGAAGTTTTACTTGAGGAAGTATGAACATTAAAGCTCCAATAGCTCCAACAACATAAATCAGTAGAAAAACCAAAAACTTATTTTCAGGCACGAAACCGTTTGCTGAGGCTCGTGTCAGATTGCCAACGTAATCATCATAGATGACATCATTCCAACGCTGTTCAGCTCGTGCCTTATCATTTACTTCTCCAACGGCCGAATTAATAGCATTAACAAAAGGGATGCTGGTGCCATATGATCTTCCAATTACATCATCCAATGCGGGTTTTAATAATTCCTGATGCTCAGTTTTAACGATAGAACTGAATGTCTCCTGTGTAAGCGTAAAGCTTGACATGAAAAAACTACTCAAGAATAGTCCCAATGAGAATAGGAATAGTATAAGTCCTGTATATCTAACTGCTTTCATATTATGCGAATAGTTTTTCTAAGAATCCTTTTTTTCTAACAGACACTTGCTTGTCTGGGAACTCTGTATTGTATTTTTCTTGTATTTCCCCTTCCCAATGAGTGAAAAATTCTGGATCGAAATTCGCTTCGGGAAGATTGGCGATAATGTAATCGAGCGAACGTTTTTCGGATAGCCACTTGTCCCAAACCTCATGTCTGTTGCGAATACCAAAAATGTTGACTCCCTGCACTTCCATTGAATCTTCTTTGTAGATGATTTTTATGCACTTTTCAAGTTCTTCATTTTCCCAATAGAATGAAGCTGATTCATCTGGTGTTTCAGCTAGCACAACTCCATAATTTTGGTATTCTATGTCGAAAAATTTCGCTGAGTTGAACCAGACGCCAGGTTGATATTTGGTCTCATTGCCAGTTACTGAATGTGCTACTGTTTCTCCCATCATTCTCCCAACATACCATACCGCCTCAATCGGTCTGCGATGAGAAGGAGGATTTTTGAGTTGCGCACAATCTCCAATCGCATAAACATCCGGTATGTTGGTTTGAAGATTTTCATCTACCAGAATACCTCTATCGGTTTCAATTTTTGAATCTTTGACCAAACTGATGTTTGGATGTACACCGACAGTAAGTCCAACAAATTGACAATCGATTATTTCTCCAGATTTCGTTTTTACACCCTTAACCCTGCCATTGCCATCGTCAATAATTTCTTCCAACTCAGTCTCTTTTCTTAGATCGATTCCTTGCTTTGCTAGGTGACTGTCTATAAGAGCTGCTTCCTCTTTTTGTAGGATGTTCCCCCAAAAGTTCTTTTCTCTAATCAGATATGTAACTGGAATGTGTCTAGAGTGAAGCATTTCAGCCATTTCAACGCCTATCAAACCACCACCAAGTATGACCGCATGCTTAATGTTCTTTGTGTTTTCTTCCATCAATTCCAGGTCTTGATAGGAAAAAAGCCCCTGCACGCCCCCTAGATCTTGACCGGGCCAACCAAACATGTTTGATTGACTGCCTGTGGCAAGTATTAACTTATCGTACTCCATTGTTGCTGATCCTTCAAGCTGGATGCTCTTTGAATCAAAATCGATGGATTGAACCCAAGCTCTTTTGAGATTAATTCTGTTTTTGTCCCAAAACCAATCCTCATAGGGCTTTGTGTTTTCGAACTTCATGTGACCCATGTATATATACATGAGTGCCGTGCGGGAGAAGAAATGGTCTGTTTCTCCTGAAATCACTGTGATTTCGTCATCAGAAAGTTTTCTGATATGACGTGCAGCAGTTATTCCGGCAACACCATTTCCTATGATGATAATTTTATTCATTTGGTAGTTTGAAACGCCAATATTACGTTGATGATTGATGGACAGTTCTTAAGATACAAAGAACCATTAGTGATTGTCAAGTCATTGACATACTTCGCTCGTAGACAAGTTTTAATTGTACACTGAATTCAAAACTTATTGATGTACAATCTCTATCTTTAAATGTTGCTATTTTCAAATTTTTGAAATGAAAGTAATAATTCAAATACTTATTCTTTGTGGTCTTCTTTTCTCTAATCAATCCTATTCTCAAGAAGAAAATCGGCTGACTTGGGATAGGAGTGACGTCACAACACATCCTGATTACGGAGCGCTTGAGGCATTTTATTTAGCCACAGACGGAATGACTTGGGATGAACAAGGTGACTGGCTTGTGAATCCTGATTTAAATACATGGACGGGAATTTCAACGAATGATGATGGAAGAGTTTCAGACATCTTTCTTTCTAGCAGTGAATTGAATGGAACAATTCCCGAAGAATTAGGTGAATTGGATTTTTTGACGACTTTAGTTTTGATATCCGATAGTTTAAAAGGGACTATCCCTAAAGAAATTGGAAATTTAACCTCTTTGACAGAGTTAAGGTTAGCGGGGGAGTTTTCCGGGCCTATTCCTGAAGAACTTTCTCACTTAGTTTTACTTGAAAAGCTGATAATTGTAGCAAGTAACCTTTCAGGCAATATTCCATCGAGCTTTAGTAGTCTAATAAACTTGAAAGAACTTACTTTATCAGGGGGTATTCTTTCAGTTAACACTGGACTTACAGGCAATGTTGGTTTCTCAGGAGTGATTCCTGATATTTTTCAAGGTATGTCAAAACTTGAATCTTTAAGCCTTAGTCACAATCAACTTACAGGGACGTTGCCCGCATCCATTGCCACGCTCCCAAATTTGATTCAGCTGATTTTCACTCATAATAAATTAGCAGGTTTGCCTGATCTTACACCGCTAGGAAGTATAGA
Organism: uncultured Roseivirgaceae bacterium; assembly: GCA_964634415.1. Lineage (GTDB taxonomy): Bacteria > Bacteroidota > Bacteroidia > Cytophagales > Cyclobacteriaceae > Ekhidna. The sequence continues at coordinate 11,618 of CAZWLS010000051.1, read as the reverse complement.
AATACATGTAGGTAGAAATGAGCTAACTTTTGAAGATATTGTACCTAATGCGCCTGTTTTATCATCTTACAGCCCTCAAAATTACATTGGTGAAGAACACATTTTTATACTTGATGAAGGAGAGGGTATTACTTTAGAAGTAGTAGAATTGACAGATGGAAATACGTATCAATGGTTTAAAAATGGAGTAGAAATTGAAGGAGCTACTGGATCTACGCTCCATATTCCTGATTTCTCTGAAATTGCTGTTTACTACTATGAAGTTAGGAATCCTGCTGCCTCAGAATTGACTTTAAGAAGTCAATTGATTTATCTGTATTTTGATCCAACTCCAACAAATATTGTTTTGAGCAATTACGAAATAGGGGAAAATAATCCTACTGATTTTTCAATTGCGACAATCAGCGCTGTAAATGACCATGACTATTTCTATACCTATAAAATTGAATCTTCAGAAAATTTCTCAATCGGAGGAAATTCAGGTGATGAGCTAATTGCCAATACCACTTTTGATTTTGAAGTGAAATCTAGTTTTACCGTTGAAATTACGGCTCAGGATATTCTTGGCAATGATTTTAAGAAAGAGCTAACAATTGATATTTTGGATGCAAATGATCCCCCCACAGATATAAATCTATCTAATGACATAACGGTTGATGGCAAATCTGCAGGTGAAACAATCGGTGTCTTTTCGGTAGTCGATCAAGACGCTACGGATACGTTTACCTTTTCATTAGGTGGGCCGGATTCTGAAAGTTTTACAATTGGTGGAATTGGGTCAGATGAACTTCAGAATGCTCAAGTATTCGATGCTGAGGTAAAGAATAGTTACTCGCTTGATGTAACAGTTACCGATAGTGAGGGATTGGAGGTTACAAAGGAGTTTACCATTACAATTGAGCCGGCTCCATTAGTGATTGATGATAATAATGAATTGGTAAGTATTTATCCTAATCCCTCGGATGGAACTTTTAGAGTTATACTAGATAAATCACTCATCAATACAAGTTGGTCGATAATTGACATTGGAGGAAAGGATATTGATGTCAATGGAAAAATAAAAATTCAAAACAACATCATTCTTTTCGAAGTAGGAGATCTTGGATCTGGTATTTATTTATTGAACATTCATGCCGGAGCTCAAAATATCGTCAACCGAATTGTCATAGAATAAAAAATCAGTTTGTTTTCTTGACGCTCGCCAAGTTGCTTTTTGCAATTACGGTATATGTGGCGGGAAAGAAATGTTCTGTCTCTCACGAAAGCGCTGTGATTTTGTTTCTAGAAAGTTTTTCTGTTGCGTACGGTAGTTGTTCTTGATGGACAGTTCTGGCATAGCATGAACCAATATCGATTGTCAAATCATTGACATAATTTGTATGTTATCTACATTCAACATCTCATCAATGTCCAATTCTTGGTGCAAGAAACGTTAAGTCCTAAAAGATTTCGTATTTTGCGACAGCAATTAACCTGCTTGAAATTTTTTCACCACATACTAATTCCTTGGTTAATAGTATTTTGCATCTATGCATGTAAATCTGTTGACTCATCAAAATCCTCCGGAAGTGATTTTGGAGGTATTCAATTGCACCTAGATAGTGTCCGCTTATTCCCTTCTGAAGCCTTGGTTAAGGTAAAGGTGATTGAGCAGCAATCTACTGGCAATTATTTGGTTGGTTTAGAGGATTTTAAGCGACAATCTTTTGGGTTTTCATCTTACTTGACAAACGGGGATTCAATTTTAATCCGGTCTCAAAGGGTTGAGTTGCAAGTGGATTCAACACTGAACGTGATCATCAAAGACAGGCCTAACTTCGGTGGTAATTCACCATTTGATTTCAGACTAATCGACAGAAATAAATATTAAGTTATGAAGCTCACCAAACCAATACTTTATGCTTTAACCCTTATTGTTCTTTTTCCTCTAATCGCGCAGGAAGATGATCAATCAGGACTCAGAGAAAGTCCAAGAAAAAATGTAATTACAAGAGGAGGTCCTAACAATACTCTTCAAGTACCTAAGCCTCCAAAAGATGATCCTCAGGCTCGTCTTGAGTTTGAGTTGTTGAAAGTGAGAAACCCCGTTACAGGTGAAATTCCTGATGCAATTCGTAGCCGTGAATTAGCATTCATGAAGTCTCAAAAGTTGAGATTTAGCAGTGACCAACTACTTGCGCCAGCAATATCAGATTGGTCAAACAGAGGGCCATTCAATGTGGGAGGAAGAACACGGGCATTGGCCGTTGATGTTTTAAATCCCGCTACCATACTCGCAGGTGGTGTTTCAGGTGGAATGTGGAGGTCTACAAATGAAGGAGTTACCTGGTCAAAGACAACTGGGAGCAATGATCTTCAAAGTGTGACTTGTATTGCTCAGGATACTCGTTCTGGGTTTGAATCTATCTGGTACTATGGCACAGGCGAAAACAGAGGTAACTCAGCTGCTTCCTCTGGAGCTGCATATCTTGGAAATGGTGTGTATAAATCAACCGACAATGGATTGACATGGTCATTGTTAGCATCTACTGCCTCGAATACTCCCCAAGCATTTGAAAATCGATTCGATATCATACACGAAATCGTTGTGGATCCCACCAATGGAGATCTTTATGTTGCGACTTATGATGGAGTTTATAAGTCTGAAGATGGGGGAGTGTCTTTTGCCCTATACTTAGCGGGGATCGGTGCTTCTACTTGGGTGGATCTTGCGGTTACTAGTACAGGAGTACTTTTTGCAGCTTTAGACGGGCAAGGTGTCTTCAGGTCCGAGGATGGTGAAAATTGGACAGACATTACACCCGTAGGTTTTCCTCTCGCAATTTTTCGACGCAAGGAACTGGCCATTGCTCCTTCTAACGAGAATATTGTCTATGTGATTGGTGAGGACCTCAATCACGCATCAAATCATACCTTATGGAAATTTGATGACTCGGACGATTCATGGGAAGATCGTTCGGCAAATATCCCCATGCTAGGAGGGCTTACAGGAGATTTTAATTCACAGGGTAGCTACAACTTACTGATAAAGGTTAAAAATGATGACCCTGATTTCGTAATCATAGGTGGTACCAATTTGTTCAGATCCACAGATGGATTTAGTACAACTACCAACACAACATGGATTGGTGGTTATACACCTTCGAATACGACATATGCCCTATACTTTAATCATCATCCAGATCAACATTCTTTTGTATTCTTGTCAGGAGATCGTGCATTATCAGGCAACGATGGTGGTGTTCAGATTACGGAGGATATTACTACTACTCTTAGCACAAATCAAGCGGTAGCTTGGACCCCGCTTAACAATGGATACTTAACAACTCAAGTCTATGCAGTATCTGTTGGTCCGGAAGATCAAATTTTGGCAGGATTTCAAGACAATGGTACATGGTTTACTACAAGCACTGATGGTACCTTGGATTGGAACACTCCATTTGGAGGAGACGGTGCCTACAGTGCCATTAGCTCGGATGGAACCACAAGATATCTTTCGTCGCAAAATGGCAACATTTATCGTTATGAATATTCTTCAGCAAATGATGAATCCTTAGATGATGCAGCTTATTTCACACCTGATGGCTATTCCGCAGAATTGTTTATTGTTCCGTTTTATTTGGATCCTTTAAATGATGACCTTTTTTATTTAGGAGGGTCAGGGGATCTCTATGTCAATACGAGTGCAGGAATCGGGAATAGCTTGAGTGGTTGGAAAACGATTTCGATACCAACAACAACTAACAGAACCATAAGTGAAATTGGCGTATCTAATGATGGATTTGTAATCATAGGTACAAGAGGTGGGGAGTTATTTAAGATCACAGATCCGGCAGGAACGCATTCAGTTTCAAGTATTACTGGATCTAATTTTCCATCGGGATATATTTCTGGTATTGATGTAAACCGATTTAATCCTGACGAGATGATCGTCTGTTTTTCGAACTACGAGATTCCAAGTGTTTTTCATACAACAGATGGGGGTGATACCTGGACAGATGTTAGCGCCAACTTAGAGGAAAATCCAGATGGTTCCGGATCTGGGACTTCAACCCGAACGGTCCGAATTTTAGGTGACGGTACTGGCTATTTTGTGGGTACGAGCACTGGTCTTTACTCAACTCAGGCAATAAACGGGTCTAGTACCATTTGGACGCAAGAAGATGGTGATGGAATTGGCGATGTGGTGGTTGAACATTTAGTATCAAAACTAGATGGAACCGTAGTAGCTGGAACACATGGAAACGGTGTATTCAGCGCTCAATTTGATTTGGGTGCTGAGATTGTAGATTTAGAAGTTGCGGAAATTCTCAATCCAAAAAACACATCCTTTGGAGCAGAGAATGAAGTAGGGGTTCGGATTGCAAATCGTGGTACTGAAATCGTTAATCAATTTGATCTGACGCTTCGTATCGATGGATCAGAAATAGCAACTGAGACTATCAATTTTGAGATAGTGGCTGGTGGAATTTATGAGCATACGTTTGGAACTACTGTTGATTTGACATCAAAAGACACTTATGAATTTGATATTGAATTGGTACTAAGTGCTGATGAAAATCAGGATAATAACCGCATCATAGAATCTATTTCGGACACGCCATTTGTAGGTACTTATTTAATGGAACAGGTTGCGCTGACTTCAACGGGACCCGCCGCGGCTTTTGCCGGAGGTACTATTTTTTCAGGGTCAGGTAATATTACCGTTAACCTAGAGTATGTAGATGAAGATACCAGATCATTTGGTGCCCAATATGTTTCCCAATTAGGATACAGTGGTTTAGATACTTACTATTTCGATTTAATAGATGGCGCTGTAATTTTTGGTGATAATCAAGATACTTTCGTTGATTGCTCTAGTAGTGTGATTTTGGGGACCGCCGATACACCTGGAGTTTTCAATGCTAATGATGATTCTAGTTTTACACTGACGCTTAAGGAAGATATAAATAATGCATGTTCCACAGGTTCTGCTGATGCGGAGTTTACATTGACCAGAGTGGATGGAATTGAAATTAATGCAACAGATCGTGCAGCCTTAATTGCATTGTATAATTCTACAGCTGGCCCTAGTTGGACTAATACTTGGGATATCAGTGAAAGTTTATTTGAATGGTTTGGGGTAGTGGTATCATCTGAAGGTCGCGTGATCGAATTAACACTAGGGGGAAATAACCTGTCGGGCACGCTCCCGACAGAAATTGGTGATCTGACAGAGCTTTCAAACCTTTCTTTGACAGGTAATAATCTTGTGGGAAGCATTCCTGCTGAAATTGGAAACCTTGTAAACCTCGAAGGACTGGTTATGGATGATATGGAACTTTCTGGAGAAATTCCGGAAGAACTTTGGAATCTGACCAATCTTACAAGATTGAATTTAGATTTTAATGATTTGGAAGGAACTATATCTCCGTCCATCGGCAATCTTGTAAACTTGGAAAACTTGGATCTGGATGGCAATCAATTGACTGGTGAGCTCCCGACAGAAATTTCATTGCTTACCAATCTCACGTTAATGGATTTAGATTTCAATGCATTAAGTGGTTCAATGCCAGAATCTATTGGGACAATGACACAGCTGACTTTTATTGATTTATCCAACAATCAATTTACGGGTGCTGTTCCTGGTAGTTATTCAAATTTGACGAATATGAATTTCATTGATCTATCAAATAACCAATTGGATATTTTACCAGATCTTACGGCTCTAGCACCATCGACATTTAATGTGTCAAATAATAATTTTGATTTTGGTGATGTAGTACCCAATATTTCATCATTGACTACATACGCCCCTCAAAATTCATTGGAGACTCAAATCCTTACACCTTCCTTGAGCGAATTGATGACGATGGAAATAGTGACAACGGATGATGGAAACCTAAACTTTGATTGGTTTTTCAATGAAGCTTCGTTTACTAGCGGTTTCAATCCAATTTTTGTTACTTATAATGGCTCTGAGGATGCAGGAATTTATATAGGTGAAGCAACACATCCACTTGCCCCTGCTTTAACAATTGCACAAGAATTTAGAGTTGTTGATAATTCAATAACTGATCACCCGGATTATGCTGCGTTGGCAGCCATTTATCAATCTCTGGGAGGCGATGATTGGATTGATAATAGCAATTGGCTTATAGGGTCTGATTTGAACGACTGGTTTGGAATTACAACCGACCTTGACGGGAGCGTTTCCACAATTGATTTAAGTAACAACAATTTAAGAGGTGAATTACCGGAAGAATTTGGTGATTTGACTAATCTAACTGAGGTAGACATATTTATAAATAATGATGGGGGACCAATTCCTACTCAAATTGAGAATCTCACTTCACTGACTTTTTTATCATTGGGTGGGTTTACAGGCACTATACCAACAGAAATTGGAAGCCTTACTTCGTTGGAATTTCTAAGAATAAGTGCAAAGCCAATATCAGGGGAGATTCCGAGTAGCTTGAGCAATTTAACGAACCTTACTACGCTTCAATTTAATAGCACTAGCATTTCGGGAAGTATTCCTGATATTTTCGAAGGAATGTCTGAGCTGACAAGCTTTAATGCTCAGAATAATGAATTTACCGGAGGCATACCTCAGTCATTGCTTTCGCTTTCAAATTTGAGTTCAGTCAATTTGTTCAATAATAATTTAACTGAATTACCAGATCTGCTTTCATCATCTATCACAAGTGTAATCGTAAGCCAGAATAAATTAGACTTCTCAGATATCGTTCCCAATATTTCTGTACTTACTGTGTATGATCAGCAGGAAAATATTGATGAGTCGTATTTTGAGGAAATAAACGAAGGTTCCAATGTTACATTAGAAGTAAGTGATGTGACTTCAGGGAATAGCTATGAATGGTTTCTCAACGATAATTCAATCTTTGGAGCCACTGGTTCATCGTATACCATTTCGAATTTTAGCGCTCAGGATGTTGGTATTTACTATTGTGAAATCACTAATTCTGCTGCTCCAGATCTTATCTTAAGAAGAAACTCGATTACGCTTGATATCAACCTTTTACCATCTGATATTCAGCTTACGAATAATTCCCTGGAAGAAAATAATGATACTGGCGACCTTATTGGGGTTTTATCCGTAACCGATGAAGATAGTGATTTGCATACATTCAGTACCTCAAATACCGCTGATTTTCAAATTGGAGGTGTTGATCAAAATGAGCTCAGAGCTAATTCAAGCTTCAATTTTGAATCCCAAGGCAGCATTTCTGTAGAAATTACTGCAGAAGATGATTTAGGAGGAAGACTGACTGAAGAATTTACCATCAACATTGAAGACGTAAATGATCCCCCTAGCGATATCACGTTGTCAAATAGTGTGATAGATGAAGGAGAATCTACCGGAACGCCTATTGGAACACTAACTGTGACAGATGAAGATGCATCGGATACACATTCATTATCTATTGGTGGACTGGATGCTGAAGACTTTGCGATTGGAGGAACGGGACAAAATGAACTTCAGAGTAATGCTGTTTTTGACAATGACACCAAAGAATCTTTCACAATTGAAGTAACTGCAACGGATGGAGGCGGTGCACAATTCACAAAAGCGTTCACCATTACTGTTGAAGAAGTTGAAGTACTTGGAGTGGATGACGATAATAGTCTGGTAAAAGTTTATCCCAGTCCATCCGATGGCAACTTTCACGTTATCATTGATCCTTCATTGATAAATCCTAGCTGGATGCTTACTGATTTGAGTGGGAAAGAGGTAGAAATACAAGACAAATCAGAAATGAGCAATCGAACGATTGTTTTCGAACTTGGTACACTTGGAACCGGTGTTTATATCTTGAAGGTACAATCTGAATCGAAGGAAATTGTAAAAAGAATTGTTATTAAATAGTTCTTTAATACTAATACAGAATCTATCCATTGTGTTCGTGTTGGTATTTCATTGAAATTTTTCTAAAATATTTTCATGTAGTGAGTTTGATGATTTTGCTCACGATCTATAGTATTCAGCACAAGTTGCTGAATACTATAGCATCTAACTTGTTGAGCAGTTGTTGAAATTGAAAAGAATAATGAAATAGGGTGATAGTTGACACATCCTCTATTTGCGGCCCTGCTCTTCGTGAGCGGGGTTTTTTGTGGGTGTAAGTCTATTTTGTCAATAAAAAGACAAAAATTCTCTAAACCAAGGAGATCTTATTTCAGTTATTTACGTACCACATATTGGTGATTAGGTGAAATGGGTGGGTTTAGCGTGCAAAGGCACGTTTTTATTCGGTTAGGTTAGGTTACGATTATCCCATCCATAAATTTTAGGGACCCTCCCAGGGTCCCTTCTTTTCTTATAAGATGTCTGCGGGAATATGGAGGTATTCTTGTAGAGTACCTGTTTTAATCAGATCATTAGGATCGCCAACTAGCATATCTTTCCCAAAATCCATACACCAAAAAATATCACATTCACGAGCTGACAGCTGTATTTCATGTGTTGATATCAAAACACCTTTACCGGATGATGCAATCTTCTTCAAGAGTCTCAGGACATCTATTTTATTTTTCAAATCAAGATGTGATGTTGGTTCATCGAGAATAATGATCTCTGTGTCTTGTGCCAACGCGCGCGCAATCATAACTTTTTGAAGTTGTCCGTCGCTTAGTTCATAAAGCCTTTTGCCAACGAGATAATTGATTTCCATTTGGTTGATCGCCTGATCTACTGCTTCCTTGTCTTTTTCTCTCAGATTGCCAAGCCAACCTGAGTATGGATGTCGACCTAAGGCTATTAGCTCTAATACAGAAAGATTCAGCGATTCTGGTCGACCTGTAAGAACGACGCTGATTTTTTTGGCAATAGACTTAAGGTTCTGTTCTTTGACATCACTTCCTCCTAAACGAATTTCGCCAGTTAATCTTTCTTGAAGTCCGCAAATGGTTCTAATGAATGTAGACTTGCCTACTCCATTCTGACCAACTAAACCAATTAGTTCTCCCTGTTTTAATGATAGATTAATGTCTTTCGCAAGAATTTTATTATCCCCATACCCAATCGATAATCCTTTGACTTCCAGTAATTCCATCAGAATGAATAATTAAGATTGGCTTTTCGAAGAATCAACCAAATAACAAATGGAGCTCCAAAAATGGACGTCACAGCATTGATAGGCAATGTCTCTTGCATGCCTGGCAACTGAGCTAGAATATCAAAGGCAACCAATAAAATGCTTCCCAGCAGAATGACTAATGGTGTGAGCAATAAATGATTGCCTGTGTTAAATAACATTCTGGCAATATGGGGCACAGCAAGTCCAATAAAGGCGATAGGACCACAAAATGCAGTAATTGTACCTGCAAGAAGGCTGGTATTGATAATGATTAGCATACGAGCCTTTTTTAGATTTAGTCCTAAAGATTCCGCATAGTTTTCACCAAGCATTAGTGCATTGAGAGGTTTGGATAGCACAAAGGAAAAAATAAGAGAACCAATAATTACGGGTAGCATTACGTTCAGCTCACCCCATGAAAGGCTACCTAAACTACCGAAAGTCCAGATAACATAAGCTTGAATGTTTTCAGCTTGACTGAAGTACTGAAGTATACTCACCAAAGCGCTGACTGCAGATCCAAACATAAGACCTACAATTAAAAGGGAAATCCCAGATCGTATTCTAAAAGATGCTACCAATACGAGCGATAATACAAGAAAAGATCCAAGACCAGATGCAACGACTAAAAGCCAACTACGACCCATTCCTGTAAGCTCAAAAAAACTTCCAAACCATACTCCCAGAAAGATGACAAGCGCAACTCCTAGCCCTGCACCTGAGCTAATACCCAAAATGAAAGGTCCTGCTAAAGGATTTCGAAATAAGGTTTGCATTTGTAGTCCGCTGATTGCTAATGCGCTTCCGGCCAGAATGGAAGTAAGTGTTTTCGGGATTCTGAAATTCTGGATAATATTTGACCACACCTGATTATCAGAGCTCCCCCAAAAGTGATTTAGGACAAAGCTGAAAGGAATTTGTACAGAGCCTAGTGAAATACTTAGGATACTAAATAATAGGAGGATAGCGATGAGTAAGAAAAAAATTACTCGCCACTTTTTTTTAGATTCATCTAGGTGCGACTCTATCATTTTATGTTCTGAAAATATACCGTTTCGTAATCCGGTAATAATTCTGGATGTAAGATCTTAATCAAATCTGATAAAACCAGATCAGGACGAGAATATCCACTTTCAAAAAAATCATAACCACCATTTGGCCCAATTCTCTTATTGTAGTTGTAGACAAGATCATTTTGGAAAGGAGAGAATGAAGCGTATCGCTCATCTTGACTGATCATCTCATCCATGGTATTGATTGTAGAAGTACCTATCCAGTATTCCGCATCGTTGCCGATTTCATAGACTGCTTCAAAACTTAATTCTAGCCAACCAGACGTTGTGTCAGAGTTCCATAAATATTCTCCTCCCGCGTTATTGAAAAAAGTTGCCGCCCAATTTTGCCCACCAGGGAGGAACCAAGTGTCACCATATACTACCCCGCTAAGTATAGTGGGCTTTGACTCAATATTGGAAGTCATTTCATCTAGACGATTGTATTCATCGGCAATGGCATTAAATATTGAATCTGCTTCAGATTCTTTGTTCAAAAGCGCTCCAAAAAATTTAATCCACTCTGCTCTACCTAGCGGAGATTGTTCTAAAAAATCTGAATTATAATAGACCGGAATTCCGGATTCTTTGATTTTGTCTAATGTCAAAGATTCTCCACCCATATCAAATGCTATCACAGCATCAGGATCTATACCTAATAGTAATTCCATATTCATGCTGCCATCTGGTCCTAGATCAGTAAGGAGCCCTTCTTTGGCTCGCTTTATAAAAATATCAGAGCTGATGTAGTTTAGATTAGGAAATCCAACCACTGATTCTTCCATGCCTAACATTTCAAAAAATGGAAGATGTGAAGTAGATGTACAGACGACTCTTTTTGGTGTGCCATTAAGCAGATATCGAATAGGCTTAGCCGCATTGGGCCACGGTTCGTCTACAACTAGGTATCTGTTTTCTCCTTGCGATTCGAAGTGGAATCCTTTGGCATATTTTACCTCTTGAATCTCAAAAACAGTAGAATTTTCTTTTTCTGGGCTTGAACAAGCATGAAAAAGAACGATTATTCCGAAAATAAGTCTATTCATGCTTCAAAAGTAGGCATCATCCTAATAAGTTGTTTAGTTTTGTTTCTGACTTGGTTTTTCTCCTCGATCAAAAGGAGAAAATTAAAATGGGAATCTCGTGACCAGTAAGTTTGGAATTCGAGAGCTGTCCCCGCAACTGTAAGTCTGAAAAATGTTTTGGTCTAATCAAAATCCACTGTCCGTAAAGGATGGGAAGGAAACCAAAATCAGACAAGCCAGGAGACCTGCCCTGTCATTTGAATTCTGCATTCCGGGTGGAGAATGTCGAGATGTTTAACTCTTAGTACTACTAAGATGTATCGGTTTATTTCAAAATGCATGCAGATAATTGCTGTTTGTTGCATGTATTCTGTAAGTATAGCTCAAGACTCTACTAGCGTATTGGAAGAGGTGAAAATCATAGGTATTGATTTGAGCCGATATTCCCCAGGTAGTGTCAT